>JBKPCV010000113.1:0-3214 GCA_046727575.1 Actinomycetota bacterium
AACGCAGATCGCCCCGCACAGTTGCCGTGCTCGGCCTACTCGGCTGTCTGGTGCTCGCGCTCAGCCTCCCGCTCGACACGGTCGTCGGTGGCGTTGTCGTGCTGGCGCTCGGCATCGTTGCCTGGACGCTTATGCGCGCCCGAGCATCACCTTGATGAACGGACCTTCGTAGGCGTCGGTGAGGGCCGCGCTCACGTAGCCGGCGTCGGTGATGATACTGATGCCGTTGACATGGCTCGCCGCGTCGCAGCACAGGAACGCGAGGACGGCGCCCTGCTCTTCGGGCGTCGACGCCTCGACTCCGCAGTCGGCCCGGTAGTCGGCGGCGAAACCGAGCCAGACGTCGGCGTTCGCGCGCGCGAGCGGGGTATCGGTCGGACCGGGCTGGATCGCGTTGATGCGGACGCCGCGCTTGACGAAGGGGTAGCCCTGGTGCGCGACGTACGCGAGGATCGCCTGCTTGCTGAACGAGTAGTTCTCCAAGTCGGGATGGGCGTCGATCCACGCGGTGGCCGCCTCGAAGTCGGGCGTGTCGAGGAACTCCATGATCGTCGGGAGATTGTTCTCCCATCCGAGTCCCGCCACCGAGGAAATCATCGCGATCGCCGAACCCTTGGGCATCATGTCCTCTTTGACGGCGCGTTCGATCAGATGACGCTGGCCGATGAAGTTGACGTGCATGATCCGCGGAGCGCCGTCGGCAACGCCCGCGCACGAGAACAGCGCGTGGATCGGGCCGCCGCACTCGTCGAGCGCGGCATCGATGCTGGCCTTGTCGCGCAGGTCGACCTTGATCCCTTTGACGCCTTGGATCGAGACGTCGGCGTAGTCCATCACGACGACTTCGGCGCCGAGGTCTCTCGCGATCTGCGCCGTCGCGGCGCCCATGCCGGTCGCGCCGCCGACGACGAGCGCGCGCTTGCCGTCGTACCCGAACATCTCCGCTATGCCCATGGGAACCGCCTTCTCGGGAGCGACCACCTCGAACCGCTCGGGACGGCATCCTGGACCGGCGGCCACGGAGTGTCAACTGATGCCGTACAACGCCTTGGCGCTCTCGCCGGCTTCTAGACCGGCATGTTGTAGAGCCGGCACCAGTTGTCCCAGAGGATCTTGCGCTTCGTCTCGTCCGGGATCGGCAGCTCGAGGAAACCGCTCACCGACTGCGGATACTTCGAGTCGCCGTGCGGGTAATCCGTCGAGAACACCAGGTTGTCGTCACCGAACCAGTCGACGTAGTACTTCACCGGCGTCTCGTCGGCCTCCACGCCGAGGAAACAGTTCGAGCGGAAGAACTCCGATGGCGCATGCTCCAGGTCGGGCGCGTCAGAGCTCCCCGTCCACTCCCAGTGCTCGTCGAGACGATGGAGCAACCACGGAGCCCACCCGCAGTTCCCTTCGAGCAACCCGACGCGGAGGTTCGGGAACCGCTGGATCACGCCGCCGCTCGTGAAGCTCACGATCACGGCCATGATTCCGATCGGCTGGCCGAACGTGTGCCACATCATCAAGTTGTCGAACACCTCGAGCGTGTAGTCCGGGTGCAGGTAGTTCTGACCACCGCCGTGGAAGCAGATCGGCACACCGAGCCGCTCGCACTCACGCCAGATCGGGTCGTAGTGCGGATCGTGCCACGGCCGGCGGTTCACGCATCCCGGGTGCATGAACACGGTCTTGAAGCCGTACTCACGTACGACGCGCCGGGTCTCGTCGACCGCGGCATCGACGTCGTGCGGCGCGAGGAGTCCGGCACCGAAGAGCCGTGCCGGGTCCTCCTCGCAGAAGTTGTGCAGCCAGTCGTTGTAAGCGCGCGCGACCGCAGCCGCGAGCTCCGGCTCGTATCCGCCGGCGGCGCCTACCTCCTCGGCGCTGTCGAGTCCGAGCACGAACAGTCCCCGGCTCGGGAACAGCACCGCGGCGTCGAGGCCCTCGGCGTCCATCGCGTCCAGCTGCGAGCGCGCGTCCCAGCCGCGTTCCTCGGCGGCGGCGTAGGCGGTGTCCTGGTGCGGTCTCCATCCGACGCCCGTGGTCCAGGGCACGCGGACGCGGGCGCGGTTCGAGATCGACAGCACCTGGTCCTTCACCAGCACCCGCATGTCGCGGCGCACCTCGCTGAGCCCGATGGGCGCCGCATCGCGGAAGGCCGGGTCGATGTAGCGCTGCCACAAGTCGGCCGGTTCCATCACGTGCATGTCGCTGTCGGCAATCCGCCATCCCTGTGCGTTCATGCCACCAGCCTCGCATCCGGCGGCTGGGCTGTCGACCGGTACGCCGGAGGAGTCGGTTGCACGGTCCGCACGAAACTGTCACCGTTTACGGGATGGAGCACACGACGGATCTGTTCTACGACCACGCCTCGATCGACTATCCAATCCTCGACTGCGACGCTCACGTCAACGAGCCACCCGACACCTGGGTCGGGCGCGTGCCCGCGAAGTTCAAGGACCGTGCGCCCAAGGTCATCCACCGCGACGAGGGCGACTACTGGTCGTTCAACGACGGCGAGAGCGTTCGCCCCGTGGGGCTCACGGCGACGGCGGGACTGTCGTACCTCGACTTCGCGCCGGTCGGGATCACGTACGAGGGCATGCGCCCGGGTAGCTTCGACACCAAGGCCCGGCTCGCCGACATGGACATCGACGGGATGTACCTGCAAGTGCTGTACCCGAGCGTGACCCTGCTCGGCGCCAAGATCTACGGCTCCGAGCCCGAGCTGCAAGTGGCCTGTGTGCGCGCGTACAACGACTGGTTGGCAGAGTTCTGCGACGGATCCGATGGCCGCCTCGTGGGCCAGGGCATCCTGCCCACCACCGGTGTCGACGACACCGTCGCCGAGATGAAGCGTTGCCTCGATCTGGGGCATCGCGGCGTCGTGATCTCCGCCTTCCCGAACGGCTCGCTCCAACCCGCGTCGGAGGACGAGCCGTTCTGGGCGTTCGCGCAGGAGACCGACACACCCGTCGCCGTCCACATCGGGAGCTTCCTGCCGACGACCGGCGCGTCGCGTTCGGGGCCGGTCATGGACACACCGCAGTTCATGGGTGCGGCGGGTGCCACGAAGTCCGGGTCGCACACGCTGCCCGTGGTGTGTCAGCTCCTGTTCTCCGGCGTCTTCGAGCGCTTCACCGACGTCAAGCTCCTGCTCGTCGAATCGAACATCGGGTGGATCCCGACGCTGCTCGAGCAGGTCGATGACATGTTCTATCGGTACCGG
>JBKPCV010000114.1:0-11164 GCA_046727575.1 Actinomycetota bacterium
CCGCGGCGTCGGTCCGATCGCCACCTCACTGGCCGAACTGCCCGCCGTGTCGATGTCGGGCGTCGTGCTCGCCAACGAACTCCTCGACAACCTCCCGTTCCGCATCGTCGAGCGGACCGCGACCGGGTGGTCGGAGGTCCGAGTCGCTGCCGCCGACGGATCATTCCGCGAGGAGCTCGTCGCCGCTGCGCCCGAGGTTGCCGCCGAGGCGGACGTCGTCGCGTCCGGAGCGGTGGCGCCGGGCGCGCGACTTCCGGTTCCGACCGGCATCCGAGATTGGCTGCGGGCGTGTGCGGACGTGCTCGAACGGGGCACGGTGATCATCGTCGACTACGTCGAGTCAGCGGCGGAGCTCGCGGCGCGAGGTCAGGCAGGCTGGCTCCGGACGTACCGCTCGCACAATCGCGGAACGTCCCCCCTCGTCGCGCCCGGCGAGCAGGACATCACCGCCGACGTCCCGTACGAGTACCTCGTGCACTCGGCGCGCCGCGCCGGGCTCCACCTCGAACGCAAGACGACGCAGGCGAATTGGCTGCGAGGCCTCGGCATCGACGACGTGGTCGCGGAGGCGCGAGCGGAATGGGACGCCCGCGCGCACGTCGGTGATCTCGCCGCGGTCAAGCACCGGAGCCGGGTCACGGAAGGGGCTGCGCTCCTCGATCCCACGGGACTCGGCGCGCACTCCGTATTGGTGCTCCGGCGAGCCTGAGCGCGCGACGACCCGGATAGCCTGACCGCGCCTTTTCGAGATGGGAGTAGGGGATGTCCGACACGATCGAGTCGTTGCTCGCCGAGGGTCGTACCTTCCCGCCGCCCGAGTCGTTCAAGCAGGACGCGCTCGTGCTCGACGCCGAGATCTACGACGAGGCGAATGTCGACCTGGAGGGGTTCTGGGCGCGGCAGGCGGCGGACCTCCTCGACTGGTACCGCGAGTGGGACACGATCCTCGAGTGGGACCTGCCCTTCGCGAAGTGGTTCGTCGGAGGTCAGCTCAACGCCTCGTACAACTGTCTCGACCGCCACATCGCGGCGGGCTACGGCGACCAGGTCGCCTACCACTGGGAGGGCGAGCCGGGTGACACGCGCACGATCACCTACGCGCAGCTGCTCGAGGACGTCAGCCGGCTCGCCAACGCCTTGAAGGAGCTCGGAGTCCGTCGGGGCGACCGGGTGAACATCTATCTCGGCATGGTGCCCGAGCTCCCGATGGCACTGCTCGCGTGCTCGCGGATCGGCGCGGCGCACTCCGTAGTCTTCGGCGGCTTTTCTGCCGACTCCCTGCGCGACCGCATCCAGGACGCGGAGGCGAAGGTGTTGATCACGGCCGATGGCGCGTGGCGGCGCGGAGGAATCGTGCCGTTGAAGGAAACGGCCGACACCGCGCTCGCGGACTGCCCGTCGATCGAGAAGGTGCTGGTGCTGCGGCGGACGGGCCAAGACGTGTCGATGCAGGCGGGACGCGACACCTGGTGGCACGACGTCGTTCCGAATCAGTCCACCGAGTGCGCGCCGGAGGCGATGGACGCGGAAGACCTCCTCTACCTCCTCTACACGAGCGGCACGACCGCGAAGCCCAAGGGCATCATGCACACGACCGGCGGCTACCTGACGCAGGTCGCGTGGACACACAAGTACGTCTTCGACCTGCATCCCGACACCGATATCTATTGGTGCTCGGCCGACGTCGGTTGGGTCACGGGCCACTCCTACATCGTCTACGGCCCGCTCACGAACCGCGCCACGAGCGTGCTCTACGAAGGCACCCCGGACTTCCCCGAGCGAGACCGGCTGTGGCAGATCGTCGAGAAGTACAAGGTCACCATCCTCTACACCGCGCCCACCGCCATCCGGACGTTCATGAAGTGGGGCCCTCAATTCCCCGAAGCCCGTGACCTGTCGTCGCTCCGGCTCCTCGGGAGCGTGGGCGAGCCCATCAATCCCGAGGCGTGGGTCTGGTACTGGCGCTATATCGGCGGCGAGCGGTGCCCGGTGGTCGACACGTGGTGGCAGACGGAGACCGGCGCGATCATGATCAGCCCGCTCCCCGGTGCCACCACGCTGAAGCCGGGCAGCGCCACGTTTCCGCTCCCGGGGATCAGCGCCGACATCGTCGACGACGCCGGCGACTCGGTCCCGATCCCGGGCGGCGGCTACCTCCTGCTCACGCGTCCGTGGCCCGCCATGCTCCGCGGCATCTGGGGCGACCCCGAGCGCTACCGCGAGACGTACTGGATTCGGTTCGAGGGCAGGTACTTCGCGGGTGACGGCGCCAAGCGCGACGAGGACGGCTACTTCTGGCTGCTCGGCCGGGTCGACGACGTCATGCTCGTGTCGGGCCACAACATCTCGACCGCGGAGGTCGAGCACGCGCTCGTCGGCCACTCCGCGGTCTGCGAGGCCGCCGTCGTGGGCACCAAGGACGACACGACCGGTCAGGCCATCAGCGCGTTCGTGATCCTGCGCGGCGGGAACGAACCGAGCGACGCACTCCTCGCCGAGCTCCGCGACCACGTCGGCCACACCATCGGCCCCATTGCGAAGCCGAAGAAGATCCTCTTCACCGAGGATCTGCCAAAGACGCGTTCGGGCAAGATCATGCGGCGGTTACTGCGCGACGTCGCGGAGGACCAAGCACTCGGTGACACCACGACGCTCGCCGATCCCTCGGTCGTCGAGGGCATCAAGGCGCGCTACCTCGCGACCGCGAGCGCCGAGGAAGATTGACCCGAGCGCAGTCGCCTGCGCACTGGACCTGGCACGCGGGCGAGGTCGAGCCGGGCCCCTCTGCCATCGTCGACCTCGACGGTGTCCTGTCGGACGCCGCCAGCCGTCAGCACTATCTCGAGGCACCTCGCCGCAACTGGGACGCCTTCTTCGAGGCGTGCGGAGACGATCCCGTCATCGAAGAGGTGAAAGTGCTCCTCGACCTGCTCGACCCGAAGCTTCGGATCGTCCTGCTCACCGCTCGCCCGGAACGGGTCCATCACCTCACCGAGGCGTGGCTCCGCCGGTATCAGATCCGGTGGGACCTCCTCGTGATGCGACCCTGGGGCGACTACGACTACGCCCGTGACTTCAAGGAAGCGTCCGTCCATGACCTCCGGCGCTACGGCTTCGACCTCCGGCTCGCGATCGAGGACGACCGCCGCAACGTCGAGATGTTCCGCTCGGTCGGCGTCCCGTGCATCTACTTCCACTCCGGCTATTACGACTGAGGGTGATGACCGCCAAGAGCCTGAAGCACGCCTGAGAGTGCGATGCCGGGAACGAACCGTGAACGCCTAGCGTTTCAAGAGTCACAGGGGCCCAACCAGGTCCCCCCAGAGGTGATGTGTCATGAGAAACGCAGCGAAGACCGCTGTCATACTCGCCCTTCTCGGCGCCTTGTTCATCGCCATCGGCGGCCTGCTCGGGGGCAGCACCGGCCTCGTGATCGGGCTGGCCATCGGCCTGATCTTCGTGGGCGGTTCCTACTGGTTCAGTGACACGCTCGCGATCAAGGCGGCCCGGGCGGTGCCGGCCACGCGTGAGGAGCTCCCGCAGGTCTACGAGATCGTCGAGGAGCTCGCCAAGGAAACCGGGATGCCGATGCCCCGCATCTACGTGTCGCCCGAGGCGCAGCCCAACGCCTTCGCCACTGGTCGCAGCCCCAACCACGCGGCAGTCGCGGTCACGCAGGGCATCCTGAAGGTCCTCGACCGCGACGAGCTCCGCGGGGTGCTCGCCCACGAGCTGTCGCACGTGCGCAACCGCGACATCCTGATCGGGTCGGTAGCGGCGGCGATCGCGATGGGCATCACGTTCGTCGCCCGCCTGGCGTTCTGGGTCACCGACCGGGAGAACATCTTCGGCGCACTGATGATGATGATCCTTGCTCCGGTGGCGGCATTCTTCCTCCAGGCCGCGCTGTCCCGCTCTCGTGAGTACCAAGCCGACGCCAGCGGCGCGCACCTGCTGCACGACGGCGAACCGCTCGCTCGTGCGCTCGAGAAGATCGAGGCGTACGCAAAGCAGGTTCCAATGGACGTCAACCCCGCTCAGGCGACGGCGTACATCATCAACCCGCTCACCGGGCGCAAGGTCGAGTTCGCCAACCTGTTCAGCACGCACCCGCCGACTGCGGACCGGGTCGCCCGCCTCCGCGGCGGTCAGTACTGATCAGCCCAGGTCAATCCCGGAAGTTCACGAACTGCAGCGGGATGTCGAAGTCGTGCTCTCGCATGGCTTGGATCGCGCTCTGCAGGTCGTCCTTCTTCTTGCCGCTGACGCGTAGCTGGTCGCCCTGCACCTGGTGCTGGACGCCCTTGAGGTTGAGGCCCTTCAGGAACTTGCCGATCTCGCGCGCCTTGTCGGAGGAGATGCCCATCTGCAGTGTGGCGGTCTGACGGACTGTGCCCTTTGCGGCCTCTTCGACCTTTCCGTACGAGAGCGCCTTCAAGGACACCTGCCGGCGCACGAGCTTCTCCTCCAGCACCTGTACGAGCGCCTTGAGTCGCGCCTCGCTCTCGGTGTGCATCTGGATCGCCTTGTCGCCGAGATCGATGGTGGTGCCGGTGTTCTTGAAGTCGAAGCGGGTCGCCACCTCGCGCTTCGCCTGGTCGACGGCGTTGCGAACCTCTTGCAGATCGACGTGCGATACGACGTCGAAAGTGGGCATCTGCCACTCCTGAGGCCGGAATCGGGGCTGATACTGTACGCCCCCCGGGTCGGTACCCGAGTGGCCAAAGGGGGCAGTCTGTAAAACTGCTGCGAAAGCTACGTTGGTTCGAATCCAACCCGGCCCACTCGCCCGCCGCCCTCTCGGCACGGGAGCGAACGTGCAACGAGCCGGGTATCCCGGCTTCTAGTGAGCGACCCCTGAGCAGGTGGTCTCGGCAATCGGACTACCGAGGGCGCGAAATCTGGTCGATACTGTGCGGGTATGAGGGAACACCCGGGGTGGGTGCGCTTCCTGGCCGTCGGCGTGTTCCTCGCCGCATCCGTCCTGCTCGCCGCGTGTGCTGGTACCGGCTATCACTACGTCAAGAACTCGGGCGACAACACGTATTTCAAGGTGCCGGACACCTGGAAGCTCTACGATCAGGAGGCGGTCCTCAACGCCTTGAAGGGCGCCCTCTCCAAGGACGAGATCCAGCAGCGTCGCGACACCACCTGGACCACGGTCTTCGATGCCAGTCCCGCGCCCACGCTCCGGCACCTTGCGAACGGCAGCCCGCGATACCCACTCGGACGCGCCGTCGTCCAACCGTTGTCGGCCGAGGCCTCGGACGCGGCCTCGCTCCAGTCGCTCCGCAACATCTTCTACGACGTCGACAACGCCCTCGAGAAGGGCACCGCGGAGGTACTGAAGTACGAGCCCGTCGAGCTCGACGGCGGCTTCCATGGCTCCCACCTGGTCGCGCGCATGGAGGGCAAGGGCGCGTCGTCGATCACGTTCAACCAGGTCGCCGTGTTCGATCAGTCGACGTCGAAGGTCTACGCGATCAGCATCTTCTGCAACACTGACTGTTACAACAATTACGAGTCGAAGATCGACAACGTCATCAAATCGTGGACGGTGAAGGGCAGCTGACATGACAGACGTCGCGAACGACTTCGTGAGCCGCCCGCGTGAGAGCGAGCGCACGACGCGCAAGCCGCTCTCGTTCTGGGACCGCATCAAGTTCCTGGTGCTCGGTGCCGCGCTGTTCGGCTTCTTCGTTGCCGCCGAGCTGGCCGACAACCCGCTTCTCCCGGCCTCCGAAGCGTTCAACATGACGCTCCGCGGCAAGTGGTGGATCGTCGCCCTCATGGGCGTGGAGCTCGTACGGCAGATCCACTACTTGATCTGTGAGCGCAGCGCGTCCTACTACCAGTTCTGGCGCGACAGGGTCTTCGGCGGCTGGAACCGGAGCATCGCGCACATCGACCCGTGGAAGCGGCACCAGTTCGCGCGTACCGCCAAGATCGTCGCTGCCATCGTCGTCGTCAACCTGATCGTCGCCCGCATCTTCGACACGAGCTTCTTCCGAGCGCCGTACGAGTTCCTCGACTGGCTGGTGGGCATCACTCCCGCGTTCATCCAGATCGTGGTGTTCCTGTCGTTCTGGATCGGCTTCCAGTTCTTCATGATCGTGTACCTCGCGACGCGGGGTGGGGTGGAGACCTTCTTCCCCGACGACATCGAGACGCGTTTCTCCGACGTCTGGGGCCAGGACCCGGTGCTCGCGAAGGTGAGGGAGAACCTGATCTTCCTCGACGACCCGAAGATGATCGAGGACAAGGGCGGCTACGTACCGAGCGGGCTCCTGCTCTGGGGACCGCCCGGTACGGGCAAGACGCTCATGGCCGAGGCCATGGCTGGCGAAACCGGCAAGCCGTTCGTGAACATTGACGCCAGCCAACTCAACACCGCCGGCATGGGCGTGATCAAGGTGAAGCTGCTCTTCCGAAAGCTGCGCAAGTGCGCACTCCGGTACGGCGGCGTGGTGGCCTTCTTCGACGAAGCCGACGCGCTCGGAAGCCGGGGCGCGCTCGCGGTCCAGGGACCGCAAGGCCAGGGCCATTCGCACTCGATCTTCTCGAGCACCGCGGCGTGCGGCGGGTTCGGGTATCTGTCCAGCGGCACCCGCCAGCACCTCGTCGACGTGATGAGCCAGGCCGAGACACCGGCAGCCGGGCCCGACACCACGCGCAGCCGGTTCTTCTTCGGCATGGGCGGCGGCATGGGCGGCAACTCCGTTCTGCCGGTACTCCTCACGGAGCTGTCGGGACTCAACAAGCCACGCGGCCTCATCAATCGCTACATCCGCAAGATGTTCGGCATGAAGGCCAAGCCCCCACCGAAGTACCGGATGCTCGTGATGATGGCGACGAACATGCCGCAGTCGCTCGACCAAGCCCTCCTGCGCCCGGGCCGGATCGACCGCATCTACCGGGTCGGTTACCCGTCGACTGCCGGACGGATCCGTACCTACGAGGGCTACCTCGCCAAGGTCAAGCACAGTCTCACGCCCGAACACGTCGACCGCCTCGCCCACATGACTCCCTACGCGACGGGCGCGTCGATCAAGGACCTCGTCAACGAGGCGCTCATCAACGCGATCCAAGACGGACGCGACACGATCACCTGGCCCGACATCCTCGACGCCAAGCACCTCAAGAGCCTGGGCCTGACGCGCGACCAGGAGCTCATCGCCTCCGATCGTCACGGTGTCGCGATCCACGAGGCATGTCACGCAGTCGTCGCCTACCGCGCGCGCAAGCATCTCGAGATCGATATGGCGACGATCCACCCGGGGACGGACTATCTCGGACTGGTCGCGTCGGTGCCGATCGAGGATCGTCAGAAGATGTTCAAGACCGAGTTCGAGGCCGACATCATGGTCTCGCTCGCGTCGCTCGCTGGCGAGCGGATCTTCTTCGAAGGCGACAGCGCATCAGGCGTGTCGGGGGACCTGGAACAGGCGACCGAGGTCGCGATCCTGATGGAAGGGTTCTGGGGCATGGGCTCGACGATCGCCTCACACGCGATCATCCAGCGGGCCGGTGTGCACGGCGGTGGTCCCAGCCAGAAGCCAGGCGACCTCAACAAGGAGCTTCTCGCGGGGAGCATGGGCCAACGCGTCGAGGACAACCTCAACCGTCTACTCCGGCGCACCCACACGTTGATCGAACGCGAGCGCGAGACCATCTTCCGCGTCGCGCACGCACTCGAGGAGCACAAGACCCTCGCCGGCGAGGACGTCATCGCGGTCATCGAACAACGGCGCGGGACGATGGTCGACGGCACTCTGTACTCCGAGCCCGAGTTCGTCGACGAGATCGAGCGCTACCACGAGCGCATGGTCGCGGCGCACAAGGAGGGAACGCAGCGCGTCGACTTCGAGCCTCCGGCGCGCACACCTGTCCCCGCGTCGGTGGAGCCGGTGCCGGTCAGCGGCAACGGGCGCGCGGCCGTCGCGCCGAACGGCCAGTCGGAGACAACGCCCGATGATCCGCCGGCGTTCGTCGATCACGCCGGGCAGGCGATCGTCGGCCCGGGCAACGGCCAGCTGCTCCGGGCCCACACCAGCTCCGACGACCCAACCGACGACGAAGAGGACGAGCCGCCTGCGGAGAGCGAGACTCGCTAGCCAGAGCGGCGTCGCGAGGCGGGTATCCCGCCGGGCGGCGAGCGTGGCCCGAGCTCGCCCCAGGTGGAGCAGTCGGCGAAGCCGCCGAGAGCGCGAAAGGAGAGCCGAGCGCGAACTAGACGAGCCGCTGCATCTCGACGACGTCCAGCCAGCGCCCGAACTTCCGACCCACCTCCCGCTCGGTGCCCACGAGCTCGAACCCACACGCAGCGTGCAGGGTGATCGAAGCGTCGTTGTCGCCCGTGATCCTCGCGATCACCGAATGGAATCCGTGCGCCTGGGCGAGCCGGATGAGCTCCTCGAGAAGCATGCGCCCGATCCCGCGTCGTTGGTACCCAGGGTCGAGGTAGACGGAGTTCTCAACGGTCGTGGCATACGCGGGCCGCGCCCGGAATGGCGACAGCGAGCCGAAACCCACGATGTGGTCCGCGCCGTCTTCACCGCAGACCACCGCCACGACGGCCGGGTGGCCGCCGGAGTGCTCGTCGATCCACTGCACCTGCTCGTCGAGCGTGCGGGGCACCAGATCGAAGAGCGCCGTCGACTCGCCGACGTAGTGGTTGTAGATCGCCCGGATCCCTGCCGCGTCACGCCGTTCGGCGAGTCGGATCCTGACGCTCATGTCGCAAAGTATCGCGGCCGAGGGCATTGCTAACCTGGCGGGTTCCCGCCCCCTTAGCTCAGTCGGCAGAGCACTTCCATGGTAAGGAAGGGGTCTACGGTTCGAGTCCGTAAGGGGGCTCGATGGCGCCACCCATCAAGGCCACCCATCAAGGCGGTGTAGCTCAGTTGGCAGAGCACGCGGCTCATAATCGCGGCGTCGCGGGTTCGAGTCCCGCCACCGCTACCAGCAGTACCGGGAGCAGATGACAATGGCAAGCGACAAGCGGGTCAAGGTGACGCTCGCATGCGAGGTGTGCAAGCGGCGCAACTACATCACGGTCAAGAACAAGACCAACGACCGTGAGCGCCTGGAGATGAAGAAGTACTGCCGCTTCGACCGCAAGCACACCCTCCACCGCGAAACTCGCTGACCGCTTCCCGAGTGGTGCACCCGCGGCACCGCTCGCAAGTGACCCCGCGTAACCCTCCAGGCCGAGTGTGAGTCGGAGATGAGCACGTACGAAGAGGCACGAGAACGAGACGAGCTGGACCGCCTCGTCTTGGCGGCCAGCCACGGCGACCGCCCGGCGTTCGACGAGGTCGTCCGCCGGACCTACGTCGACACCTACACGCTCGCTCTCCGCCTCACGGCCGACGAGGAGGACGCGCGAGACGTGGTGCAGGAGTCGTACCTGCGTGCCTGGAAGGGCTTGCCGAGCTTCCGTGGTGACGCGCAGTTCAGCACCTGGATGTACCGCATCACTGCTAACACCGCGTACACCTCGGCGAAGCGCCGCCGCCGTCACCGTACTGAGTCACTCGACTCGATGCTCGAGGAGCCGATCGAGCTGCGCGCGGACGCGCAACCCGAGGACGCGGCTGAATCGGCCGCGCTCCTCGATCGACTGTCACTCGCCCTCGACGAGCTTCCGCCGAAGCTGCGCGTGTTGGTCGTGCTGAAGGACGTGTACGGCCTCTCGCACGAAGAGATCGCTGAAGAGCTTGGCATCTCCGTGCCAGCCGCCAAGGTGCGGCTCCATCGCGGACGGAAGCGGCTGCGCGATCTGCTCTACGACGAAGCGGGCAATGACGGGAGGTCGGCGCGTGCGGTGTGAAGACGTGGCCAAGCTCCTGCCCGCCGCGGTCGAGCACAACGCCGCCGTCGAACGCTCGGTGCAGCGACACATCGAGACGTGCCTGCGCTGCCAGGCGGAACTTGCCCGCTATCGCCGGATGCTGCGCGGCCTCCAGTTGCTGCGCACCCGGTACCTCGAACCGGCGCCGGGCCTCCTCGCGCAGACGCTGGCGGCGATCGAGGCCGCCGGCGAGCGCCAGGCGGTTCGCTCCGTGCTCTCGGGCCGGCGGCTCGCGTACGCGGGCGCCATCGGTGGCGCGGCATTCGCCGCGACCGCTGCAACGGCGGCCATGCTCGTGCACCGCTCGCGGCGCCGGACGATCGTCGCGGGATAGACCGCGGCCGCGCTGCCGAGCACGCCTCGGGCGGCTCGGGGTCGCGCTGCTATCCTCGTTGTCTCGGCCCCACCCAGACGGCCGGAGGGCAGTAGCTCAATTGGTAGAGCACCGGTCTCCAAAACCGGCGGTTGCGGGTTCGAGTCCCTCCTGCCCTGCGAGCGTGACGAACAGGACGGTTGCGCCGTGGCGATGAATCGTCAGACGAAGCGTTTGATGCAAAAGCAAGGCTCGGACAAGCCGAGCCCGCAGCAACAGCGCCGGACCCAACCGGCGCCGGTTCAGCGCGAGAAGGTCGGGCCGACGCAGTACCTCACGGAGGTCAAGGCCGAGCTCCGCAAGGTGGCATGGCCGACCCGCAAGGAAGTCATCAACTCCACGATCATCGTGCTCATCGCCGTGGTCGTGATGACCTCGCTGATCTTCCTCTTCGACCTGGCGTCGTCGAACTTCGTGCTCTGGCTCTTCGACTGACCCAATGAACGACTTCGAAACACCCCCGGAAGAAGCGTCTTCCAACGACGCCGCTGCCTGGACGAACGGCGCCACCACCGATACCTCGAGCGACGCCGCCGCGGCGCCTGACGCCGCCGAAGCCGAGCAGACGCCCGAAGCGGCCGACGCGCTGCCCGAGTGGGCGACCATGCCGGTGCCGAGCGGCGACGAGGAGGTCGACGTCGAGATCCTGCGCGTCGACGGCGCGTCCGAGGACGACGCCGAGGAGCTCGTGGACGTGGCGGAGCCCATCGACACGGCCGGACTCGGCGAGCTCGCCGATGCCGAGCTGCTCGACGTCGTCGAGGTCGACGAGAAAGGCGAAGAGGTCGAGGCCGGACCACGCGAACCGAGCCCGTACGACCGTCCCGGAGACTGGTTCGTCGTCCACACCTATGCGGGCTACGAGAACAAGGTGAAGCAGAACCTCGCTAGCCGCGTGAAATCGATGAACGTGGAAGAGCGCATCTACGAGGTCGTCA
>JBKPCV010000115.1:0-12369 GCA_046727575.1 Actinomycetota bacterium
CTCGTGCTGTTCATCCTCGTGTTCACAACCGGCTTCGCCGGCCGGATCCTGTCTCCCTTCGCCGATCAGCTCGTGCGCTTCGTGTTCGGATGAAGCTCGCGCACCTGTCGGGACGCTTCGCGCGCGCGCTCTGGCCGTCGCCACCGAGCCCGGCCGACACGGCCTGGGCGGAGACGGTGCTGTCGCCCGCCGCCTTCTCGCAGTGGACGCTCCAGCCCGGCCACGACCGCCGCCACACCGTCCTGGTCGCGCGTGCGGTGGAGTCGCAGCTCGCCGGCACGCCCTACGCGGGCGACCCGCGGTGGCTCGCTGCCGCACTCCTGCACGACATCGGGAAGCTCGACGCCCGCCTCGGTGTGTACGGGCGTGTCGTCGCGACGGTCTCCGGGGCGGTGGGGGGTGCCGGTGCCGCGGAAGCGTGGTCCGGAAAGCGCGGCTTCACCCGGCGGGTCGGGCTGTACCTCCGCCACCCGGAGCTGGGGGCGCGCCGGATCCGCCTTGCCGGTGGTCCGGAGGAGGCGGCGCGATGGGCTGCCGCGCATCATGACCGGTCGGCGTGGGACGCCCTTCCGATCCCCGCGCCCGTGGTGGTCGCGCTCGCGGCCGCCGACAACGACTGAGGCCGCGTTCGATCGGTCAGGACAGCAGGCTGTCGGCCCCCGGCGGCTTCAGTCGCACGTCCGCGAGTCGCTCGATCGGGAACACGATCAGCCAGCTGAGCAGCGCGATCGTCGGGCTCGCGAGCGCGATGGGGATCGACACGACGAACGCGACGACCGGGATCAGTGACGCGACCAGGCCGTAGCGGAAGACGTCCTCGGGGAGCCGGTTGCGGAACAGGTGCTGCTGTTGTGCCCGGATGAACATCGCCGCCTCGAGCAGGCTGGCGGCCCCGAGCGTGACCGCGTATATCACGACCGTCACCGAGAACTGCTCGTACCTCCCGACCAGCGCGGTCGGAAACGGAGTGAACGCGATCGCCGCCAGGTACAGCAGGTTCAGCATGATGATGCCCTGCTCGAGCGCGACCAGCTGCGAGACGAACCGGTGGTGCGCGAGCCAGTAGTACCCGATCACGACGAAGCTGATGAAGAAGCTCGTGATCTCCGGGACTTTCCCGTCGAGGGCACCCTCGAAGGCGCGGTCGGGCACGTTCGGGACGCCGATCCCGACCACGAGCAATGTCATCGCGATCGCGAACACGGCGTCGCTGAAGAACACGACCCGGTCGAACTCGAGCGACGGTGACTTCCGTTCGTAGCGCGGACGCACGCGCCGCGGCGGCGAGCTCATGACCGCGGAGGCGGGAGCAGTCCCGCCGCTGCCCGAATCCGTTGCATCACCGGTGCCGAGATCTCTGCTGCGCGCGCTGCGCCCGCCGCGACGATGCGATCGACCTCGCCGGGGTCGCGGGCGAGCGCGTCGTAGTTCGCCTGGAGCGGCTTGACGAACTCGACCACCGCGTCGGCCACCGCGGTCTTCAGCGCGCCATAGCCATCCGCGGCGTACTCCGCTTCGACCGCCGGAATATCGCGCCCGGTTGTGGCGGCGAGGATCTGGAGCAGGTTGGACACGCCGGGCTTCGTCTCGGGATCGAACCGCACGTCGGTACCGGAGTCGGTCACCGCGCTCCTGATGCGCTTCGCGAGCGCGGCCGGGTCGTCGAGCAGCGGCAGGGTCCCCTGCGGCGAGTCGGCCGACTTCGACATCTTCGCCCTCGGGTGCTGCAGGTCCATGATCCGGGCGCCAACCGGCGGGATCGTCGCCTCGGGGACCACGAGCGTCGGCCCGAAACGGTGGTTGAACCGGATGGCGACGTCACGCGCGAGCTCGAGGTGCTGACGCTGGTCGTCGCCGACGGGGACGCGTTCGGTGTCGTAAGCGAGGATGTCGGCCGCCATGAGCACCGGATAGTCGAACAAGCCGACGCTCACCGACTCCTGGCCTGGTTGTCCGCTCTGACTCGATTTCTCCTTGAACTGCGTCATGCGTCGCAGCTCCCCAAATGTTGCGACGCAGTTCAGGATCCAGGTGAGCTCGGTGTGCGCGGGCACGTGGCTCTGCACGAACAACGTGCAGCGCGCCGGGTCGAGCCCCGCCGCGATCAGGAACATGACCGTGCGACGCGTGCGCTCCGCGAACTCGCCGGGCTCGTAGGGCAGCGTCATCGCGTGGAGGTCGACCACGCAGTACAACGCGCGATCGGGCGACTCCGCCTCATCGAGCGCCGCAACCCAGTGCCGCAGCGCGCCGAGGTAGTTGCCCAAGTGGATCTCGCCGGTCGGTTGGATACCCGAGAAGACGCGCGGCACGGGGCGTGAGGATACCGGGCGTCATCGGCGCTCCATGAGATGGCACAGGACGGCCGCGACCCTCAGGTACCCTGCATCGCGATGCCGTACGAGGTCTGCACACCGGTGTACGAAGGGCCGTTCGACCTTCTCCTGCACCTCATTCTGCGCGACGAAGTCGAGCTGTGGGAGGTGTCGCTGTCGTCGATCGTCGACGCGTACCTCGCCGAGGTCGATCGCATGGAAGCGCTGGATCTCGATGTCGCCACGGAGTTCCTGCTCATCGCGGCCACGCTCGTAGAGCTGAAGGCGCGCCGCCTCCTCCCTGGCGTCGAAGAGGTCGAGCTCGACGAAGAGCTCCTCCGGTTCGAGGAACGAGACCTCCTCCTCGCGCGCCTGCTCGAGTGCAAGACCTTCAAGGATGCCGCCGCCGCCTTCGACGGCCTTATCCGACGCGCGGAACGCAGCGTCCCGCGGCGGGCGGGCCCCGAAGACCCGTACCGAGAGCTCCGCCCCGACCCGCTCGAGCGCGTGCGCTCGTCGGCCCTGCGGGCCGCGGCTTTGCGCGTATTCGCGGCGGTCCCGCTCGTGATCGTCGACACCGAGCACATCGCGCCCATCCGCGCCAGCGTGCGTGACGCCGTCGACACCGTGCTGCGCCGGTTGCCTGACACAGAGGCACGGAGCTTCCGCTCAATCGCAGCCGACGCGCCGAACCGCCTCGAGTTCGTCGTGCGGTTCCTCGCGGTGCTGGAGCTGTACAAGCAGGGAATCGTCGACATCGTGCAGTTCACGAACTTCGGAGAGTTGCTGGTGCGCCGCTTGTCCGACGGCGAGGTCGCGCTCGACCGCGCCGGTCTCGACGACTGGGACGACGCGGTGGCGACGGAGCCCGCGGGGGCGACGCATGCCGCGTCGGAAGTCACGCAGGAAGTCGCGGAGGAAGTCACCACGTGAGCGACTCGGAGGCGAAGCGCGCGATCGAAGCGGTGGTTCTCGCCGCCACCGAGCCCGTCGAACCGCGCCTGCTCGCGCAGCTCGTGGAACTTCCCGTCGTGCACGTCGAGGCCTTGTGCGACGAGCTCGCCCGGGAGTACGACGACTCGGCACGAGGATTCGCGCTCGTCCGCGTCGCCGGCGGGTACCGGTACCAGACGCACCCCGAGCTTGCGCCGTACGTCGAGCGGTTCGTCCTCGACGCCCGCCACGCGCGGCTGTCCGCGCCCGCGCTCGAGACACTCGCGATCGTCGCGTACAAGCAACCGATCTCTCGGGGTCAGATCTCGGCCATTCGCGGCGTGAACGTCGAAGCAACGCTGCACACGTTGTTGCAACGCGGCTACGTCGAGGAGGTCGGGCGCGATCCCGGCCCCGGCACCGCCGTGCTCTACGGAACCACCGTGACGTTCCTCGAGCGGCTGGGCCTCGACTCGCTCGACGACCTGCCCTCGTTGGGCGACTTCGTGCCTGACGCGTCCGTGGTCGAAGCGCTGGAGCGCGGCCTCCACCTACACGACGATCCGCGCCACGACGAGCCCGCGAGCGACACCGCTTCGGAGTGACGTGGCGGGAGAAGTCGAGCCGGAACGGCTGCAGAAGCTGCTCGCGCGCGCCGGCATCGGTTCGCGTCGCGCGTGCGAAGAGCTCATCGCCGCTGGGCGGGTGACGGTCGACGGCGACGTCGCGCGTCTCGGCACGCGCGCCGATGCGCGAACGCAGCGCGTCGAGCTCGACGGAGTGCCCATCGTCGTGGGCGACGACTTCGTGTACTACCTCCTCAACAAGCCGGTCGATGTGCTCTCGACTGCAAGCGATCCCCAGGGGAGAACCACTGTGCTCGACCTCGTTCCGGCCGAACCGCGCGTGTACCCGGTCGGGCGGCTCGATGCCGACACCTCGGGGCTCCTGATCCTCACCAACGACGGCGAGCTGACGCAGCTCCTCACGCATCCGCGCCACGGGATCGTGAAGACCTACCTTGCCGAAGTCGAGGGTGTTCCGTCGCCGGGCGCGCTCGCCGCACTGCGCGACGGCCTCGAGCTCGACGACGGGCCGACCGCGCCCGCGAAGGTCCGTCTGAAGCAGCGTCGTCGCGCGAGCGCCGCGGTCGAGCTCGCGTTGCACGAAGGCCGGAACCGGCAGGTCCGGCGCATGTTCGATGCCGTCGGCCACCCGGTGCTGCGCTTGGTTCGCACGCGCATCGGAACCGTCGCCGATCGCCGGCTCGCGCCTGGGGAGTGGCGTGCCCTGCTTCCGAGCGAAGTACGCGCGCTGTACGAAGCGACAACGCCCCGACCCGCTCCGCGACCGACCAATGCAGGAAGCGGCAATCAGGGCCCCGGCTAACCTCGCTCGTCGTGAAGCTGCAGGCGCTGCGCGGCGCGATCACCTGCGACGAAGACTCGAGAGCAGAGATCGACGCCAAGACCGCGCGTCTCGTCAAGGAGATGTTCGCGCGCAACGACCTCACTCCTGACGACGTGGTCAGCATCATCTTCACGTCGACGCCCGATCTGCACGCGCAATTTCCCGCCAGCGCTGCCCGTACCGCGCTCGGCCTCGACGACATCGCACTGCTCGGCGCGGTGGAGCAGGAGGTTCCGCACGGAATGGCGCGCTGCATCCGCGTGCTGGTCCACTGCTACACGGACAAGCCGCGCGACCAGCTGCGGCACGTGTTCCTCGAGGGCGCGACGACGCTGCGCTCCGATCTCTCCCAGTAGCCCACCAAATGCCTCCGCGTCGCCTCGCGCTCCTCGGTACCGGCCTGATCGGCGGGTCCATCGGGATGGCGCTCCGACCGCTCCGTACCGAAGTGCGCGGGTTCGACCACGACGCCGCCCGGGCAGCCCGTGCGAAGGAGGCGGGCGCGGTCGACACGATCGCGGCGAGCATCGCCGAGGCAGTCGACGGCGCGGACGTCGCGGTGGTCGCCGTGCCCGTCGGCCAGGTCGCGAGCGTCGCGGTCGAAGCGCTCGACGCAGGCGCGCGGCTCGTGACGGATGTCGGGTCGGTGAAGGAACCGGTCGTCACCGCGGTGGAGTCGGCTCGCCCGGACCTCGCGGCGCGGTTCGTCGGTGGTCACCCGATGGCGGGCTCCGAGCAGGAAGGCATCGACGGTGCCAGCGCCGACCTCTTCGTCGGAGCGACGTGGGTGATCACGCCGACGGCGCGGACCGACCCCGAGGCGTTCGCGGAGGTGCGTGCGCTCGCAGCACTGCTCGGAGCCGAGGCCGTCGCGGTGCCGCCCGAGCTGCACGACGCGCTTGTGGCCGTCGTGAGCCACGTTCCGCAACTCGCGGCGTCCACGTTGATGAACGTGGCCGATGCCAGCGGCAACCAGCACGCGGTCCTCATGCGCCTGGCGGCCGGCGGGTTCCGCGACATGACCCGCATCGCGTCGAGCCACCCTGCGATCTGGCCCGACATCTGCGTAGCGAACCGTGACGCGATCGTCACCGCACTCGACGAGTACCTCGCGTCGCTCATGCGTGTGCGCGCCATCGTCGCCAGCGGCAACCGCGGTGCGCTCCTCGAGGTGTTGCAGTCGGCCCGTGCGGCGCGTCGCAACCTTCCCACCGGGCTTCCCGCCGACGAACAGCTCGTCGAGCTGCGCGTGCCGGTGTCCGACCGACCGGGCGAGATCGCCCACGTGACGACGCTCGCGACGGAGCTGGGGGTCAACATCGCCGACTTCGAGACCGTGCACTCGCTCGAAGGGCGCCGTGGTGTGCTCGTGCTCGTGGTGCCGGCGAGTGGCGCCGACGCCTTCGAAGCATCGCTCGTGGGCCACGGCTACCACGTGGCGCGGACCCCGCTCTCGTGACGATTCCCGACGAGCTCGCGATTACGGGCCCGGCCCCGCTCCGCGGCCGCGTCCGCGTCCCGGGCGACAAGGGCATCTCCCACCGCGCGCTCCTGTTCGCGGCAATGGCCGACGGACGCTCTCGCATCTCGCGGCTCGCAGGCGGCGACGACGTCCTGCGCACTCGGCTGCTCCTCCGTGCGTTGGGAGTCGATGTCACAAGTGCGGAACGAGGCGTTGCCGTCATCGGCCGCGGGGTGGGAGCGCTCGTCGAGCCCGCGCACGTCCTCGACTGCGGCAATTCGGGCACGACCATGCGCACCTCGGCAGGGTTGCTCGCGGGACGACCGTTCCTCTCGGTGCTGTCGGGCGACGACAGCCTCGTGCAGCGGCCGATGGCGCGTGTCGTCGAGCCGCTGCGCGCGATGGGTGCCGCCATCGACGGCCGCGCCGACGGCGCCCTCGCGCCGCTCGTGATCCGCGGCGGTCAGCTGCACGGGCGCGCCGTCACGACGTCGGTCGCGAGCGCGCAGGTCAAGACGGCACTCGTGCTCGCTGGTCTTCAGGCCGACGGCAAGACCGAGATCACGGAACCGGCGCCGAGCCGTGACCACACGGAACGCATGCTCGGAGCCCTCGGCGCCCCGGTTGCCGTCGAGGGCGGCACGGTGCGCGTGTCGGCCGGCGCGCCGTCGGCGTTCGCGCTCGAAGTCCCTGGTGACCCGTCTTCGGCCGCGTTCTGGGTCGTCGGCGCAGCCCTCACGCCCGGTTCCGACGTCGTGATCGACGGGGTCAGCTGCAACCCGACTCGCCTCGCGTTCCTCGACGTGCTGCGCCGTATGGGGGCATCGATCGATGTCGACGTCACCGGCGACCGGCTCGGCGAGCCGGTCGGCACGCTGCACGTCAACGCGTCGCCGCTCCACGCGACGACGATCTCGGGCGCCGAGATCCCGCTCGTCCAGGACGAGCTCCCCGTGCTGGCGATCGCAGCCGCGTTCGCCGACGGGGTGACGGAGATCCGCGATGCGGCAGAGCTCCGGGTCAAGGAGAGCGACCGGATCGCGACGGTCGAGCAGCTCCTCCGCAGCCTCGGGATCGTGGTCGAGACCGCGGGAGACGCGCTCGCGATCCACGGTGGACGGCCGCGCGCGGCGCGGTTGTCGAGCCGCGGCGACCATCGGCTCGCGATGGCAGCCGCAGTTGCGGGTGCGGCGACCGTGGGAGAGTCGGTGGTGGAGGGCTGGAAGGCTGTCGCGGTCTCGTACCCCGAGTTCGGCGACGATCTCGACCGGTTGACGGGGCGCGCGTGACGGCACGACTGGTCGCGATCGACGGTCCGGCCGGCGCCGGAAAGTCCACGACCGCGCGCGGCGTGGGCGACGCGCTCGGCCTCCACACGCTCGACACCGGCGCGATGTACCGAGCAGTGACGCTGGCCGCGCTCGAGGCCGGCGTCGACATCGATGACGCCGCCGCGGTCGCGCAGCTCGCGCGCCACGCCGACCTCGACCTCTCGGACGGCGCCGTCCGGCTCGACGGCCGCGACGTATCGTCGGACATCCGCACCCCCGAGGTCACCAGCGCGGTTTCGGCCGTGTCATCGCACCCGTCGGTACGTACTGTCTTGGTGGAACGGCAGCGGGAGTGGGTGCACGAACACGGAGGCGGCGTGGTCGAGGGTCGCGACATCGGGACGGTCGTGTTCCCGGACGCGCCGGTCAAGGTGTTCCTCACCGCTCAGGACGACGTGCGCGCCGTTCGCCGGCGCCGCGACGAGGAGGCCGCGGCGCGCGACGTCGCGGTCGACGCGGTGCGCGAGTCGCTGAGCGTTCGCGACCGCGCCGACGCATCGCTCGGCCGCGCCGTCAGACCCGAGGACGCGGCGCCGGATGCGCTTGTCATCGACACCACGAACACGAGTGTCGACCAGGTCGTGGCGACGATCGTCGAGCGGGCCCGGCGAGCGAATGGGAACGGGCCGTGACCTTCTATCGATTCGCCCGCGCGGTCGTGCTCAGCATCTGCAAGGTGGTGTTCCGGGTACGCGTCGTCGGCACGGAACTCGTTCCTCGCACCGGCGCGTACATCGTGGCGCCGACGCACCGTTCGATCCTCGACGTCCCGTTCTCCGCGTTCATCACCAAGCGAACCATTCGCTTCCTGGCGAAGGACGAGCTGTTCTCGACCCGCTTCGGCACGAAGTTCTTCACTGCGCTCGGTGCCGTGCAGGTCGAGCGTGGCACCGCCGACCGCAGCGCGCTCCGCGCGCTCGAGAATGCGCTCATGGAGGGTTCGCCGGTCGCGGTCTTCCCCGAGGGAACGCGCGGCTCGGGCCCGAGACTCACGCCGCTGTTCGACGGTGCCGGGTATCTCGCGGTGAAGCTGGGCGTGCCGATCGTGCCGGTGGGTATCGGCGGCAGCGAGGACATCCTCCCGAAGGGCAAAGTGCTCCCGCGGCTCCGCAAGGTTGTCGTGGTCGTCGGGAACCCGATCGAGCCTCCGCAGCTCGAGGGTCGGGCGCGGCGAGCTGCTGCGACCGGGGTCACGAACGACCTCGCGGCCGAGCTCCAGCGCGCGTTCGACCACGCGCTCGAGCTCGCCGGTTGAGCGCGTCGCCGTGGAGTCCGTCACGTACCAGGTCTCGCACTGGCCGGCTCGGTCGCGCGAGGCACTGCGGGCGCTCCTCAGCGAGCACGGGATCTCAGCGGTGTGGCAGGGAGCGTCGTTCTCCGTGCCGGCCGCACAGCGTCCCGACGTCGACCTATTGGTTGCCCGACTCAACGGCACGGATGGGTGGGCATCGGACGCGGCGCTCGCCCAGCCGGCGCTCGCCGCTCCCGGCATCGCCCTGCACGAGTCCCGGCCGGCCGCCGCTCCGCCGGGCTGGTATCCCGACCCCGGCGGATCCGCCGCGACACGGTGGTGGGACGGCCAGCGCTGGACCACCGACGTCGGCGCGCCGCCCGACCGAGGATGGTTCCCGCCGCCACACGACTACGAGCAGTCGGCGCGCGGCGGCGGGATCGCCGTCGTGGGCTTCGTCGCCGGCCAAGCCGCGTCGATCGCGGCGGTGCTCCTCGCGATCGCGCTTGGCGCGACCTCGAGATCGCTCGCGACGCTCGTCGTCGGTGAGGTCGCCCTGTGGATCGGACTCCTCGTCGCCTGCACCGTCGCGGTTCGCCGCTACGGCTCCGGATCGCTTCGCGATCTCGGACTCCTGCCGCTCCGGATCGGCGACGTGGGAGTCGGCGCGCTCGCCGCGCTCGTCGCGCGCGTCGCGACGCTCATCATCGCGGCCATCCTCGTAGCGCTGTTCTCGTTCGACGACCTCTCGCGCGAGACATCGCTGACGCGGCAGACCACTCTCTCCACGCTCGGCGCGATCGTCATCACCTTGATCGTGGTGGTGGGAGCACCGTTCTTCGAGGAGCTGTACTTCCGCGGGCTTGTCCAAGGTGTGTTCACCCGCCGCTACGGCAGCCGAGCCGCGATCGTCCTCCAGGCGATCGCATTCACGTTCGTGCACTATCAGGTCGGCATGACGCGCGGCCAGGCGATCATCACGTTCGCCATGATCACGCCGACCGGGTTCCTGCTCGGGCTCCTGCGCTGGCGCTACGAACGGCTCGGTCCGGGAATGGTGGCGCACGCGCTGTTCAACGCGGCCGCGGTCGGGTTGATGCTCGCGACCGCGTGACGGTGCGGCAGCCCGTCGCTGCTACTCGGCAGCGGTGCTGAGCCTGGCCTGCAGCTCGCGCAGCTCTGGGGGCGGTGGGAAGTACTCGTCCTCGTCGGTGACGTGCACCACCTCGACGCCGTTGGCGGGCGCGAGGCGTTCGATCACGGCTTGCACGAGATCCTCCGGTGCGCTCGCGCCGGCAGTGACGCCGACGATCCGTGCGTCGCCGAGCGCGGCCGGGTCCAGCTCGTCAGGACCGTCGACCCGCAGCACACGGTCGAACCCTGCCGCGCGCGCCACTCTCGTGAGCGCAATCGTGTTCGACGAGTTGGCGCTACCGATCACGACGATCGCATCGGCGCGCTCGGCGAGGGCGCGCAGGGCGTGCTGGCGGTTCGTCGTCGCGAAACACAGATCGTTGCGCGACGCGGTCCAGAGCTGAGGAAACCGCTCACGCGCTCGGTTCATGATGCCGTTCCAATCGTCCATCGAGAGCGTGGTCTGGGCGAGGAGCGCCACCTTCGACTCGTCGTCGACGGTCGGGAGCACGTGCGCGAGGTCCTCCTCGCGTTCGACGAGGCGCATGTGCTCTGGTGCCACCGCGAGCGTCCCAGCTGCCTCGTCGTGTCCCACGTGCCCGACGTAGAGGATCGTGTACCCCTTCTGTGCGCGCACCTTGGCCTCGTGATGCACCTTGGTGACCAGTGGGCACACCGCGTTGACGACCACGCGGTTCTTGTCGCGAGCCGCCGCCACCACCTCGGGTGCCGAACCGTGGGCGGAGAGCATGAGTGGCGCGCCTGCAGGGACGTCGTCGACGTCGTCGACGAAGATCACGCCCCGGTCGCGGAAGCGGTCGACCACGAGCTGGTTGTGCACGATCTCGTGGTAGCAGTAGACGGGCGGTTCGAACGCCTCGACCATCCACTGCAGCGCCTTGATCGCCATCTCCACTCCCGCGCAGAAACCACGCGGCTCGGCGAGGAGGACCCGGTCGACGGCCATCGGCACTGAGGGTACCGGGATTGCGGTCCTACACTTCACCCCATGCCGACCGCCCGCGTGGTGGCGGTCACGCCCGGTTCGCCGGCCCACGCCGCGGGGCTCCTCCCCGGCGACGAGCTCCTCACGCTCAACGGCGAAGCGGTGCGCGACGTCATCCGCTACCAGATCCAGGCCGACGAGCCCCGCGTCGAGCTCGAGGTGCGGCGCGGCGGGCTCGAGCGTTCCGTCGTCGTCGACAAGAGCGCCGGCGCGCCGCTCGGCCTCGATCTCGAGAGCGCGGTGTTCGATCGCGTCCGCACGTGTGACAACCACTGCCCGTTCTGCTTCATCTCCCAGCTGCCGAAGGGCATGCGGCGCAGCCTCTACCTGAAGGACGACGACTACCGCCTCTCGTTCCTGTACGGCAACTTCACCACGCTCACGCGGTTCACCGAAGCCGACCTCGAACGGGTGCTCATCGAGCAGCTCGGCCCGCTCTACGTGAGCATCCACGCCACCGACCCGGCGTTGCGGGCGCGGCTGCTGCGCAACCCTCGCGGCGCGACGAGCCTGCGCTGGCTCGCGGCGTTGCTCGACGGCGGGATCGAGGTGCACGGCCAGGTCGTCGTGTGCCCTGGCGTCAACGACGGCGACGCGCTCGACGACACGCTGCTCGGCGTCCTCGACCGCTTTCCGCGGCTCTCGACGCTCGCCGTGGTGCCGCTCGGGGTGAGTGACTACACGACCGAGGCCGAGATGCGCGCGCACACACGGGACGAAGCAACGCGCGTCGTCGACATCGTCGCCGAGTGGCAGGCGCGCTTCACGGACGCGCTCGGCCGGCGACTCGTGTACGCGGCCGACGAGTACTACCTGATGGCAGGACGACGATTTCCGCCGCTCGACGAGTACGACGGCCTGCTTCAGCACGAGAACGGCGTCGGGATGGCGCGTGCGTTCGAGGCCGAAGTCCGCGCCGCGCTCGGGGGACAAGCGACCGAGGTCATCGGCACGCGTTCGGGTTTCTTCGCCTGGGTCGACGGCGCCCCCGCCGCCGGTTACCGCGCGCCGCGCGGCACAACCACGCCCGTGCATCTTCGTCCGTCGACGCGGTCTCAGATCGCGATCGTGACCGGTGCTTACGGGGCCGCGGTGCTCGAACCGCTCATCGACGACCTCGGCGCGGCCTCGGGTGTCGACGTGTCGCTCCTCGCGGTCGCCAATCGCTTCTTCGGCGGCAACATCGGCGTCACCGGGCTGCTGACGGGCGCCGACGTCGCCCGCGCGCTGGAAAACGCCGCGAGCGGCGATGCAACGCGTTACCTGTTGCCCGACGTCGTGCTCTCGAATGGACGCTTCCTCGATGGCACCACCGTGGGCGACCTGCCGCGACCGGTCGAAGTCGTCCCGACCGACGGCGCGTCGCTCGTCGCGGCAATCGCCGCGCCGTGAGCCAGGTGCGCGGTGAACCGGGTCGCGGTGAACCGGGTCTCGGTGAGCCGGGTGCGCAGTGAGCAAGCTGCCGGTCGTCGCGATCGTGGGCCGTCCCAATGTGGGGAAGTCGACGCTCGTCAACCGGTTCGTCGGTCGCCGCGACGCGATCGTGG
>JBKPCV010000116.1:0-3347 GCA_046727575.1 Actinomycetota bacterium
CCGCAACAAGGTCGCCACCGCGCTGATAAAGGTGGTCTTGCCGGCGCCGTTGGGCCCCAACAAGGCGGTCACCTGCCCCGACCGGGCCACGATGTCGAGACCGTCCAGCGCGCGGACGTCGCCGAAACGCTTGGTCAGCCCCTGCGCCTCGATGATGGGAATCATGGAGCCCCTTTCGTCGGGTTCAAGGTTCAGACTCTTAGGACCTGAGCGGATAGGCGTCATGTCGGGTTCCAGCGGTCGCGGTAGGTGAGGAGCTTGCCGATGATGAGCACTGCGGTGGCGAGGCAGAGCGCGGCGTGTCGGTGTCGTGTCCGGCGGTCGGTGTTGCGTCGCAGCTGGCCGTAGTTCGACCACCAGGTGTTGGTCGCTTCGACGATCCATCGCAGTCCGAGACGGATCGGCTGCTTCGTGACGCCGGGCACCTTCGTCCCGCGTCGTTGGATCTCGAACTCGGTGATCCCGAACGCGATGAGCCGGTGGCGCACGGCCGGGGAGTCGTAGCCCCGGTCAAGATGCAAGGTGTCGATGTCGTCGAGGAGACCGACGGTGTCGATCGCTTCGAGGGTGGGGACGAGCATCGCGACGTCGTTGCGGTTCGCGCCGTCGATCGCCCAGCCGATCGGGATGCCGTGACGTTCAGCGGCGACGGACCACTTCCAGCCCGATTTGGCTCGGTCACACGGGTTCGGGCCCGTCCCCTCACCGCCATAAGGCGCCTTGTGCAACGACCCGTCGACTGCGACGTCGTCGAGATCGAGCCCGACGATCCGGTCGAAGGCGGCCAGCGCTTCCGCTTTGAGTGCCTCGAACACCCCGGCATCGATCCACTCGTCGCGTCGTGCCCGCAACGTCGTGTCCGACACCTGACGGTCCAGGATGGCCTCGATGTCGACCCACGACGCACCGGTCACCAACCGGATCAAGATCCCCTGGAAGCACAGGCGGTCCGCCACCCGCGACCGGTGACAGCCCAAGGGATGGGCATCCACCGGAACCGGGAGCAGCGGTTCGATCGTCACCCAAATGACATCGACCACTTCTGGCTCGAGCGCGCGCATGATGATGGAGTCCTCCACCGTGTCGTCGGGGTTGGGTTCGCACCCGGAATGAAATCCGGGCCAACCCGACGACCGGTGGATGGTCACCTATCCGCGCGGGTCCTAAGGCGGTGATCCTGTGGGACCTGAGTGCTCGAGCGAGTCTGTCGGAATCCAGTGCCGCGCGGTCGGGATCCCGCGCCGCGCGGTCAGGATTTGGTGCGGCGCGGTCGCGGTCAGCACCGCGTCCACGAGCTCGTCCGGATGGTGCAACAGGCGCTCGACGCACCGCTGCGTCGCCCCGGCGACTTCGATCGCACACCATCGTCGTAGGTTCTGATCGTTGCTGCGCGACAGCCAAAGTCGATGTCACGCTGCTGCGTTACGATGAGCTCGCCATGCTGATGGATCGTCCACTTGGCGATCTGGTGACGAACGCCGCACTCGACCAGCGACTGGCGGCGTTCGAACACAGCTGATGGCCGAGATGCACCGCGAGTTCCGTGCGCAGACCTGGCGGCTGGTGACGGTCATGCTCGCCGCGATGGGGACGCTGGTCGGAGCGATGGGTGCCTTCGTCGCGTTGGTAAAGCTCTGAGTGCCGAGCGCACCGACGCGCGAATGGCCTGAAGACTCGAGCGCGCTCGACGCGGAGCAGCTGCGGCTCGCCGCGCTCCGGCCGCCGCCGTGGCAGCCGGCCGCGGACGGATTGCGCGTCGGCGGGTGCTTTCTTGCGTTCGCTCCGGGCGAGCAGGGGCCGGGTCGGGCCGGCGACCGCGGATGGGCCGGTGCGGTCGTGCTCGAGTGTCCAGTTCTGGAGACGGTCGCGAGTGTGGCGGTGCAGGGCGTCGCGGGCGCGTCGTACGAGCGTGGACGCCTCGCGCTCCGCGAAGGGCCGGCACTCGCGTCCGCGGTCGACGCGCTGTCCGTCCGACCGGACGTGCTGCTGGTCGACGCCACCGGGCGCGACCATCCGCGCGGCGCGGGCCTCGCGCTCCATCTCGGCGCCGTCTTCGACCTACCGACCATCGGCGTCACGCAGCGGACGCTGCTCGCCGAGGGCCCTGACCCCGGACCGGAACGCGGCGACACTTCGCCGTTACGACTGCACGATGTGGTCGTCGGCGCCTGGGTACGGACGCAGCGGAACGTGCGGCCGATGGCGGTACACGCGGGCTGGCGCGTCGACACCGATACCGCCGTCGGCGTCGTGCTCGCCTGCACGGGTAAGGCGCGCACACCCGAGCCCCTCCGCCGCGCGCGTACCGTCGCGCGGAAGGCACGCGCCGGTGAACCCTTCGAGGAGCGCTGACATGAAGTACGTCTTGTTCTACGAATCGGCCGACGACGTGATGTCCAAGGCGCCGGCGCAGTTTCCGGCCCACGAGCAGCGCCTCAACGAGTTCCGCGACGCGGGAACGCTGCTCATGGTCGGCACGTTCGCCGACCCGCAGAAGGACGGTTCCATGTCGGTGTTCACCACGCGCGAAGCGGCCGAAGAGTTTGCACGCGGCGACCCGTTCGTGCTCAACGGTGTCGTCCGCGCGTGGCGTGTCCTCGAATGGAACGAGGTCCTCACGGAACCCCGCTGAAGCAACCAGGGCTACGCACCCTGCCGGACGAGGTCCTCGAGTCGGTCGTACGACACCTGCATGCCGCTCTCCATGCCGCTCGCAAGGACCGCGTCACGTTCCTCCTTGCTCGTGTGCTGCACTAGCAGCGTCATGGTCGTGACGCCGTCGCTCTCGTCGAGCGTCATCGTGTTGAGCGGATAGTTGTCGGGGCCGGGGTCGGGGACGCCCTCGTACATCTCGGTGAACACCAGTCGTTGCGGAGCGGCGATCTCGCGGTATTCGCCGTGGAACCCGACCTCCATGTCTGGGTCGCGAACCAGGTAGCGCCACTTGCCGCCGACCCGCAGGTCGATCTCGCAGACCAGCCACTCCGACGTCTCGAAGCCCCACCAGCGCTTGACGAGCTCGGGTGTCGTGACGGCCCTGAAGATCAGCTCGGCGGGGGCGTCGAACGCACGGGTGATGACGTACTCGGTGTCAGACGGCAGCGTGATCACGGCGGAGCCGTGACGGTTGCGGTCGGCCTCATGGCTGCTCATGGTGTGTTCTCCTGCTTCTTTGGTCGACTTCGCTCCGCCGTCCCGCTCGTCCGAGCACGGCTTCGCTGCGTCTCCTCTTCTTTGGTCGACTTCGCTTCGCCGTCCCGCTCGTCCGAGCACGGCTTCGCTGCGTCTCCTCGGGTTGGAGCTCGGCGAGCAGGTCGTCGAGCCGGTAGAGTCGGGTGTTCCAGGTG
>JBKPCV010000117.1:0-6421 GCA_046727575.1 Actinomycetota bacterium
GGCCGTCGTCTACGGGCTGGGCAGCGACCCGCTCACGGTGAGCGTGCCGGCGCGTGAGCTCGCACACATCCTCGCGGGCGAGAGCGGCGCCAACACCCTGATCAACCTGCGCGTCGACGGCGACGCGATGCTCACGTTGGCACGGCAGATCCAACGTCATCCGACACGTGGGGATCTCGTGCACGTCGACTTCGTGCGGATCCGGCGCGACGTCGCGGTGAGCGCCGACGTTCCCGTCCATCTCGTGGGCGAACCGACCGGTGTGCGCGACGGCGGCCTGCTCGAGCAGCTCGTCTTCACGATCACGGTCGAGGCGATGCCCGGCAACATTCCGGTCGCGTTGGAGCTCGACGTCTCGGCGCTGGCGATTGGCGACCAGCGCCACGGGGCCGACGTGGTGCTCCCGAGCGGCGTCACCTCGCACCTCGACCCCGAGCTCGTGGTGGCCCAGGTGGCGGCCCCGCGCGTCGCGGTCGAAGAGGGAGCGGAGGCGGAGCTGGCCGAGGGTGAAGTGGGTGAGGGCGCGGCCGAGGGTGCCGCAGCCGAAGCGCCGAGTGCCGAGGGGACCGAGGGCGCCGACGGCAGCTCTTGAAACTTCGTCGGGGCAGGGACGAGGCGCCGCGCCCGGGCGCCCGTGCCGACCTGTTGGTCGTCGGCCTCGGGAACCCGGGCGACGAGTACGCACATACGCGCCACAACGTGGGCGCCGACACCGTCGAGCTGCTCGCGCGTCGCCACGGCGCATCGCTGCGCAAGAGCAGGCAGCGCGCGCGGACCGTCGAGGTGACGATCGACGGGAAGCGTGTCGCACTCGCAGTGCCCCTCACCTACATGAACGACTCAGGGCTCGCGGTCGCGGCGCTGGCGCGCCGGTTCGGCGTCGAGCCGCGCCAGATCGTGATCGTGCACGACGAGCTCGACCTGCCGACCGCGGTGCTCCGCGTGAAGTCCGGAGGCGGGCTGGCGGGGCACAACGGGTTGCGGTCGATCTCGGCGCACCTCCACTCCGACGACTACCAGCGGGTGCGCATCGGCGTCGACAAGCCGGTGGCGAAGGAACGCGGTGTCGACCACGTGCTGGACCGCTTCTCGAAGCGCGAACGCACCGAGATCGACGTCACGCTGGAGCGAGCCGCCGACGCGGTCGAGTGCATCGTGTCGGAAGGCATCGACGCCGCGATGAACCGGTTCAATTGAGCAAATGCAAACTGCCCCGCCGCTGACCTCACTGGCCGGGCTCCTCGGTGAGGAGCCGGCGGTCCGCGCGGTCGTCGCGCGTGAGCGGACCGTCGCGGTCCCGGAAGCGGCCAGGGCGATCTTCGTCGCCTCGTTGGCCGGCGTCACGACGCGCCGTCCACTCCTGGTGGCGGTGCCGACCGGGGCGGAAGCGGAACGCCTGGCGCGCGACCTCACCCAGTTCCTCCCGGAAGAAGCCGTGGAGCTGTTCCCGGCGTGGGAGACGCTTCCGTTCGAGCGCGTGTCGCCGTCGCTCGAGACCATGGGTCGCCGCCTCCGCGTCCTCTGGCGCCTCCGGAACTCGCAGCACACGCCGACGGTCGTCGTGGCACCGGTCCGGGCGCTCGTGCAGCGGCTCGGGCCCCACGTCGAGGAGATCGAACCGATCGTCGTGCGGCCTGGTACGCAGCTCGACCGCGACGACCTCGTGGCGAGGCTGGTCGCCGGGGGTTATCGGCGTGAGTACCAGGTCGAGGCGCGCGGCGAAGTCGCGGTCCGCGGGTCGATCGTCGACGTCTACCCGTCGACCGACGACCATCCCGTGCGCATCGACCTCTGGGGCGACGAGGTCGACCGGCTGTCGGCATTCGCGGTCGCCGATCAGCGTTCGACCGACGACGTCGACGTGGCATCGATCTTCCCGACGCGCGAGCTCCTGTCCACCGACGCCGTGCGGGCACGCGCTGCGCAGCTCGTTCGAACCCACCCCTGGGGACGGGAACAGTGGGAGCGGTTAGCCGTTGGCCAGGTCTTCGACGGCATGGAGTCGTGGCTGCCGTGGCTCACCGAGCAGGAGCACCTGCTGCCCGACTTGCTGCCGGCGGGTGCGCTCACACTGTTGGTCGAGCCCAAGCGCATGCGCGACCGCGCGCAGGACCTGCTCGACGAGGAAGCGGCGCTCGCCTCGACCTTGGCCGTCACGTGGGGCGCGGCGGCCGAGCACGCGTTCCCGCGCTTGTCACTCGACTTCGACCGGCTCCTCGCGCACACGAGCGCCGGCACCGTCTCCGTGCTCTCCGCGCCCGACCGGCCGAGTACCCCGCTCGTTGCCGCGTCGGCGTTCGATCCGGTTGTGGGCGACGCCGACGCCCTCGCTCGCCGGCTGAAGGCCCTCGTCGCCGACGGGTACCGGGTCGTGCTGGCGGCGGAGGGCACGGGCTCGGCCGAGCGTCTGCGCGACGTGCTGGCCGCCGAGGGCTTCGACGCGACGATCACGGTTGCGCCCCTTGAGCGCGGCGTGGTGCTGCCGACGGTGAAGCTCGCGCTGGTCGCCGAGGCCGACCTCACGGGTCGTCGCCGCGTCCACCGGCGAGCGCGGGGCGCGCGACGCGGCGCCGACTACTACGACGCGCTGGAACCGGGTGACTACGTCGTTCACTACGTGCACGGAGTAGGGCGCTATCTCGAGATGAAGCCGCTCACCATGGGCGGTGTCGAGCGCGACTACCTGTGGCTCGAATTCCGCGACGGCCGTGTCTATGTGCCCACCGATCAGGTCGGCTTCGTGCGCAAGTACACCGGTGGCGAGTCGCCGTCGCTCAACCGTATGGGTGGCGCCGACTTCGAACGTCAGCGCGCGCGGGTGCGCAGCGCGGTGCAGGAGGTCGCAGAAGAACTCGTCGTCTTGTACCGACAGCGCCTCGCCACGGTCGGACACGCGTTCCCGCCCGACACGCCGTGGCAGCGCGAGATCGAGCAGGCGTTTCCCTACGAAGAGACACCCGACCAACTCCGCGCGATCGAGGACGTCAAAACCGACATGGAACGCCCGGTGCCGATGGACCGGCTCGTGTGCGGCGACGTCGGCTACGGCAAGACCGAAGTTGCGGTGCGCGCCGCGTTCAAGGCGGTGCAGGACGGCAAGCAAGTGATGGTGCTCGTGCCCACCACGTTGCTGGCGAGCCAGCACGGGCAGACCTTCCGCGAACGGTTCGCCAACTATCCCGTTCGGGTGGAGGTCCTGTCGCGGTTCCTCTCGGCGCGGGAGCAGGCCGACGTGCTGCGCCAGCTCGAGTCCGGCTCGATCGACGTCGTCATCGGCACCCACAGGCTGCTCTCCGACGACGTCAAGGTGCCGAATCTCGGCCTGCTCGTCGTCGACGAGGAGCAGCGATTCGGCGTGCAGCACAAGGAGCGCATCAAGAAGCTGCGCACCAACGTCGACGTGCTCACTCTGACCGCGACGCCGATCCCGCGAACGCTCGAGCTCTCGCTCACCGGCATCCGCGATCTCTCGCTCGTCAACACGCCCCCGGAGGACCGCCAACCGATCCTCACGTATGTCGGCGAGTACGACGACCACGCGGCGGCCGAGGCCATCCGGCGTGAACTGCTCCGCGAGGGGCAGGCGTTCTACGTGCACAACCGGGTGCGCGACATCGAACTTGTTGCGGAGCACGTGCGAACGCTCGTACCGGAGGCGCGTGTGGCGGTCGCGCACGGGCAGATGGACGAAGGGCGTCTCGAGCGCACCGTGCAGGACTTCTGGGAACGCGAATACGACGTGCTCGTCTGCACGACGATCGTCGAGAGCGGGCTCGACATGCCCACCGTCAACACGCTCGTCGTCGACCGTTCGGACCTGCTCGGGCTCGCGCAGCTGTACCAGCTGCGCGGTCGTGTGGGACGCCGCGGCCAGCGCGCGTACGCCTATCTCCTCCATCCGCCCGACCGGGTGCTCACCGAAGAGGCCTACGAACGCCTCAAGACCATTGGCGAGTTCACGGACCTCGGCTCGGGCTTCAAGATCGCGATGCGCGACCTGGAGATCCGGGGCGCCGGCAACCTGCTCGGCGCGGCGCAGTCCGGCCACATCGCGGCGGTCGGCTTCGACCTCTATTGCCAGATGGTCACGGAAGCGGTGGGAGAGCTCAAGGGCGAGCCGGTACCCGAACCACCCGAGATCACCGTCGACGTGCCGGTCGACGCCAACCTGCCGCGTGACTACGTCGCCCGCGACGACGTGCGCATGGAGGCGTATCGACGGCTCGCGGCCGTCACCGATCCCGTGGACGTCGACGACATCCGCGCCGAGTGGGAAGACCGTTACGGGCCGCCTCCGGACGCGGCGGTCGCGTTGCTCGACGTGGCGCGCCTCCGCGCACAGTGCGCGCGGCTCGGGATCCGTTCGATCACGGTGCAACGCAACACGGCTCGTATCGCCGGCCTCGCGCTCCGCGAATCGCAGAAGGTCCGTCTGCGCCGGCTGGTGCCGAAGGCCGTCGCGAAGGACGCGATGGACGGCGAGGCCGCCACGCTCGTGATCCCGCTCAGCGTCGCGCCGACGGATGTGGCGTCCACGCTGGTCACCTTGCTCACCGAGCTGGTGCCGCCGGAACCAGCGCCCGCGCTAGCCTCCGCGGCGCCATGAGCGACCGGGCGCACGTCAACGCGATCGTGGTCGCGATCCTGGCGCTGGCGTTGGTGATCGCTGCCATCGTGATCGTGTCGACAACCGATGTCTCCCCCATGGGCTTGCGCGTCGACGGACACGAGGTGTCGCAAGGAACCATCGACTCGGAGCTCGATGACTTCGCGAAGGGCACGTTCTTCGAGAACTCGTACCGCCAGAACGGCCGGACGTTGAAGACCACGAGGGGCGCAGTCTCGGCGACCGCAGCGGCACAGTGGCTCGGCTTCCGAACGGAGACGGCTCTCGCCAACCAGGTGCTGGCTCGCGAAGGTGCTCGGGTCACCGACCGCGCCGTCGACAAGGCGCGCAAGCTGCTGCAGGATCAGGGTCTCTTCAAGGGGATGTCCGGGCCTGCCGTGACACCGTTGGCCCGGTTCCAGGCCACGGATACCAAACTCTCGGGACTCTTCACCTCGGAGCCGGACAAGATCGCCGCGCTGCGTAAGGCGGCACGTGGCGCGCGCGTGGAGATCGACCCGCGATACGGCACGTGGAACCGGCGCCTCCTCGGCATCTGTCCACCGAGCGGATGCCGCGAGATCGTGCAGATCGCGCGCCCCACGCAGCAGTAGGCACGATGCCGGGCCGCATCATCGTCGTCGGGCTCGGTCCCGCGGGCGCCGATCACCTGCTCCCGGCCGCGCGCCGCGCGCTCGAGGCCGCCCCGCGGCGCTTCGTGCGTACCGAGCGCCATCCCGCGGTCCTAGACCTCGAAGCCGACGGCGTCCACTTCGCCTCGTTCGACCACCTCTACGACGCGGCACCGGACCTCGACAGCGCGTACCGCGAGATGGTCGACGTGCTGATGGCCGCGGCGGCCGCTAATGAGGTCGTTTACGCGGTGCCCGGCAGTCCTGCTGTCGCCGAGCGCACCGTTGAGCTCCTGCGCGACCGCACCGCGCACGATGCCGTCACCATGACGGTCGTCCCCGGGCTCTCGTTCGCCGATCTCGCATGGTCACGCGTCAGCGTCGATCCCATGGCCAGCGAGGCGCGCATCGTGGACGCGCGCTCGATCGACGAAGTGGAGATCGCCGGTCCGATGCTCATCGCGCAGTGCGACACGCCGCTCCTGCTCTCCGACGTGAAGCTCTCGCTGCTCGAGCATCTCGAGCCGCGTACCCCGATTACGGTGCTGCAGCGACTCGGTCTCCCGGACGAGCGCGTCGAAGTGGTGCCGCTCGTCGAACTCGACCGGCGCCTCCAACCCGACCACCTCACGTCACTCTTCGTCGCTGGGCGCGGCGAAGCACGGCGAGCCGCAGCCGAAATCACACGATTGCTCCGGTTGGCGAGACGACTCCGCGATCCCGGCGGATGCCCGTGGGACGCTGAGCAGACCCACCGCTCGCTGACGCGCTACCTCCTCGAGGAGTCGTACGAGGTGGTCGAAGCCGTCGAAGCGTTGCCGACGCCGAGTGCATATGCCGCGCTCGTCGATGAGCTCGGCGACCTGCTGTACCAAGTCGTGTTCCACGCGGCGATCGCAGAGGAGACGAACGAGTTCACGATTGCCGACGTCGCGCGCGGCATCCACGACAAGCTGGTGCGACGGCATCCGCACGTGTTCGGCGATGTCACCGCCGACGCGGCCGACGAGGTCGTGCACAACTGGGAGCAGATCAAGAAGGACGAGAAGGGTCGCGTTTCGATCATCGAAGGCATCCCCGGAGCGCTGCCGGCGCTGCTCTACACACACAAGCTGTTCAGCAAGGCTGCGTCGGTTGGCCTCGATCCGGGCTCTTTCGACGAGGCCCTCGCACGCGTCGACAC
>JBKPCV010000118.1:0-12293 GCA_046727575.1 Actinomycetota bacterium
GAGACAGATGCTCTACAGAGCCGGCACGCTCGTCCTCGACCAGGATCTGTCGATCGGAACGGCCGCGTCGGTCGCGCTGCTTGCCACCACCGCGACGCGACCATTGCAGTTGATGGGGCCGATCTACAACATCTTCCTCGACGTGCGCGTGTCGTGGCGACGTCTGTGCGAGCCGTTCGCCGAGCCGATCCTCCCGGAGGAACGCGCCGACGCGCAGTCGACGCCACCGCCCCACGGCCCGGTGACGTTCGAGAACGTCGAATTCACATATCCGGACACGACCCGACCGGTCCTGCGTGGCGTGACGTTCACGATGGAGCCGAACAAGGTCACCGCGCTGGTGGGCTACACGGGTGCGGGTAAGTCGAGCGTCGCGAAGCTGCTGAGTCGTATCTACGACCCGGACGCGGGCACCGTGAAGGTGAGCGGTATCGATCTGCGCGACCTCCGCATCGACGCGTATCGGCCCTGCCTCGGCATCGTCCCGCAGGACCCGTTCGTGTTCCGGGGCACGATCGCGTCGAACATCCGCTACTCGAAGCCCGACGCGGCCGACGAAGAAGTCGCCGACGCGGTGCGCGCGGTGGGCGCGTGGGACCTGTTGTCGGTCCTCCCCGGAGGCTTCGACCATGTCGTCGAGGAAGAGGGCCACAACCTCACAGCCGCACAGCGACAGCTCGTCGCGCTGGCGCGGGCGTGGCTCGCCAAGCCCGACATCCTCGTGCTCGACGAGGCGACCTCACTCCTCGACGCGGGCGTCGAGGACGTCATCATCGATGCTGTCCACGATCTCGAGTGCACGACCTTGATGATCACGCACCGCGAGACCGTCGCCGCCCGCTCCGACAACATCATCGTGCTCGAAGCCGGTCGAGTCGTCGACTCCGGCCCCGAGGAGCAAGTCGCGCGGCCCGGCGGTCCCTACGACCGGCTGTGGCGCGTCCAGGAAGACGAGCTCGCCGCCGAACGCGACAAGGAACTCGCGGCTAGCGCACACGCGGCGACGAGGCGAGCAGAGCGAGCTGAGGAGCTCGCCACCGAGTGAGCGCCCGCGGCGCAGGTAACCTGCGCCGCGGCGAGCGAGCGAATGATCTGGGTTAGTCGATGTCGGCGACCTGCTTCAGGCGCTCGGTGGTCTCGATCCACTCCTCGACCATGTCGAAGATCACGTCGCGCGCCGGTCGGACCTGGTTCATCCGCCCCACGATCTGACCCACTGGCGACCCCGCGAGCTCAGACTTCTGCACGCGACCGAACCGACGGGCCGCCCGCGCGTACACGATGCCCTGCAACGGCATCGGCAAGGGGTCGGGCGTGTCGGAACGCTCCCACGCATCGGTCCAGCCGGTGCGCAGCTGGCGGGCGGGCTTGCCCGTCATCGCGCGCGACCGGACTGTGTCACGCGACGTCGCCTTGAGGAGGTTGTCGAGTGTGACACCCGACGTGTTGCTCTCGGCGACCGTCAGCCAGATCGAACCGGTCCAGACGCCCTGCGCGCCGAGCGCGAGCGCGGCGGCCATCTGCCGTCCGCACCCGATGCCGCCCGCGGCAAGCACCGGCACGTCGGGACCGACGGCGTCGACCACCTCGGGGATCAGCACCATTGTCGAGATCTCGCCGCAGTGTCCACCGGCCTCAGTGCCCTGGGCGACGAGCAGGTCGACTCCCTGCATCACCTGACGCTCTGCGTGCGTCTTCGACCCGACGAGCGCACCGACGAGCACGCCGTGGTCGTGTGCCTGCTTCGCCACCTCGGGCGGCACCGGGCCCAGCGCGTTGACCAGCATCGACGCCGGGTGCTGGAGCGAGACCTCGACCTGACCCGGCCCCTCGGCGTCGACGTTGAGACCTGCCGCCTTCACGACACCCGGCTCGAGATCCGGTGGGAGCGGCGGCACGTCGAAGCGGTCGAGCAGCTCCTCGACGAACTGGCGGTGTTCGTCGGGGATCATGGCGTCGAGGTTGGTGACGCTCGCTTCTGCACCGCCACCCTTGCCCACGTACTTCGCCGGCATCACGATGTCGACGCCGTACGGCTTCCCGTCGACGTGCTCGTCGATCCAGTTCAGCTCGATCTCGAGCTGCTCGGGGGTGTACGCCAAGGCGCCGAGTACCCCGTAGCCGCCCGCTCGGCTGACCGCGGCAACGACATCACGGCAGTGCGAGAACGCGAAGATCGGGAACTCGATGTCGAGACGTTCGCAGATCGGTGTTCGCACGGTGCCTCCTCCATGGGTCGCTCGCTGCTCACCGGGATACCCGGCTCGCTCCCGCTCGCTCCCCCTCCATCGGTCGCTCGCTGCTCACCGGGATACCCGGCTCGCTCCCGCTCGCTCCCCCGCTTCAGCCCCGAGTTCTTCGAGACTCGACGGCCAAGTTGGGCGTCGGGCAGGATACCGCCGCCGCAGAGACGCCCGTGAGGAGTACGAATGCCCGACGCGCTCGTCGAACGCGACGGCCCGACGATGATCATCACGATGAACCGCCCCCGACGCTTCAATGCGTTGTCGGGAGCCATGCTCGTGCGCATGTACGACGCGATGGTCGAAGCCGACGAGGACCCCGACATCCGGTGTCTCATCCTCACGGGCGCGGGCGGCAACTTCTCGTCGGGTGCCGACCTGCGCGCGATGGCCGGTGACGCGGGCGACGCCGATACCGAGATCGACGTGCAGGCACGGATGGCCGCCGACCCCGACCTCCCGTACAAGGGCATCCTCCGCTCGTACCGGCCGTCGAAGCCGTTCATCGCCGCGGTCGAGGGCGTGGCGATCGCGGGCGGCACCGAGATCCTGCAACAGACCGACATCCGGATCGCGGGAGAGTCGGCGCGCTTCGGCGTCAGCGAAGTGCGCTGGTCGCTCTACCCGATGGGTGGTTCCGCAGTGCGACTCCGACGCCAGATCCCCTACACGCACGCAGCCGAGATCCTGCTCACCGGCAAGCACCTCACCGCCGCCGAGGCGGCCCGCATCGGCCTCATCGGCCACCTGGTTCCCGACGGCGAAGCGCTGATCAAGGCACGCGAGATCGCCTCCACCATCGCCGAGAACGGGCCGATCGCGGTGGAAGCGGTGCTGCGCACCCTGCGAGAGACCGATGGCATGACCGAAGCCGAGGCGCTTGCGCACGAATGGGAGTACGGACGGGCCGTCTTCGAGACCAACGACGGTCGCGAGGGGCCACGCGCGTTTGCCGAGAAGCGCAAGCCCAACTACACGAGGACGTGACGAGCACGCGAACCGAGACGATGTGGACGACATGACCGGGCGGACAGCCGTTGTCACCGGCGGCGCGAGCGGGATCGGGCGCGCGATCGTGCTCGAGCTGGCGAAGGCACGGATGAACGTGGTGATCGCCGACATCGAGGCCGTCCCAGCACGCGCCGTCGGAGCGGAAGCCGAAGCCGAGGGCGTGCACGCGCTGGTCGTACCCACCGACGTGGCCGATTTCGCGTCGGTGACCGCGCTGGCGGACGCGGCGTACGACGAGTTCGGCGCGGTGCACGTGCTCTGCAACAACGCCGGGGTGCTCGTCTTCGGCAAGGTGCAGGACCTCAAGATCGAAGATTGGGAGTGGCTGTTCGGCGTGAACGTCTTCGGCGTGCTGCACGGCGTCTACGCGTTCCTGCCGCGCATGCTCGCAGGTGGCGAACCCGGGCACATCGTGAACACCGCGTCGATCGCGGCGCTGTCTGGTCACGGCATCTACGGGGTGTCGAAGTCGGCCATCCTGCACATCACCGAGACGCTCCGCGATGACCTCGAGGGCACACCGATCGGCGTGACCGCGTTGTGCCCCGGCATGCTCAACACCAAGATCGTCGCGGCGCAGCGCAATCGCCCGGCGAGCATGGGCCCGAAGGCGCACGAGCCATTCGGGCCCGAGCCCGTCGCGTTCGGTCTCGACCCTGCCCATTGCGGTCGCCGCGTGCGCGCCGCGATCCTGGCCAACGAGCAGTACGCCTTCGCCGGCATCCCGCGAGGCAACGAGACCGCGCTCAAAGAAGGCCCGGTCTCGCGCGCGCAAGCGCTCGTCGACGCCATCGACGCCGGGGTCGTCGACGAACCACCCCTCTGACCTTCTCGTTTTGGCGTCAAGAGTTGTCGATATACACCAGTGGTTGACGCCAAAACGGAGCCGAGGGTCAGACGAAGGCGATCGGCGCGCCGACGGCTTCATAGCTCGCCGTGATGAGGCCACGCGAGCGCGGATCGCCGGCGAGTCCTTGGAGCATCCGGTTCATCACGTAGCCGCCGCCGATGCATGCTTCGGGGTCGGCAAACCCGACCGAGCCGCCCGCGCCAGAGTGGCCGAACGCGCGCTCACCGCCGTAGGGCGCGAACATCGACGACGTCCAGAATCCGAGGCCGATCGTCGTCGGGAGCTCGATGCCCGGGAACGACAGCACGCGATCCGCACCGTCGGTCTGGCACGTGCGCGCTTCGTCGATCTGCTCGCGGGAGAGCAACGGCTCGCTCGGGCCGCTTTCGACACCGCCGATGAGCGCCGCGTAGAAGTGAGCCAGCGAGCGCGCGTTCGTGATGCCGTTCGCTGCCGGGATCTCGGCGGCGTGCAGCTCGGGACTGTTGAAGTTGGGCCCGATATCGCCGAGCGCGCCATTGAGCGACAGCGCCCGCGCCGCGAGCGAGTCGGGGCCGAGCAACGCTGTCAGGTTGGCGCTCTCCCCATCACCCTCGCCGTCGCCATCACCCTCGCCCATTCCGACGAGTGGCGCGACCCGATGCTCCTGCTCGGGCGGCAGGCCGATCCAGAACTCCAGGCCGAGCGGCTGCGCGATCTCTTCCTGCCAGAACGTGCCGAGGCTCTTCCCGCTGATCCGGCGCACGACTTCGCCGACGAGGTAGCCGTAGGTGATCGCGTGATAGCCGTGCGCGGTGCCCGGCTCCCAGTAGGGCGCCTGCACCTCGAGCGCGTGGATCACGGGATCCCACGCGAACACTTCCTCGGCCGTGAGCTTCGCGTCGACCGTCGGGAGACCCGCCTTGTGGCACAGGAGCCATCGCACGGGGATGTTCTCCTTGCCGGCCTGCGCGAACTCCGGCCAGTACTTCGCGACGGGCGCGTCGACATCGAGCTCACCTCGCTGCGCGAGCAGGTTGGCGCACGCAGCGGTCGCGCCCTTGGTGGTGGAGAACACGAGCTGCAAGGAGTCGTCGGTGTAAGGCTCTCCCGTGGCGCGGTTCGCCACTCCGCCCCAGATGTCAACGACCTTCTTCCCGTCGACGTAGAGCGCGTACCCGGCCCCTACCTCACCGTGCTCCGCGAAGTTCGTCGCGAACGCGTCGCGCACTCCTTCGAAACCCGGCTCGACGAGACCCCCGACGTCGACACCGACACTCATGAGACAAGCTCCCTCTGGTTCTCGGCGTGGAGACCGGGACACTCCTTGGCTTCGTCGGGAACGTCACTCCAAGGGAACGGTTCGAACACCTCGGCCGTCGTGGGACCCACCTTCTCAGCGATCGGCGCCAGCGCATCGAGGTCGAACTTGTACAGCTTTGCTGCGTTCAGCGTGACCATCTGCTCGACCTCGGCCGGTGGCACGCCCGCGAAGGTGCGCCGGAGATGCACGCGCGTGTACGGCTGGGACCCCTCGTTGTGCGGGTAATCGACGCCCCACATGATGTTGTCGATGCCGACTTCGTGCCGGAGATCGCACTCTCTCGGCCGCAAGAAGCTGGCGCCGATGTGGCACTGCCGATGCCAGTACTCGCTCGGGCGCAGCGACATGTCCTTCGTGGCCGCGCCACCGAAGAACACTTCGGAGCCGTGGCCGTACCTCATGCGTTCATAGAAACTGTCGAGCTCCGGCAACGTGTCGAGCACCCACTTCGTGCCGCTCTCGGTGTTGCAGAAGTGCAGGTCGGGATGGCGTTCGAAGACGCCCGAGAACATCAGGTGCCAGAGCGGCCGGTGCGCCCACCACGTGACCTCGAGCATGAACATCGCGGTCGACGCCGGCGGGTGCATGCCGAAATCGGGCGTGCCGCCGCCGCTGTGATGGTTCACGGGCATCTCGTTCGCCTCGCACGCGGCCCAGATCGACTCGTACTCGGCCGCATAGAGCGGGAGGAACCCGGAACCGGGTGGCGCACCGGGCAGCACGATGCCGCCGCGCAGGCCGTGCTCCGCTGCCCATTCGATCTCCTTGACCGTGCCCTCGATGTCGGCGAGGAAGATCTGCGCACATCCCGCGCGTCGTTCGGGTGCGAGTGACACGTAGTCGACCAACCAGCGGTTGTGTGCACGCAGCCCGGCCCAGCGATGCTCGTTGTCGTTGCCGACGGGCGGTGCCTCGAGTTGGCTCCTCGCCATCGGCGCGAACGGCGGTTGCGTGTTCGGGAAGATCACCTCGGCGACCCAGCCGTCGGCTTCCTGTTCACGCAGACGGCGGTCGCTGTTCCAGTTGCGGTCGGCATCGATCTCGGGGTCGCCGTCGACTCCGACGGACTTGGTCATGCCGAGGCTCTTCATGGTCTCGCGCATGACGCGCGCGCCTTCTTCCATCGAGGCTGCCCACTGCTCGAAGTCGTCGTGGTACCTCGACTCGAGATAGTCCTTGTAGGCGCGCAGGTCGGCGCCCGCGTGTGCGTCTGCCGAGATGAGGATGTAGTGGTCGGATTCCGGCATGCTGCACCTCGCGCGCTGGACCCTCGTGGCCCGGGCGGTGCGTATCCTACGGGACCGCGCCCCGACGCTCGGCCCCGCCGCTCGCGACAACCGGTTCCCGCGGCAGCCCGAGTACGCGCTCGGCGAGGACATTGCGTTGGATCTCGTTCGATCCGCCGTAGATGGTGTCGGCGCGACTGAAGAGGAACAGTCGCTGTTCGGGGGTGAGCTGATACGGCAACGACTCCCCGACGAGACCCTCGGCGCCCAACACGTCGATTGCGAGATTGCCGAGGTCACGGTGCCACGTCGCCCAGAACAGCTTCGAGATCGACGCTTCGGGCCCGGGCACGCCGCGGGCCGACATGCTGCGCAGCGCGTTCCAGCGCATGAGCCGCAGACCGACCCACGCGTCGACGAGACGTTGCCGCAACACGGGGTCTCCGCTCCGGCATCGCCCAGCCGCGAGCCCGAGCACGTGGTCGAGCTCGCGTTCGAACCCGATCTGTTGCGCGAGGGTCGACACACCGCGCTCGAAGCCCAGCAGCGCGGTCGCGATGCGCCACCCTTCGCCGACCTCACCGACGACGAGATCGGCCGACGTGCGCGCGCCGTCGAAGAACACCTCGTTGAACTCGCCGCCACCGGTGATCTGCACGATCGGGCGGACTTCCACGCCAGGTTGGTCCATCGGCACGAGCAGGAACGACAGTCCGGCGTGGCGCGACGACGACGGATCCGTGCGCGCCACTGCGAAGCACCAATGCGACACGTGCGCGAGTGACGTCCACACCTTCTGTCCTGTCAGCACCCACTCGTCACCGTCGAGGACGGCGCGCGTCTGCACGCCCGCGAGATCGGAGCCCGCATTGGGCTCGCTGTATCCCTGACACCATCGTTCCTCGCCGCGCAGGATCGGCGGCAGGAAGCGCGCCTGCTGCTCACGGGTCCCGAACTCGATCAATGTCGGCGCGAGGAGGTTCTCGCCCATGTGGTTCACACGCGCGGGTGCCTGCGCGCGTGCATACTCCTCCGCCCAGACCACCTGCTGCGCGAGCGTCGCGCCCCGTCCTCCGTGCTCGACGGGCCAACCGAGGCCGATGAAGCCGGCGCGTCCGAGCGCCCGCTCCCAGGCCACGCGCTCGTCGAAGCCGAAGTCCTCGTCGCCCGGTCCGCCGCGGCCGCGCAACTCGGCGTACTCACCGACGACGTGGTCGGCGAGCCACGCCGCGACGTCGCGGCGGAACTGCTCGAGGTCGTCGCTGATCTCGACGTCAGGCATACAAGGCGCGCACGGGATCCCTGCCGTTCCAGCGCTCGGCCGCGTCGCGGATGCGCTCGTTCATCGCGTGGGTCGCCGAGTTCAGCTCCATGACCTCCACGACAGTGCCGCCGACGCCGAGATCCAGATACGCGAAGCGAGCGACGCCGCCGCCGTCACCCGACTGCACCACGGACCACCGGTCGGCCACGCCCGCCATGACGCCGTCGAAGTCGTCCGCCCAGAACGCCACGTGATGGATGCCCTCGTGCCCGGCGTCGAGGAATTCCCGATAGACACTCGGCCGATGGTCGTGCTGTTGAATGAGCTCCACCTGCAGGTCGCCAGAGTTCGACCACGCGATCGAGAGCACCGGATCAGAGCGCTCGCCACGGAAGAACATCGCCGACTGCTCCGCCTCGCGGAGCGTGAACCAGGGTCCGACTCCGGCGTCGACCCACTGGTGGATCGCTCGATCGAGATCGTGGACCACGTAGCCGTTCTGGCGGATCGAGCCCGGCAGGATGCCGCTCATCGCGAATGAGGCTAGCGTCGGCGCCCGCACCGGGCTGGAGAGGCGCAACAGGAGGCGAGCAGCATGGCGACACAGGAGACGAGCAGCATCGCGGCGTTGCCCACCAAGCGGCAGTATCCGATCAAGCTCGGCACTTCGCTCTTCACGATGGTTGAGCCGACGCGCGGCTACGAGGTCGAGTACAACCGCTGGTACGAGCACGATCACTTCTACGCGGGCTGCATGATCGGCGCGTGGCAGTTCGCCGGTGACCGCTTCGTCGCCACTCGTCGGTTGAAAGACCTCCGGTACCCGGCCGAGACCGACATGACGCCCGATCCCCTCACGGGTTCGTATCTCGCGATCTATTGGGTGCTCGACGGTCATCACGACGAGTGGAACCGTTGGGCCGTCGATCAGGTGAACTGGCTGCACGCGAACGGCCGCATGTTCCCGGAGCGCCAGCACATTCACACGCTTCTCTACCGGCACCAGTGGAGCAAGCAACGCGATCCCAACGGCTGCACCATCGAGCTCGCACTCGACCACGGGTACCCGGGGCTCGTCGTCGTGTGCGGTGACGTGAAGGAAGGCCACACGCACGACGAGGTCGACGCGTGGTTCCAGGACACCTACCTCCCCGAGGTCATGCAGCGCCCGTGGGGGCCAGAACTCGTGTCGAGCGAGACCGTGATCCCGCTGCTCGACGACCGCCCCTCGGATGTCGCCCTCCCTCCTGCGGGACCCAATCGGTTCCTGCAGCTCCACTTCCTCGATCACGACCCGGCCGAGGGTTGGGCCGACGGGTACGCCACCATGGGCGACGCGATCGAGGCGAGCGGGCTCGCCACGCACGTCTGGACCGCGCCGTTCATCAACACGGTCTGGGGCACCGACACCTACACGGACGAGCTCTGGTAGGCACGACGCGCTCGTAGCGACTCCGGTGGGAATTCGCTTGCATAGTGGGTAAAATTCCCACTATGGCGTACGTCGTCGGACGGCCCAGGGGGCGATTCGAGGTGCGGGAGTCCCATGCGACCCCGCGCGGGCCCCGAGCGCGCACGCTTGCGACGTTCACCACGTTCGACGACGACGTCGTCGCCCGAGTCATCGAGCGCGCCGACGGTCCGGTGGATGTCCAGGCGCTCGTGCAGTCCGCGCGGCGCGCGGGTGCGAGGGTGAGCGTCGGCGCGTCACCGGTCGACCTCGCGGCGCGGACCCTCCTCGGCGAGCTGCGCGCTGGCCACCGTCCCAGCCCCGCGCTCGCAGCCGCGCTGGCGGACGCCGTCGAACCCGACGTCGAGGTGTCGGACGCGGTGCGCGGGGCGGCAGCGTGGAGCGGCGCGTCGCTCGCGGAACGCGGAGAAGCGCTGCGCGACCTCCTGCTGCTCGCCGACAGGCTGCCCGTCCCGCGGCGTCGCCGGTGACGGAGCCATCACTTCCCGACAAGGTGGTCGCGCTCCACGAGACGCTGGAACGCGCCGGCATTCCGCACGCGTTCGGCGGTGCGCTCGCCCTCGCCTACTACGCCGAGCCGCGCACGACGGTCGACATCGACCTCAACGTGTTCGTGGGCGCCGACCGTGCCGGTGACGTCGCGCGCGCGCTGCGACCGCTAGGCGTGGACGCGTTGCCGCTCGAGGGAGATGCGCCGACGCGCGACGGCCAAGTGCGGTGCCGATGGGGTCGCACGCCGATCGATCTCTTCTTCGCCTACGACGCGCTCCACGACGCGATGCGCGCCCGGGCAAGCTCGGTGCCGTTCGGTGCCGACGCCATCCCGATCCTCGCCGCGGAGCACCTCGTGGTGTGCAAGGCCGTCTTCAACCGCCCGAAGGACTGGCTCGACATCGAGCAGGTGCTCGCGACGACCGACGGCTTCGACACCGGAGAGGTTCTCGCCGAGCTCGAGCGACTGCTCGGCCGCGACGACCCGCGCGCGACACGCCTCCGGGCCGCAGTCCACGAGCTCACGGACTGACCGGGCTCGACGCCGGGCCCGGTTCGTGGTATGTAATGTTGTCGCATCAGATCGTCGGCTGACGGCACGGCGAGCGCCAACCAAAGGGGACGCCCATGCAGCGCTACGTGGTGATCTCGTCCGACTGCCACGCTGGCCCCAACTCGCCCGTGTACCGCGACTACCTCGACTCGCAGTACCGCGACGATTTCGACGTCGAGCTCGCCGAGCGGCAAGCGCTCATCGACGCGCGCCGCGAAGCCGCCGGGATGTCACCGTTCATGGGCGACGAGGCGTTCCAAGAGGAGTGGTTCGGCGAGGATGAAGAGGGCAACAGCCTCCACGAGATCGGAATGCGCGGCGCGTGGGACGCCGCGAAGCGCGACAAAGAGCTCGACAACGACGGCGTCACGGCCGAAGTGATGTTCCCGGGCCCCGACGCCGCGACCGGCAGCATGGGCGCACCGTTCGGCGCCGGGTTCAACCCCGTCGCGACGAAGAGCACGGACCACCTGCTCGCGGGCGCACGTGCGTATAACCGGTGGGCCGCGGAGCTCTGTCAGGACAGTCCCGAGCGCCGCGCCGGCCTGATCGTCGCCCCCATCCTGGGTGACCTCGATGGCGCCATCGCCGAGATCCGGCGCGCGCACGGAGACGGCCTGCGCGGCGGCGTCATCATCCCGCCGCAGTGGGGCCAGTACCCGTCGTACACGAGTTACCGCTACGACCCCGTGTGGGCGGTCGCGCAGGAGCTCGACCTGCCGGTGCACTGTCACTCAGGACCGGGCGCGCACGAGGACTACGGAGAGGTCCCCGGCTGGATGAGCGTGTACGGCTACGAGACGATCTTCTTCACGACGCGCCCCATGTGGTTCTTGATGCTCACGGGCGTCTTCGAGCGGTTCCCGCGTTTGCGCATGGCCGTCACCGAGGCCGGGAGCTTCTGGGCCGCCGACATGCTGTGGCGCCTCGACATGATCTCGATGCGCGACCACGGCGCTCGCAAGATGGCCGACCCCAAGGGCATCCTCACGATGATCCCGAGCGAGTACTTCGACCGGAATTGCGCGATCGGTTCGTCGAACACCCGCAGACGCGAGCTGGCGCGCCGGTATGAAATCGGTGTCGGCAACATCATGTGGGGCAACGACTTCCCGCACCCGGAAGGTACGTGGCCCTACACGCGAGAGTTCCTGAGGGACCGCTTCTGGGACATACCGCACGACGAAACCGCGCAGATCCTCGGCCTCAACGCCGCGCGCTTCTACAACTTCGACCTGGAGAAGCTCGCGCCGATCGCCGACCGCATCGGTCCCACACCTGCAGAGCTCGGCCAGACCGACGAATCGGTCCTCGCCAAGTGGGACGACCTCAGGAAGGCGGGCAGGCCATGGCTCACCAACGTAGAAGCAGTGCCGCTCCCAGTCGGCTAATGGTCCGGGAGCCGACATGAGCGAGCGTGGTGAGCCGGGTAGCCCGGCGAGCAGCGAGCGGGGCCCGAGCGGCCCGGCGGCGCAGCCGCCGAGAGCGGAAGACATGAGCGACGACGTCAAACCGCTCGCCGGTCAAGCGGCGCTCGTCACCGGAGGTGGCGGAGGGATCGGAGGCGCGTCGGCGGCGTGGCTCGCACGCGACGGCGCGGCTGTCCTCATCATGGGTCGCACCGAGTCGACCTTGACCGCCACCAGCACGCGCATCCGCGAATTCGCGGGCCCTGGCGCGACCGTCGACCATATCGTCGGAGACGCGCTCGACGAACAGACGCTCCGCGACGCGATGAACATGGCTGCCGGGATGGCGGATCGACTGGCCGTCGCGGTGTCGGTGCTCGGCGGCGGCACGATGAAGCCGCTGCTCATGTTCGACGGCGCCGAGGTGCTCGACGACCTGCACCGCAACATCGTTTCCGCCTTCCTCGTCAT
>JBKPCV010000119.1:0-10637 GCA_046727575.1 Actinomycetota bacterium
GCCCCACATGTAGAAGCTCGAGAGCTGCCCGCCGCCCGTGTTGAGCGCGAGCCGCCCACCCGGGCCGGTCACGTTCTCGACGACGAACGGCCCGCCTTCTCCTTTCGCGCAGAAGCCATAGTCCTCGAGCGACACGATGACCGTGAACGTGAAGCAATCGTAGATCTCGGCCACGTCGATGTCATTCGGCCCGATGCCTGCGCGCTTGAACGCGTCGTGCCCCGACTGCACCGCGCCGGTGCTGAGCCCCCACTGGCAGCCGGCCTCCATCACGTAGCCGGGATGGCCCTGACCCCACCCCCAGATGTACGCGGGCGGCTGACGCAGATCGCGGGCGCGCGCACCCGACGTCACCACGACGGCGACCCCGCCGTTCGATACGAGACAGCAGTCGAGCAGCCGGAACGGTTCGGCGATCCATCGAGACTTGTGGTGGTCCTCCACGGTGATCGGATCGCGCATCTGCGCGTGCGGGTTGTCGGTGGCCCAGTCGCGGGTCGTGACCGCGACGGCCGCAAAGTGGTCCTCGTTCGTCCCGTACTCGTGCATGTGCCGTCGGGCTGCGAGCGCGTACGTGCTTGGTGCGCCACCAAGGCCCGCGGCCGCGCCGAGGCTGCGGAAGCCCTTGAGCTGACGCCGCGCGCCCCCGCCGTAGGCCGCGCCGGTCCTCCCCGCGGGCTGCAGCGTCGCGTCCGCGAACACGCAGGCGACCGCGCTCACGTGTCCCGCCGCGATCGCGAACATCGCGAGCTGCACCATTGCCGACGCGCTCGACCCGTACGCGTTCACGACGCTCAGGAGCGGGAGGTCGTAGAGACCGAGTCGAGCCGCGAGCTCGATGCCGAGCCCGCCGCTGAGGCCCGGGTTCACGAGCAAACCGTCGATCTGGTCGAGCGTCAGGCCGGCGTCGTCCACCGCGAGCCGTACCGCGTCTGCCGCGAAGTCCGGTGCCGACCGGCCGTACACCTTCCCCATCTCGGTGATGCCGAGACCTGCGATCGCCACATCAGGTTGCATCGCCATAGGTCTACAGCCCTGCTCTCGCCTGCCACCAACCGGTACCGTGCGGTGATGCCGTCGACGTTCGAACGAGCGCGCGCGTGGTGGCTGCAGGTGCGATGCTGCCCACCGCCTCCGAAGGTCACCGGGCTTCTGGCGCAGCCGGGCGGAGGAAGCGGCGAGGTCATGGTCACGTGGGACCCGTTGCCGATGTCGGCCGACGTCGTCTTCTACCGGGTCTACGAGCGCAAGGCCGTCGGCGAGTGGTGGCACCTCGCGGTCGTCACCGACGCCGCGCTCGGCGTGCTCGCACCCGGTCGGCTCGGGATCGTCGACGCCGCCGACTACTGGCCGTGGCCACCGGGCGGCGTCGCGCCGGTGCCGCGCTGCTACGTGGTGACCGCGGTGTCGAGACGCGGGCTGGAGGGCCCCATGTCGGTCGAGGTGTGTGGCTCGCCGGTCGGCGGCCCGTGACGCACCCGATGCGGCGGATCAGCGCGTGGCGCGTAGCGCGTCGAGCATCTTCGTGAAGTGGTCAGGGCGCCAGCCGTCCTGGTCCTCGCCCCAGCCGATCTTCCCGTCGTACTCCCACCGCATCAGCGCGTTCGAGCCAGCCCCGCTCTCGCACATATAGCTGACTGCGAAGCCTTCCGCCTGCATCGTGCGGCCGGTCACGTCGGCCACTTCCACTTGCATGTGCGCGCTCCAGCCCGTGTTCGGATCGCGAAAGTTGCGCATCCTGCTCTTGGTCTTGTCGAGCCGCGCAAACACACCGTCCTGCAAGAGCCAGCCCACGTTCATCGGCGACCACCCCTCGGCGTCACCGTCTTGCGGGCGCACGAAGCTCAGGAAGCCCGTGGTGTCACCGGTGTGGCCGAAGATGTACTGGATGCGCCCGCGCCCGCGTTCGCGCTCGATCTCACGCCACTTCGGTCCGCCCGGGTTCAGGACGCGATATTCACCGCGTACGTACTCGGCCTTCTGGCTCTGCGTGTGGCGCCCGCCGCGCGGACCCCAGGTGCGGTCGCGCACGGAGTAGCAGTCGATGGGGATGCGCTCGCCGCGCAAGATCATCTCGCCGGTGATGTGCCCGAGCTGGTCGAGGTGCGGATTGTGCATCGCCGGGGCTTCGCCGGGCGTAAAGCGCTGCGGCGGATGCACGCTCCGGTGCTCGAACTCGATCGCGAAGTTCGCATCTTCGTCGCGGTAGGCGATCGAGTAGTCCATCAACGGCTCGAGCATCTTCACGCTGAACCCGCCGCGAGGGAACGTGATGTCGCGCAGGTCGGAGGCGGGCGGCATCGGGACGTTGGCCAGGTTCTTGTAGTAGGCCAGCCTGACCGGGTCGGTGCCGCTCGGATCCCAGGCGAACACGCGCCATGTCACCTCGCCGCGGTTGGCGTGGTAGCCGGCGTGGAGCCACGCGCCGAGGCGGCGCTCGGGGACGTTCAGCGACCACCACGTCGTCTCGAGCTCGAACGGATCGTCTGACAGCTGGTGGTACGTATCGTCCGCGGGCACGAACGGGGTGTCCGCGGTGACGGCGGAAGCGGCCATCCTCACCTCCCAAACTTGAGTTGCCGCGCATCCTACGAACCCTTCGACAGCAGGTGTCGCGAAGCGCTGCCGCCATGGCATACGCGACGATGTTCCGGTGCGCATCACCATCGAGGGACACAACCTGCCCGGAAGGCGCTTCACGAGTAATGGCGTGGAGTACGACAACGTGCAGGTCGCGGTACAGGAGCGTCGGGACCCGGTAGGGCTCGTGCGAGGCGATGCGAAGACGGCGACCTGGCACGTGGACGTGCGCACCGAGGTGGGCGCGGATGGCGGGCTCGACTTCAGAGGTCCCGCAGTGCAGGGAAAGCGGGGCGACCGTTTCCTGTACCTCACGTGGGGCAACGTCGGCAGCGATCAGTCCTTCGAGATGTTCCGCCGTGCGAAGTTGATGCTCAACCGCGTCGACCCGGATCTCGTGCGTACGGCGGAACAGACTGGGCAGCGCCTGGTCGCGAGGGTCGATCTCACTGACGGGTGTGGTGGTCCACGGTGCGCCCGCGTCGATCCGCCTGCGGTGGCGTGGTCACTGCGGTAGTCACAGCCGGACGCCGTTGCTGCCAATTCGTCGGCGCAGGCCACAATGGTCGTGATGACGACCGCGCTCGCTCTCGAAGCTGACGTCCAGGCGATCGCGCGCCAACTCGCCGAGAAGGGCCGCGACGAGCGCGCGGGCGCGTTCCACCTCGGGTGGTGGAGCGAGCACATGCTGGCGTGGGCCATGGCCCATCCCGACTTCAAGACCCAGCTCTTCCGACTGGTCGACGTCCTCCCGGCGTGCAGGGACGACACGGAGGTCCTGCGGCACATCGACGAGTACTTCCAGGGCGTCCCGGTGCCGCGGGCCTTGGAGCTGGGCATCGACGCCGCCGAGCAGGTGCCGCTCGGCTCGCTCGTCACTGCGGTCGTCGCGCGGCGCAGTGTCTTGAGAATGGCCCGTCAGTTCATCGCCGGCGCGACACCAGAACGGGCATTGCGACGCTTCGCGCGGCTCTGGCAGCACGGCGAGGCAACCACGGTTGATCTGCTCGGCGAGAAGGTCGTGTCGGACCAGGAGGCCGACCGTTACGCGTCGCGGCTGCTCGAGGTCGTCGAGACGCTCGTCGGCGCCGCCGCCGGATGGCCGACCGTCGACGTGCTCGAACGCGACCCGTGGGGCCGGTTGCCCAAGGTGAACGTGTCGGTGAAGCCGACCGCACTCTCGCCGCGCTTCACGCCGCTCACGGGCGAGGAGGGGCTCGCCGACGCTTTTGCGCGCTTGCGAACGGTGCTCGACGTCGCTCGCGCAGGTGGCGCGACCGTGCACCTCGACGTCGAGCACGACGAGGCGAAGGACCTGACGCTCGAGTTGCTCCGCCTCGTCGGCTCGCAGTACGGCGACGTCCAGTTGGGGTGCGTCGTCCAGGCGTACCGGAAGGACGCGTTCGACGACCTTCGGGATCTCGTGTCGTGGTCGCACGACGCGCTCGCGGTTCCGCTCCAGATTCGGCTCGTGAAGGGCGCGTATTGGGATCAGGAACGCATCGTGGCGGGAGCCGCCGGCTGGCCTGCGCCTGTGTTCGAGCAGATCGCGGAGACTGAAGCGAACTACGAGCGTTGCACGCGCTATCTGATCGACCATGCAGGCGAGGTGCGTCCCGCGATTGCGTCGCACAACCTGCGGAGCCTCGCGCACGCGATCGCGGCAGCACGGGCCGCGGGACTCGACGATGCCGCGCTGGAGTTCCAGCTCTTGTACGGGATGGCGGAGCCGGTGCACACCGCGCTCACGCGTATGGGACGCCGAGTGCGCGTGTACGCACCGATCGGCGAGCTGGTGCCCGGCATGGGATACCTCGTGCGCCGGCTCCTCGAGAACACGTCGAACGAGGGCTTCGTGCGGCAGTCGTTCGTCGAGGGACGCGCGATCGACGAACTCGTCGCGCCGCCAGCGATTGGGGAAGCAGCACTCCCAGCCGCGGCACTCGACGTGCCGCCGCGGCCTGCGACCGACGCGGACCATCCCGGCCCGTTCCGGAACGAGCCGCACGCGGAGCTCCGCCGACCAGCCCCGCGCACGCGCCTGGTGCGTGCTGTGCGGTCGCGGCTCGACGAACCGGCGTTCTCGGCACCTCTCGTCATCGAAGGGCGAGCGCGGCACACGTCCGACAAGATCACATCCGTCGATCCGGGTCGGCCGGAGCGCGTGGTCTGCCGGAGCAGCGCGGCCACCTCGTCCGACGCCGACGACGCCATCGATATCGCACGGCGCGCGTGGCCCGCTTGGCGCGATGCGCCGTGGCGCGAGCGCGCCGCCGTTTTGTTCCGGACTGCCGCGATCCTGCGCGACCGGCGCGCTGAGCTCACCGCGCTCGAAGCGTTCGAGGCCGGGAAGCCGCTTTCCGAAGCCGATGCCGACGTGTGCGAGGCGATTGACTTCTGCGAGTACTACGGCCGTCGCGCACTACGCATGGCGTCGGGCGCCCCGATCGATCAAGCACCCGGCGAGCGCAACGCCTACCGGTACGAGCCTCGCGGGATCGGGCTCGTGATCTCGCCGTGGAACTTCCCGTTGGCCATCCCGACGGGCATGGTCACCGCGGCACTCGTCACGGGGAACGCGGTGCTCTTCAAGCCGGCCGAGCAGACGCCCGGTATCGCGCTCCGCCTCGTCGAGGCTCTCCACGAAGCCGGTCTTCCTCCAGGGGTGCTGGCATTCCTGCCCGGTGTCGGCGAAGACGTCGGCGCATACATGGTCGACCATCCCGAGGTCTCGTTCATCGTGTTCACGGGCTCCAAGGCGGTCGGTCTCCAGATCGTCGAACGCGCCGCCGTCCCGCGTGCCGGCCAGCGCCACATCAAGCGAGTTATCGCTGAGATGGGCGGAAAGAACGCGGTGATCGTCGACGCCGACGCCGATCTCGATGTCGCCATTCCCGCGATCGTGCACAGCGCGCTCGCGTACGCGGGGCAGAAGTGCTCGGCTGCCTCGCGTGCGATCGCGCTCGCGCCCGTCTTCGACGAGTTCGTCGACCGCCTCGTCGGCGCGTCGGCGGTCGTGCCGGTCGGTCATCCGTCCGAGCTGCGAACGGTTTGCGGACCGTTGATCGACAGCGATGCCTACGCGCGGGTACTCGAGTTTCGGGCCCTGGCTCATATCGAAGGTGAGGTCCTCCTCGAACGGGACGACCATCCGAGCGTTGGCTGGTACGTCGGACCCACCGTCGCGTTGACAGACGAGCCGAAGAGTCGCATCGCCACCGAAGAGATCTTCGGGCCGCTGCTGACGGTGTTGCGGGCTACCGATTGGGACCATGCGCTTGCACTCGCGAACGACACTGACTACGCACTCACCGGTGGCGTGTTCTCGCGCTCTCCCACGCGCATCACGCACGCCGTGCGGACGATGCGCGCCGGCAACGTCTACGTGAACCGCGGGATCACCGGCGCCCTCGTCGGTCGCCAACCGTTCGGCGGCTACGGACTCTCGGGGGTCGGCTCCAAGGCCGGCGGGCCCGACTACCTCCTGCAGTTCGTCGAACCCCGCTCGGTCACCGAGAACACGGTGCGCCAGGGCTTCGCCCCGCTGCAAGAGACCCCGTGACCGCGGGCTACAGCACCGCGGTTCCGTACATCTCGCCGAGCGGGTCCTTGATCAGTTCGAGACGTGTGCCATCGGGATCACGAAAGTAGATCGACGACTCGCTCATCACCTCGTGCGGCACCGACGCCGCAACCAGTTTCTCGCGGAGGTGCTCCCAACGTTCTGGCTCCACCGAGATCGCCAGGTGATGGAGCCCTCCGAGCACCTCGGAATACTCACCGAGATCGAGCCCCGGGAAGTCGAAGAACGCCAAACCGTTGCCATTCCCGATGTCGAAGAAGAAGTGATTGGAACCGCGGTAGTCGCGGTTCTCGAACAGGTCAGTCAGCGGGAACTCGAGGAGATCCTGGTAGAAGCGGATCGTGCGCTCGACGTCGGCGACGAGAATCGCAACGTGGTGCACACCGCGCGCGCTGCTCGCAGGGCGAGCCCCTGTGCCACGGAGGTAGCGCGTTCGCAACCGCTCCCGCTCGTGTTCGATCGCTTCGAGATCGATGTCGGTCATCACCACTGAGCGTACCGGGCTCCGTGAGGCGTACGATGCGCGTGGTGGAGGATCGCCTCACGCCCGTCCTGTACCTCGAGATGACCGAGGCTGCGGTTGACGACTACGCCCGCGATCGTGTGGCCGACGTCCTCGCGCTCCCCGGAGTGGCGCGGGCTACGTGGTGGCGTAACGTCTACCGGGACCGATCGGACCTGCCGCGCGAGCTGCCGGAGTTCGACACACTGGGCGTGTACGAGTGCGACCCGTCGTTCGCCCCTCCCTCGACGCCAGACGGCATCACCGGACACCACTTCGTGCGGACGCCGCGACCCGGACAGGGTCGGCTCACCGGCAAGCCCACGGTTTCGCTCTCGCTCGTGCTCATCAGTCCGACCAAGCAGGACGAGGCGCAAGCACTCCGCGATTGGGGCGACTTCGTGCACCTCAGCCACATTGTCGAGGCGGGCGTCCCCGGTTACACGATGATCACTCCGTACGAGAACGGCACCAAGGGTGACCCGCGCTACCTGCACTTCTACGAGTTCGACGATCCCGACGCGGAGGTCACGTTCAAGCGGATGCGCCCGATGGTCGAGGCCCGCATCGGCAAGTGGGGCACACCGGAGTGCGACGCATGGGCGTTCCATCCCGCGCTGCGCATCATGTACGTCAACTCGTTCGCGCTCGTGGGCGAGAAGGTGCGGTAGCTACCGAACCGGTGCTGCGTAGCCGCTGAGCGCGCGCATGACCTCACTTTCGAGTTCCCGCGGCACCACGACGCCGAAGTCGCTCTCCAGACGCCGCCGCGCAACGATGTAGTTCGCGACCGCGTCGTCCAGCGTTCGTGGCTTGAACCTGACTCCGATCGGCTTGAGCAGGTGCACCGACATCTTGTGGAGCTCCGAGACGACGATCGTGTCCCGACCCGCGAGGTGCTTGCTCGCCAGCCACAACGCCCAATCCCAGAAGTGCTGGTCGATCGCCACGAGCGTGCGGGGCGTGACCTCCCACGGCGGTTGCGGTTCGCACGCCTCGTGGAAGATGAGGTCGATCTTCGTGGGACCGTGCACCATCACCATGTAGCAGTACTCGTCGCTCAGGCGATCCCACTGCTGGGCGATCGGGTCGAGCACGCTCACCACCGCGGGCAGGTCTGCAGCTACTGCGCGGAAGGCGTCGACCTCGACGACGAAGTCCCAATCGGAAAGCCGATTCGCCTGACCCTCCGCGCGCGAGCCGACGAGCCTCACGTCGCGGACGTGTGCGTGAGACAGCAATGCAGCCCGAACCGTCGCCGCGACGTCGAGACTGCTCGTTGCCACCCGAGAAATCGTACGCCGCTTGCCGGTGACCGATGAGTGCGCCCGTCGTCGCGCTGATACTCCCGGAACCGTCCGCCGACTCACCTTCTAGGGGTCTTTTGGTGAAACGCGGTGCCGGGGCCCTCCCAGCCCGGAAGCAGCCCGTACTTCTGAGTGATTGCGGGCAGGTAGACGCGCTTGTGCAGCAGGCGTTCGGCGTCGGGTGACGACAGCAGCCACACGATTGCCGCGCCGATCGCCTCGGGCGGCGTGACCGGCATGCCCACGTACCGCTCGACGCTCGATTCGAGCTCGTCGCCGTAGGCCACGAACCCCGGGTCCACGGTGTACGCGCGGATTCCGTGGTCACCGAGTTCGACGTTGAGCACACCCGCGAAGCGATCGATAGCGGCCTTCGTCGCCGCGTACGCGAGCGCCCAGCCGTTCTCGTGCGCGGTGCCCGGCGGGTCGTTGAACGCGACGTACGAGCTCATGTTCACGACGGTGCCACGGCCGCGCTCGATCATGTCGGGCAGCAGCTCGTGGAGCAGGATGACGGGCGCGAGCGCACCACCCTCGAGGTGACGTGCGAACTCCTCCACCGGCGTCTCGAGGAACAGACCGGTTTGGTCACCCTGGTACACGCCGATGTTGCACAGCACGTCGACGTGCCCGAACTCAGCCAGCGCCCCCTTCGCGGCGTTCGCGACGGCGGCACGGTCGGTGAGATCCATCGGGATCGGCAGGGCACGTGCACCAGCGCGTTCGGCCTGCTCTTCGACGGTGTCGAGGCTGCCTGGCCGTCTGCCGGTGCCCTCGCGCACCGTGCGGGCAGTGAGGGCGAGGTCGTACCCGGCGCCGGCGAGCGCGACCGCGGTGGCCGCGCCGATACCGCGGCTCGCACCCGTCACGAACGCCACCGGTCGCTCGTCGGCCATTGCTTCTCCTAGTGAAGAACTTGCGTGCGGATCGTGGAGATCGAGCAGAGCCGGTAGTCGTTCCCGGTGTCGACGAGGTCGACGCGGCACAACACGTCGTCGTCGCTCTGGTCGACGACTGTGGGCATTGCGACGAACGGTCCGTTCATTGCGGGATAGATGAACCGGACCGAGAGATCGCTCGTGACGACGCGGTCGGTCCCCACTGCGTTGCCGGCGGCAGCGAGAGACGCCGCTTCGGCCATGAGCTGCTGCGCGCCGCCGTGCAAGCGGTTCTGTGGTCCCCACACCCCTGCGTGCACCTCGGCGAGCTCGCACGCGCCGTCGTCACGAAGGGTCATGCCCATGGCGTCGAGGATCGGCGGCGGCTTCTCCGGACGACCATGCACTTCGGGAGGCCCCGACAACGGCACGTCGAGCGGGCCCAGCACCGCGATGCTGACCGTTCCGTAGCCGACGACTCGAGACGGTTCGCCAACCGCGTCGAGCCGCCCGACTCCGATCACACGCGAGCGCCCCGTCCGAACGAGCCGCACCTCGCCGCGGACGGCGTCGAGATCTGTGCCGCGGTCGCGCAGGTGCAGCGTCATGTCGCTCAACACGATCATGCCGAGCGAAATCGCGAACTGACCCGTGCACAGCTCGATGAGCAGTGCGGGGAGCGCGGCTCGTACTCCGCCCGGCGTCCGGATGTCGTCGCCGATCGGCATGGTGCCCTCGGCCACCATCTCGGAGACGCGCGTCGACCGCATATCGAGGTGGCCGTACAGGTGGTCGGTGGCGAGCGGCTCGGGATACGCGGTCTGGTCCAGGTTCACCGCCACATTCTCCTTGCTGACGTCACCGACCGCGGAAGACAGGCGCGCGCTTCTCTGCGAATGCGACCAACGCCTCGCGGGTATCAGTGGTCGAGAGACACACCGCCTGACAACGCGCCTCGTCCTCGAGTGCCTGTTCGATCGACGTCTCGAGACCGTGGTTGAGCAGCGTCTTCGTCATCGACAGGGTGAGTGTTGGGCCGGCCGCGAGTCGGCGCGCCCAGTCGTCTACGAACGTGTCGACGTCGGTATCCGGAAGCACCCGGTTGACGAGTCCCAGCGCGCTCGCCTCTGCCGCCGACACGAACTCGCCGAAGAACGCGAGCTCCTTCGCGCGCTGCAGGCCGATCAGGCGGGGCAGGATCCACGAGCCGCCGAAGTCGACGACGAGGCCGCGGTGCACGAAGATCTGCGTGAACTGCGCATCTTCCGACGCGACGACGAGATCACACCCGAGCGCCATGTTGCAGCCGGCGCCGGCCGCGACACCGCGAACCTTCGCGATCGTCGGCTTCGTGATCCCGTGCAGCGCGAGTGCCACCGACCCGACGCTGCGCATCCCGACCAGCGCGTGGACTTCCGGGCCGCCGCGGGGTGTGAGGTCCGCACCCGAGCAGAAGGCATCGCCCGCGCCAGTGAGCACCAGCGCGCGGTCGTCGGGGCTGGCCGCGACCTCTCGGAACGTCTCGAGCAGCTCTGCCGCCATGACCGAGTTGACGGCGTTGCGCTTCTCGGGTCGGTTCATTGTGACGGTGACAACTCCCGAGTCGCGCTCGACGAGGATGGCTTCCATCGGGCGTTTGTACTACTCCCGACTGATGGCGTGCAGGACGTCGAGGTGCGCCGCGCGGCGAGCCGGCGGGACACCCGCGAGCAGTCCGGCGAACCCGGTGAGCGTCACCCTCCACACGAGACGTCACCTCCAAGTCGAGGCACGGCGCAGAACCCAGG
>JBKPCV010000120.1:0-17594 GCA_046727575.1 Actinomycetota bacterium
ATGCTGGGTTCCAGGTGACGTGATCCCACAGGAAGAAGCCGTCCCACCCCGACGCGTCGGCATCGGCAGCGATCTCCATGACCGTGCGCGGGTTAGACCACTCCCCGAACGGAGGAAGTGTCACCCCAAAGCGCACGCTCGGCAACCTATACCGAACGTCGGTCAGCGACGGCACGGCACCGAATCCCCAGGTCAAGTGCTTCTACCTCTACAAGATCAAGAACCAGAAGTACACCGACTACATGGACGGCAAGGTCCCGAAGGTGTACTGCCAGCCCTGACGACTGACGTCAGGATCACGCAGTTCCGTATGGAGCCGAGGCACCGCGTGCCTCGGCTCCGTCGCATCAGGGGCGCTCGTCAGGCGGCCGAAATCGAACGTGGTGATGTGCTCGAGCGCGATCGTGAAGGACCCCTCGCGCGGTAGGCGCTGAACTCGATGGCGTCGTCGCGATAGGTCCCCACCATCGGACAGCCGGTGGGCCAGCCATCCTTGCGGTGCGTCAGCAGGAAGACCTGGTTGTGCGTACGCAGGAACTCGGCGACGTCAGGTTCGGGTGTTGGCTTCGAGCACCGCGGTCACGAGACGGGCCGGAACACCGGGACCGTGTAGTCGCCCCCCGGCAGCTCGACGAACTCGGCCGCCACGCGCATTCCGACCCGCACCGACTCGGGCTCGATACCAACGATGCGTGTGGGGAGTCGCAACCCGGGCTGCTCGTCGAGCTCGACCAGCGCGAGCACGTAGGGGATCTCGTCCGCGAAGCCCACGACCGATGGTTGGCGTTGCACGATGAAGCTGTACACGGTGCCCGTGCCCGCGACGTCCTCGTAGGCAGTGGGCCCTGCGCAGCGGCGGCAGCGTTCGAGCGGCGGCTGCAACCACAAGCCGCACTCGACACAGCGGCACAGTGCGAGCCGCCCCTCGCTCGTCGCCCGCCAGAACGGCTCGGTGTCGAAGTCGGGCGCCGGTTGCGGGGGAGCCGAGACCGGATCGCTCATGCCGGTTCGGTGCAGTAGACGAGCGCGCCTCCGTACGGCCCCGCGCCAGCAGTAACGAGCGCGGTCTCCGCACCGACCACCTGGCGGTCCGCCGCGTCGCCGCGCAACTGGAGGACCGCTTCGTAGTGGTGGTTCAGCCCGTGGAGGTAGCCCTCCGACAACAGACCGCCGTGAGGATTCACCACGACGTCGCCGCCGTAGGTGGCGCGACCCTCGCGGAAGAAGTCGCCGACCTCTCCTTTGTCGCAGAAGCCGAAGTCCTCGAAGGTGGCCATCACGGTGTACGTGTAGCAGTCGTACATCAGTGCCAGGTCCATGTCGGTGGGTCGCAGCCCGGTGCGACCCCAGAGCCGAGGCGCGGCGTCGCGCGAGTACATGCTCGTCATGTCGTCCCACTCGAACACGGACCCGCCCTGACCGTTCGCGTCCGACACCCCGATGATGTGCACCGGTTTCGTGGGGAGATCGGCGGCCCGTGACGCAGAGGTGACGACGAGCGCGACGGCGCCGTCGACCTCGTAACAGCAGTCGAACACGCGGAATGGTTCGTTGACCCAGCGACCCTCGAGATAGTCATCGATCGTGATCGGCGTGCGGGCGATCGCGTGGGGGTTCTTCGACGCGTGCGCACGTTGCTGCACCGCGATTGCTCCCAGATCCTCCGACGTCGACCCGTACACGTGCTGATGGCGACGGCACCACATCGCGAACCACTGCGGCGGCACCATGTACCCGTGCGGGGCGGCGAACTGTCCCTCGCCGGGGACGAGCACGCGGTCGAAAGACTTGCCGTAGCGCGTGCCGGAACCGAGCACGCGGTAGACCACCGCCACGTCGGCCTGCCCGGTGACCACGGCTGCCGCAGCACCCGCCACCACGGACGCGACCGCGTTGCCGCCGCCGGACACGCTCGCGCACCATCCGAGATCGTCGACGCCGATGGCGTGCGCGACCTGCATCGGCGACGCGGAGTCGCCCGAGGAATAGCAGGTGAAGCCGTCGACGTCGGCAGGTGCGAGGCCACAATCCGCCAACGCGGCGCGCGCCGCCTCCGCTGCCATGGCCAACGTCGTGCGGCCCGACTTCCGCACGAAGGGCGTCCGCCCGATGCCCACGACGGCGGCGTCACTCAACGCGCTCGATGCCATGTGACCCCCAATGCCCAAGCGGCGTCAGCAAACCAGCGTATAGCTGGTCCGCTGACGCCAGTTCGGTGGTGACGCTCAGGCGGGCGTGAAGCGCGGTACCGCATAGGTCTCGCTGACGAGCTCGAAGTCGATCCGCACGCGGTCGCCGATGCGTACGGTGTCGGGATCGCAGTTGATGATGTTCGCGATCATCCTGGCACCGGCGCCCTGCGTGCCGTCGAGCTCGATCACGCCCGACACGTACGGGACCACTGCCTGGAGATGCGGCGAGAGCGGGTGGCGCACCACCGTGAACGAGTAGATGGTGCCGGTGCCGGGCAGGTCGACCCACTCGAACTCCTGGTGCTGGCACGCGAAGCAGAACGGCGCGGGCGGGAGGACGAACGTGCGGCAATTCGTGCAACGCGGCGCGATCAAGCGGCCCTCCAGCGCGGCATCCCAGAACGGTTGCGTCGACCGGTCGGCGTACGGATCGTTCAGCATTACCGGATACACACCTGGCCGTGCCTCAGCCATCGCTCGCTACCTCCGGAGCAGTGTGCCGCTGACAGGAAGGGCCGCCGGACCGCCGGTGACGAGCGCGATCTCGGCGCCTTCCACCTGGTTGATGGCGACGCCGCGCAGCTGTTCGACCGCCTCTCGGATGTGTGTCATCCCGATGATGTAGGCCTCGGAGAGGTTCCCGCCGTGCGTGTTCACCGGGATCTTCCCTTCAGGCCAGCGGTGGTTGCCGTCGGCGACGAAGGGACCGCCCTCGCCGATGGGGCAGAAGCCGTAGTCCTCGATCTGCATCAGCACCATCGGCGAGAAGTGGTCGTAGAGCAATGCGACGTCGACGTCGTCGGGCGTGACACCCGCCATCTCGTACATGCGCTTTGCGACCGGACGGTGGCCGGAGGACGCGAAGTACTCGTCGGGTTGCTGGAAGTAGCTGAAGATGGCGGGACCCCACCGGCCCATGCCGCCATTTGCCGAAGCCATGATGTACACCGGTGGTTGCCGCAGATCGCGCGCTCGTTCCGCGGAGGTCGTGATTACCGCGACCGCACCATCGGTCTCCATCGTGTAGTCATAGAGGCACAGCGGGTCGGAGATCATGCGCGCGTTGAAGTAGTCGTCGACGGTGAGTGGCTCGCGCTGGATCGCCGTTGGCCGGCGAATCGCGTTGTCGCGTTGCGCGATCGCGATTGCAGCGAGATGCTCGCGCTTCGTGCCGTAGAGATGCATGTGGCGTTGTGTGAGCACCGAGAAGCTGTGTCCTGGTGACATCAAGCCCGCGCCGGCGATGAACGCCATGGACGGCGCGACCCCGCCCACGCCGTAGGGATTGCCGCCGCCGCCCCCTCCGCCGCCGCCCTCCTCGGTCGACGTACCTCCGAGGCGGCGCGTCACCTGCTGCAAGGTCATCAGCGAGACGCACACCTCCGCCATGCCTCCCGCGATCGCGGCAGCCGCGAGCCCGATCGAACCCGCCGAACCGCCGCCGCCGGATGTGAGCGACGCGGCGAAGCGCACCTCGGGCACGCCGAGCGTCGCCGCGACCTGAGCCGGGTCACACGCGAACGAGTAGATCGCGAAGCCGTCGAGATCCTGCACGGTGAGCCCGGCGTCGTCGAGCGCGAGCACGATGGCCTTGCACGCCATCTCCAACGGGGTTTGCGGCAACGACTGGCCCCGGCGGTAGTAGGGCGTGGCGCCCACGCCCACGACCGCGGTCTTGTCCTTGATCGACACTCGATCTCCTTCTCGCCGGGCGGTCCGCCCGAGATCCGCGGCTGTGAAAATACCGTTTCCGAAAGCCCACGATACCGCTCCGCGGGACGACGTGCGGTGACGGGCTACGCCTTGCCCGACAGTCGCTCGGCGCCCAGCGCGCGTAGGCAGAAGTGCAGGACGTCCTGGGTTGCCGCCGATCTCGGGACCGAGACGCGTCCCCAAGCGTTGAGCCCGGCGACATCCCAGACGATGGCGCGGATCATCTCCGTGTCGCGTCGTGGATCCACTGCCGGGAACGACCCGTCACGCTGCCCGGCCTCGAGCAGTTCGAGCAACGGCGCCGAGAGGAGCCGACCGGCGTGGATGGATTCGAGCGCATAGCCGTCCGCCCGGCGGGCACTCGGCGCGCCGAGGAGCGCGACGCGCTCGGCCTTGCGCCGATCGAACCGGAAGCTGAGGATCTCGTCGATCCAGGCCTCGAGCGCCTGCGCGGGCGTCGAAGCCTTCCGAACGCGGGACCGCAAGCGGTCGGCCGCCGCCTCCGCGTCGCGGCGGTACAGCGTCAGGAGCAACTCGTCCTTCGATTGGAAGTGTCGATAGAAGGACCGCGTCGAGAGGCCCGCTTCCTCGAGGATGTCGGCGATCGCGACGTCGGCGTAGTCGTTGCGTCGGAGAACCTTCAGCGTGGCGTCGAACAGCAGCTCGAGCTCGGTATCGGGATCGAAGCGCCGCGCGCGCCCGGTTCGAGCGCGAGCGTTGGAGGAGTTCGACGCCATGGCGCTCACGCTACTCAACGCGTCGTGCCGCTGCTCGGGTCATCCGCCGATGACCCCGCGTGCACGAAGGTCGTTGATCTGTTCGTCGGAGTACCCGAGTTCGGCGAGCACCGCGTTCGTGTGCTGCCCGAGCAGCGGAGCGCCTCCTGTGAGCCCAGCGGAACGAGACAGTCTGGCGAGGGGCTTTAACCTCGGATACGGACCGATGACGGGGTGGTCGAGGTCGACGACGATGTCCATCGTCCGTCCGAGACACTCGTTGCCCTGCATGATCGCGGCGTCGGGCGAGGTGGGCTCGACGACGACGCATGCGACGTCGTTCGCGGTGAGGTCGTGCTCCCACTGCCGCGCACTGCGGTTTCGCAGGATCGCCCCGAGCGCCTCGGCGAGCGCGGCGTCGTTGCAGGCGCGGCTGTCCTCGGTGCTGAAGCGCTCGTCGGCCGCGAGGTCGCCGTACGACGCGAGCGTGGCGGAGAGCAGCTCCCAGTCGCGACGAGTCGGAGCGGCGAGAAACACCCAGTCGTCGGCGGTCTCGTAGAGGCGGTAGCGCGCGTTCAGCCCGAGCACCTCGGCATCCGGTGACGGCGCGTCCGCTCGACCCTCGTATTCGACCATGTCCTCTGAGATCGCGTGCGCCACCGTGTTGAGCATGGTGGTGAGCATCGACTGTCCGGGGCCCCCCCGCTTGCGCGCAAGGAGGCCCAACGCGAGCGCGGTGCCGGTGCCCAACGCAGAGAAACCGTCGGAGTGCCCGACCCCCAACGCGGCTGTCCCGAGCCGCAGCGAGTTCTCCTTGACCTCGTCGATCGTGAGATCGGCGTGCTCGGGAATCGACTGCCCCGCGTTGCGCCGCGCGAGACCGGTGCCAGCACCGATCGTCGGTGCGTAGGCAGGACGGTGACCGTAGGGACCATCGACGCCGTAGCCCGGCGCGTTGAGGTAGACGAGGCCAGGATTCAGCGCGAGCAGCGTCTTGTCGTCGTACCCGAGCCGGTCGACGACACCGGCCCGGAACGACTGGAGCACGGCGTCGGCGCGCCGGACGAGTTCGTACACGATCTCGCGACCGGCGTCGCTGTGCATGTCGACCGCGACGCTCTCCTTGCCCTGGAGTACTTTGATGCCGCCGGCTTCCGGGAACGGCACGATCCAGCGCATAGGGTCGCCCTCGAGCTGCTCGACCTTGATGACGCGCGCGCCGTAGTCGGTGAGCAGCGTGGTGCCGAACGGTGCCGCGTAGAACGTGCCGAGCTCCACGATCGTGACGCCGGCGAGTGGCGGATCCGTTCGCGCGCGCTCGGGCGCGGCGGGCTTCGGTCCGCGTGGGCGCGCTCGCAGTTCGGCGGCGTGCTCGTCTGGCGCGGGCGCGGCGCGCTCGACCGCGGCTGGTGTAGCCTCCATACGCGTGAGCGGCCCCGGCTGTGCGACCGCGCCGCACACCCGGTCGACGATGGTCACGACATTGCGGTTGTGGAGCATCTGAGGGTGATGGAGCAATTCGGTCCCGTGGCGGTAGATCTCGGCGAAAACATCCGGGTCGTCGTCGAACACGTGGTTCCACTCCGCAACCGACTTGGCGCGCACGGCTCGGAGCATCTGTTCCCAAAAGTCCTCGCGGTGGTCGATGTCGTCGGATTCCGCCGCGTCCTTCCAGCGCGGGTCGGTGAGCATCCACTCGAGGCCGAGCGACCGCATGAACGCCACCCACAGACGTTCCGACGTCTGCGAGAACTGGAGCCAGCGGCCGTCCTTCGACAGGCCGACGAGGAGGCGGTAGGCGAGCGGACTGTTCGGCACATTGCGTGCCTCGTCGACGCGTGGTGGCGAAGTGAAGGCGGCCGCGTACTGCTCTGCGACCCGTCGGACGATCCAGTTCCAGGTGTCGTGCGCCGCGAGCGCCTGCACCAGCGTGGTTTCTACCCACTGTCCGAGCGAACTGGTTTCGCGCTCGTAGAGGGCGACGAGGATGCCTTGCGCAAGGGTGTGCGCTGCGCTCGCAGTACAGTACGGAACCGTCCCGAACGCGGGACCGGGGCGCGCCGTCAGGCTGGAGAGCGTGTTGTAGCCGCCGATCTTGGCCATCACCACGCCCTCGTAGCCCTTGAGATGCGAGAGCGCGTTGTTGCGACCGAACGCGGTGATCGACCCGAAGACGAGCCGCGGGTTGTCATGGCTCAGCTGCTCGTACCCGAGACCGAGCCGATCCGCGACGCCCGGGCGGAACGTCTCGATCAACACGTCGGCGTCGCACGCGAGGTTGTACGCGACGTCACGGTCCTGCGCGTCCCGCAAGTCGAGCTCGACGCTCTTCTTGCCCCGCCCCCAGAACGGGTACGCGGGCTGCGACCGGAGGATGCTCCCGCCGGGCGTCTCGACGTGGACGACCTCGGCTCCGAAGTCGGCGAACAGCTGGCTGGCCAGGGTGCCACCCAGCGTGTTGGAGAGGTCGACGACGCGGAGGCCGTCGAGTGCTTGCGTCATGATCCCACCGAAGCCGTTGGTCGGACTGCGGAGGCCAGCGCGGGGACCTCAGCCAGACACCGCAACATGTCGTTGAGGTGCGTGCAACAGTCCAGCTCGCGCAGTGTCTCCTGGACGTGTGTCCGGAAGGTCAGCACCGACCGGCCGACGAGCTTCGTCACGTGCGGCGCGGCCCACGGACACTCGGGGAAGGGCAGCACGTGGGGTTGCGCGGTCACCGCGACAAGCGCGAGCGAGGGCGCGTCGACCTCGGCGCGGACGCTGTACTCGTGAAGTGCCAGCTCGGTGCCGTCGGGCTCCCAGCAGCTGTCGCGGAAGAACGCGTCGACGAACAGCGAGTCACTCGCAGGATGCATGTCGATGCGGCGGTGCCGTCGCATGCACACCGGTGGGCGCTCGGGGAACTCGTGCCAACCCCACGCATCGTCGGGCGTGGAGATGTCTCCTGCCGGCCGCACTGCGTGTGCCGCGTCTTGACCGGTCTCACGCGCGATCTGTGCCCACCCGCCCGGCCGTAAGCCCGAGCAGATGATCTTCCCCTTGCGTGTCCCGAACTGCGTACCGGAGCGCTGGATCGCGCGGTTCAACTGTTGACGGGTCCCGGGCCACCGCGACCACGCGAATCCGCCGATGAGACTGGCGCCGGCGATGTCGTCGAGCAACACGTGCAACGGAGTCGCGGCTTCGCGTTCGCCGGGCAGCACCTGGTCGATGGCGCCCCGCAGGTACGACCCTCCTTGTGTACCGACGAGGCCTTCGATGCCCGGGCGTTCCGGTGTGGTCGCGATCGAGGTGATCGTGCGCTCGGCACCGACCGTCACGCGCATCTCGGCAGCGCCGGCGACGAACGGTTCACCGTCGATCGGTGTGACGAGGTCTCGGGACCGGCCGACGAGCTGGAGGGGCGTCCCGAGGCCGGCGGGCCATCCCATGTCGATGCTCGACGTGCGACGCACCGAGCCCGGCGCGCGCGGCGGCGTGCCGGAGATCGAACCGGTCAGTGGAACGGCATCGGGGAAGGGAGGGGGTTGGGAGGACATGCGTCCAGATTAACGGAACGTCGTTTTCACGAGCTCGGGCTGCGAGTCATGCCGGGGGATACGAAATCACGGATGAGTGCGGCGAGCGCCAGTGGCTGGTCGCTCTGGACCGCGTGCCCGGCTCCGGGCACGACCTCCCATCGCACCGGCGGCAGGGAGCGGTGTCACCAGGAGCAACGACGCGAGGCACCGCGGGATTGTCGCGCACTCGACGCCAACGTGATCGGGACGGGCCGAGCAGCACACCGCCCGTAGCGGGCAACAACGGCGAAGTGCTGGTCGTCGTGACAGACTGATCGCGGTGACGCACGCTGGAGTCCTCGCCGCCCGCACGTTGCGTGCACACGATGTCGAGACCGTCTTTACGCTCAATGGCGGCCACATCTGGCCGCTCTACGACGGCTGTGTGCAGGAAGGGATCCGACTCGTCGACACCCGTCACGAACAGACCGCGGCCTTTGCGGCCGAGGGTTGGGCGAAGGTCACGCGCCGCGTGGGCGTCGCCGCGTTGACGGCCGGACCCGGGGTCACCAATGGGATCAGCGCGATCACCAGCGCATGGCTGAACGGCACGCCGATGTTCGTCGCCGGCGGACGCGCGCCCGACGGACGATGGGGTCAGGGCTCGCTCCAGGAGCTCGACCACGTCCCGATCGTGGCGTCGATCACGAAGTGCGCGGTCACGGCACATGCCCCCGACGAGGTACCCGTCGTGTTCGATCGCGCGTTGCGCAGCGCGCAGACACCGCACCGAGGCCCTTCATTCGTCGACGTCCCCCTCGATCGTTGGGGAGCAGCAGAAGCTCCGGCGCCGGAGAGGATCGACGCGCGGCAACTGCACGGCCCCGTTGCCGACGCGGACGCCATCGGCCGTGTCGCCGACCTGCTCGCGAACGCGGACCGTCCTGTACTGCTCGTCGGCGGCGATGTCTACTGGGCGGGCGCGGAGGCCGAGGTGCGTGCCCTCGTTGAGACGGCGATGCTCCCCGCCTTCGCCAACGACATGGGCCGAGGGGTGCTGCCCGCCGACCACGACCTGTCGTTCGGGCGTGCGCGCTCGATCGCCTTCCGTGAGGCCGACGTCCTCATCGTCGCCGGCACGCCGCTCGACTTCCGGCTCTCCTTCGGACGGGTGCCGCAGGCCGCGGTCGTCCACTTGGTCGACGCCCCTGGTCTCGTCGCGACTCACACGGAGCTCGCGGCGTCGATCGCCGGCGACCTTCGGCACGCGCTCGGCGGGCTGGCCGAGCGAGGTGTGGCAACCCGGCCGTCAACGCGCGCGAGCTGGGTCGCGCGGCTGCGCGAGGAGGAGCGCGCCGCACGCGCGAAGGACGAGCCTCGCCTCAACTCCGACGCGACGCCGATCGATCCTGTCCGCGTATACGGCGAGTTGCGCCGGCGCCTCGATCGCGACGGGATCGTCGTCGGCGACGGCGGCGACTTTGTGTCCTACGCCGGTCGCTACGTCGACACGTACACGCCGGGATGCTTCCTCGGCCCCGGCCCGTACGGCTGCCTCGGTTCGGGCACGGGCTACGCGCTCGCGGCCGCGCTCGCGCATCCCGAGCGGCAGACCGTGGCGCTGTTCGGCGACGGCGCGCTCGGCTTCAGCCTCGCCGACTTCGACACGCTCGCCCGGCACCGCGCCAACGTCGTCGCCATCGTCGGGAACAACGGCGTCTGGGGCCTGGAGAAGCACCCGATGCAGGCACTGTTCGGATACGACGTGGTCTGTGACCTGGCGCCGGCGACGCGCTATGACCTTGTCGCCCAGGATCTCGGTTGCTACGGCGAGTTCGTGAAGGAACCCGGCGCGCTCGGGCCCGCGCTCGATCGGGCGTTCGCGTTCGACGGTCCGTCGCTCGTGAACGTACTCACCGATCCTGACGACGCGTATCCACGGTCGAGCAGCCTCGGGTAGCGCGCGACCGGCGCGCCGGTGTCGGACCGGCCGCGCGATTACCCGACGTCGAGCGCGGCGGCGCTGCGCACCGACGCTCCGAGGTCGTTCTCACGCAGGACGCCCTCGAGCATTGCGGCGGACATGGCCGCGCAGTAGAGATGGCCCTGGGCCCGGTTCGCGCCGAAGTCCACGAGGCGCTCGTGCTGCCCCAGGCGCGCAACGCCCTCGGCGATTACCGGCTTCCCCGTGGAGTGTGCGAACGCGATCGCGGCCCGGCAGATGCGCGCGACGTCGTCCTTCTGGTCGACTTCGTCGACGAAGGTCTGGTCGATCTTCACGAGATCGAAGGGCAGGTCGCGGAGATGGGTCAGGCTCGAGTACCCGGTACCGAAGTCGTCGATCGCCAGCACGAGCCCGAGGTCGTGCAAAGCCTCCAGCTGGTCGACCGCCGGCGGGCGTTCGGCCGGTGTGCGGTACTCGAGCACCGCCGACTCGTTCATCTCGAGGCAGAGCCGGTTCGCGGTGACTCCGAGTGACGTCAGCGCGTCGGACACGACGCGCGGCAGCTTCGGGTCGATGAGCTGGATGGGCGAAAGGTTGACGCTGATGCTCCCGACGGCGACCCCCGAGAGATCCCAGGCCGCGAGCTGCATCAGCGCGGCGCGGAGCACCCACTCGCCGAGACGGCCCGCGAGCCCGGCTTCGTCGGCGACCGGCACGATGCGCGTCGGTGACACCTCGCCCAAGCGGACGTGGGTTCCCCGGAGGAGGGCCTCCACCGCGCAGGTCTCGAGCGTTCCCAGGTCGACGATCGGCTGGAAGTGCAGCGAGAGCGTGATGCCACTGCTGTCGCCGTCGAGGGCGCGGCGCAAGCTCTCGGCGAGCTCGCGACGTTCGGTGAGCGGCAGCGCGGGACTGTCGACGCGCGCCCGCCTGCGCTGCTTGCGTTCGTACATCGCCGCGTCCGCCTCGGCGACGAGGTGGCGCGCCGACGGCGAGGCCTGGCCGTCGACCATGCCGACGGACGCGAACACCTGGATGACGCGACCGTCGAGCTCGATGGGATCGGCGAGCACGGTCTCGATACGTTCGACGACCTTCGCGGCCTCGGCCGCGTCGATGTCGTCACAGACGATGAGGAATTCGTCTCCTCCGAAGCGCGCGACCACGTCGGTGGGACGGACTGCGCTACGCAAACGTTGCGCCACGATGACGAGAAGCCGGTCCCCGACGTCGTGCCCATAGAGGTCGTTCACCGGCTTGAAGCGGTCGAGGTCGACGAAGAGCACCGCCAACCGACGTGCTCTCGCGTCGGGACGCTCGAGGAACGAGGTCAGGACGTCGACCGCGTGCGCTCGGTTCGGCAGACCGGTGAGGACGTCGTGCGTGGCGAGGTGAGCGAGGCGACGTTCGAGAATGCGCCGTGCCGAGATGTCGTACGCGGCCACGACGAGACCACCGACGACGGGATCGTCGACGAGGTTCACCGAGAGGATCTGGTAGGGCACCGCGCGGCTTTTTATGTCGACCAACTCGAGCTCGGCGACCTTGGTTCCCGGACGTGAGCACGCGTCCGAGAGGAACTGCCAGGCCGCGTCGTGCTCCGACTCTTCGACGAAGTCGACCAGTCGTGCGCCGAGGACATGCGTGAGGTCGTGCCCGAGTTGACGCGTGAACGCGCCGGATGCCGAGAGGATGCGTCCCGTGGCGTTGACATGCATGATGATCGTCGGCGCGTTCTCCACCAGAGTTCGGAACCGCCCCACGTCCGATGCCGCGAGCTCCCACCGTCGCCGCTCGGTGAGATCGCGCAGCGTGTTCAGGATGCGCAGGTCACCGCCGTCGATGTATGAGCCGCCCACCACCTCGACCAATCTCCAGGAGCCGTCGCGAACGCGCACGCGTACCTCGATCGGCGTCCCTGCAGCCTTCTTGCGCACCTCGTGCAACGACGACATGACGATCGGCAGGTCCTCGCTGTGCACGAGGTCGAGGGGCACCTTGCCACGCCACTGGTCGCACGCGATGCCGAAGAACTCCTCGGCTGCGTGGTTCGCATGCAGGACGCGCGCCTCGCCGTCAAGCACGTAGACCGGATCCGGGATGGCGTCGAGCGAGGGCAGGTCGACACGGAGCTCGCGGGGAGGTTCACGTTCGGCGTTCGCGTCCATCTCGCCTCCGCGCGCGTTGGCCAGCCCGGAGATGGTACGTCACACTAATCTCGGCGTGCGCGGCGCTCGCGTGCGAGCCATGACGGGAACGACAATGACCAGTCTTGCGGACGATCGCTACATCGTGATCTCGTCGGACTGCCATGCTGGCGCGCCGGTGCTCGACTATCGCGAGTACCTCGAGAAGAAGTGGCTCGACGAGTTCGACGACTGGGCAAAGACGTACGAGAACCCGTTCACTGACCTGCGCGGCGCGGAGGCCTCTCGCAACTGGGACTCCGACCGTCGCCTCCAGGACCTGGAAGGCGACGGCGTCGTGGCCGAGGTGCTGTTCCCGAACACGGTCCCACCCTTCTTTCCGTCGGGCCTGTTGGCGACGCACCAGCCCACCGATCGCGACGACTACGACCATCGGTTCGCCGGGATCCAGGCCCACAACCGATGGCTCGCTGACTTCTGCGCGGACGCGCCCGGCCGTCGAGCGGGGATCGCGCAGGTCTTCCTGTATGACGTCGACGACGCCGTCGCGGAAGTGCGGCGCGCACGCGACGCCAACCTGTTCGGCGGCATCCTGCTCCCGGGCGTCGCCCCCGACTCCGGGCTTCCGCCCTTGTACGCGCCCGAGTACGAGCCGCTGTGGGCGGTCTGTGAAGACCTCGACATGCCGATCAACAACCACGCCGGACAGGCCGCGCCCGACTTCGGCAGCTACAAGGCCTCGACGGCAGTCTTCATCATCGAGTTGAGCTGGTATTCGCACCGCGTCTTCTGGCACATGCTCTTCGGCAACGTGTTCTCGCGCCATCCAAACCTGAAGCTCGCGCTCACCGAGCAGGCGTCGGGTTGGGTACCGGGCGTGCTCGCCATGCTCGACTCGCAGTACCACCGGTTCCAGAAGCCGGGCACCGCCGAGTTCCGCATCGCGGGCGAGGTCGCAGCCGAGATGGGGATGTCACCGAGCGAGACGTGGGCCCGGAACTGCTATCTCGGGTCGAGCTTCCTGCGACCGAGCGAGTGCGAACTGCGCTACGACATCGGTATCGACAAGATCATGTGGGGCCAGGACTACCCGCACACCGAAGGAACATTTCCGTACACGCGCGAGGCGCTGCGCAACACGTTCGCCGACGTGCCGACCGACGAGGTCGTCGCGATGGTCGGTGGGAACGCAGCGGGGCTGTACGGATTCGACCTCGACGTGCTCGCACCGATCGCCACACGCGTCGGTCCCACGGTCGACGAGATCGCGCACCCGCTCGACAAGGTCCCCGACGACGCCTACTCCGTCGCGTTCACCGGCGAACAAGCAAAGCCCTGGTAGCCGCTCACCATCGAACCGGCGTCAGATATCGGGGTTATACGCCGATATCTGACGCAAGTTGCAGGTGGAGGGCTACTGGTACTGCACGGTGACGTGCTTGGCGTACTCCTGGTGGTCGATCTCGACGTCTTCGAGCACGTGGTAGTAGTCGGTTGAGATCATCATGAGCCGGGCGCCTTCCTGCTTCAGGATGGGAAGGTCGGCAACCGGCGTCCCCGGTAGGTCGCGGAGCACGAGCTTGCCCTCGACCTTCTCACACGACTCCGGCTTCACCGTCTGGTGGAGCGTGACGAGGAAGGGTCCGGCGTCGAAGCCCTCGCCCGATACCGCGGGCAGGAACTTGTACCAGAACTGCACGACTTCGTAGGGCTCCGGCACCGGCAGTTTCTCGGTGACGTCGCCGACGACCTCGATGATCGTGACGCCCTGGCGCGTGACGCTCGCGCGGACGTGGTCGCCGTCGCGCTCGCACTCCATCTGCGCCAGCTTCTTCGGCTCGCCGTAGGTCTCACGGCTCGGCGTGACGGCGGTCTCGAGGTCGATCGGCATCACCGCGCAGAACTGCCCGAGTGTGTTGCCGTACATCGCGTCGAGGTTGAACGAGCAGACGATCTCGTGGAGCTTGCCGTTGATCTCGATCCGCGTGAAGTGCACTCGCACGCGCGGCTCCGGAGGCGCGGTGAGCGGCGGCGGCAGCACTGCCGCGTGGATCTCCGGATCGGTGAGGTACGTGAGCTCGAGCCGCGCGTTCGCCGGGAAGGGCACGACGCTGGCCCCCTCACCGCGCCGGGGCTCCTGGATCCAACGGTTCTGGCTCATGCGCACTCCCTGTGGTCGAAGAGCGTTCGCGTCGCGACGCGAACCGAGGTCACTTGTCGGTGAGGAGCGCTCCGGCCTCCTCACCGGTGAGCCATGGCCGGCCCACCTTCTTGTACGGCTCCCATTTCGCGAACACCGACTCGTCGGTCTGCCCGAGGTCTTCGGGTGTCGGGCCGATCCGGTCGGCGATCGGTTGCAGCTTCTCGAGGTCGAAACCGTAGAAGTCCACCTGGTTGAGGCCGAGGATCTGCTCGGTCTCGTCGACGGGTATGTCCCAGAACCGCTCCTTGAGGAACTGACGCGTGTACGGCCACGTGCCTTCGGGATGCGGGAAGTCGTTCCCCCACATGATGTTGCCGACGCCGATCTCGTACCGGCGCCCCAGCTCGCGTCGGCGTGTGTTGGAAGAGCCGATCTTGACGTTGCGGTCGAAGTACTCGCTCGGCAGCATCGTGAGCATGCCGCGCGTGTTGACCATCTTGCGCATTCCGTGTTCGCGCGTCGCCATCATGTCGACGCGCCACAACAGGTCGGCCGCCCAGTAGCTCCCCGCCTCCGTCACGGCCATCTTCAGCGTCGGGAAGCGTTCGAACACGCCTGTGAGCAACATGAACCAGAGGGGCCGCGCGGTGAAGAAAATCGTCTCGTAGCCGTAGACGCTCATCCACCCACTGACCTCGCCGTAGTCCTCGTGCGCCGCCGGACCCGAGTGGCAGTGCACGGGCAGGTCGAGCTCCTGGCACACGGACCAGATCGGGTCGTAGCGATAGCTCGTGTACGACTCGTGGTCACCCCAACGCGGCGGGATGATGATGCCGCCGGTGAGGCCCTCGGCGTGCGCACGCCGGATCTCGCGGATGCCGCCGTCGAGGTCGTCGAGGATCGGGGCCACGATCAGGCCCGCCCGCCGCGCCGGACTGGCGTGGCAGAGTTCCGCCGCCCACCGGTTGTACGCGCGCGCACCGGCCAGGAGGTGGGCGGGACTCCGGGTCGCGACCGGGTTGAACCCCGCGCCGAAGGGCGCGCCCATGGTGCCGGTCACCGCGTCCGGACCTGGGAACACGACCTCGGCGGTGACGGCGTCGTTGTCGAGCTCCTTGTCGCGTGTCGCCGCGTCCCAGCCGCCGCGTAAACCGATCTCATGCAGGCTGTTGCCTTCGTCGTCCTCGCCGAACCACTCCTCTTGGAACTCGTCGTCACCGAGGAAGTTGCCGGCCACCGCACGCTCGGAGCGTCGCTCGTCGATGAGGCGTTGGCGTTCCCCGAGCTCCTCGTCGAATTCCTCTCGGTACTCGGGATCGAGGTAGTCGCGGTACACGGGCGAGTTGGGCCCGGCGTGGCAGTCGGCCGAGATCACGACGTAGTGCTTCAACGGCGTTTCCCCCTGGCGCGCCCGAGAACGGGTTCAGCTTGCCACAAAGCGTCGGGTTCCCCTACGTCGGCGAACAGGCCCGGATCGCGGCGTCGGCTGCGGTCTCCGCGGCCAGCGTGGCTCCTTCGGCGAGTTTCGCCATCTGTTCGAGGCGCTCGGGGTGGTCGGCGAAGTACTTCTCGATTGCCTCGTGGTTCGGCGTGCCGTCCATGTTGCTGAGACGGAACACTTCCTCGGTGACGCTGCCGTCGGTCGCACGGTCGCTGATGACACGAAACACGGACCATGGGACACCGCGCGCCTCGCACACCGCGGCGGTCGCTGCCGTCTCCATGTCGAGCGACACGACACCACGCGCCCGGTGCTCGGCGATCACGTCGAGGTCGGTGAGCAGCACGTCGCCAGTCAACATCTTCCCGTGGTGCGGCCCGCCGCCGAGCGGCGTGGGCCGGTACTCCTTCCCGGTCGCGCTGTTGACGACGGCTTCGGGCAGCACGAGCGTGCCGATCGGTGTCTCGTTCTCCACCGCGCCAGTGATGCCGACCACGACCACGTGGTCGGCGTCGACGACGTCGAGCAGTCGCTCGATGCCCTGGGTCGCGAGCTGCGTACCCATCCCGGTGACGATCCCGACGACCTCGCGGTCGCCGAGTGCGCCGAGATGGACCTCGAAACCGTCGACGTCCGATTTGGTGAGCGACAGACGCTCGATCAAGGGGGCGAGCTCCATTGGCATCGCGCACACGAAGGCGATCGGGCCCGAACCGGCCGGCGTGTCCATGCACCAAGCATGCCATCATGAGCCCATGTCCCTCAGACACGAGTTCTCGTTCGAGATGCCGCACTCCGCGGCGCGGATCTGGGCGCTGTTCCAGGACTACGACCGCTGGACGGACTACGCGCCGATGGTGCACAAGGTCGACGTCCTGTGGCCCGGCGACGGACACCACAACGGCCGGCTGCGGCGCGTCTACTACAAGCTGCCCGGCGACGAAACCGGCACCGCGCTCGAGCTGGTCTACGACGTCGAGCCCGAGCGGGGGTACACGTACAAGATGATCTCGCGCGACGGCAACGATCAGGTGGGCCACATCCTCCTCGAGCCGATCGGGCCGAACCGGACCCGGTTCTCCTTCGACGAGGAAGCCGAGATGGACCCGGCGATCTATCAGTTCATCAACCAGCACAACGAGGACAGCATGCGTGCTGCATCGCAGTACCTCACGGACCACGAGGAGTACCGCCCGGACCTCGTCGAGCCCGAGCGTTAGGCGCTCCGCGTCTACTCGCGGCGGAGCTCGGCGGCGAGATGGTGCGTGAGAGGCTGACCGACCGCGGCCATGCGCAACGCATAGGTCAGCCGGTCGCCCTCGAGTACGAAGTCGCGTTCGATGGCCGTGACCTCCTTGGCCGTCCCGCTGCGACCGACGAACCGGGACCGCAACAGGACGGTTGTTCCGTCGAACGTGCCTTCGTCGACCTCGACGATGCCTGTCGGGTGCGCGAGCGCGAGCTCGACTCGGCCGGGTCGCGGCACGCGCCAGAAGCCGCTCTCGGAGTGCAACGGTCGTCCGTCGAACGCGTGCTTGGTTCGCTGCCCGTACGCGAGGAAGGGCTTACCGACGTGGCCGAACGTGATCGTCTCGTCGTACTCGAAGGGCTCGATCGTCGGGTACTCGCCGCGGCCCCGGCCCGACCACGTGCCGAGCAACGCCGCGAGTGGTGCGACGTCCGGATGCAACGCCGAAGCCACGCTCATAGCATCGCGCGCGCAAGCTCCTGGGTTCTGCGCCGTGCCTCGACTTGGAGGTGACGTCTCGTGTGGAGGGTGACGCTCACCGGGTT
>JBKPCV010000121.1:0-3605 GCA_046727575.1 Actinomycetota bacterium
CCGCCGGAGCGGTCGGCGCGCCGACGCCCGGTCCGAACTGCGGCGTGCCCACGAGATGTTCGCAGCCATGGGTGCTGAGCCTTCGCCGAACGTGCCGCCCGCGAGTTGGGCGCGACCGGTGAACGGGCCCGCCGCCGCACGGTCGAGGCGGCGACCGAGCTGACACCCCAAGAGGCGCGCATCGCTCGGCTCGCGAGCACGGGCAAGAGCTCCAAGGAGATCGCAGCGGAATTGTTCCTGAGCCCTCGCACCATCGACGCGCACTTGCGGAACATTTTTCCGAAGCTCGGCATCACCTCGCGTCGCCAACTCCGCGAAATGCAACTGCCCTAGCCGCGTACAGGCGATTCTCGCCGATGCGAACACTCGGCTCGGACCCGCATCATCGCACAACGACCGTCTTCAGCGACGTCATGAAAGGGAGAGTGTTCCGATGATCTACCACCAGATCCGCGTGTCCATCCGCCCGGACGCAGAGAAGGAGAAAGTCGACACCGCGCTCGAGATGTTGAACCGGATGGGTCGCGAGATCGAAGTCGTCGACTTCTTCTGCGTCGGCCGCGACTTCGGCGGCAATTTCGATTTCGGCGCCCTCTACGCGCTAAAGGACCTCGACGCGTACCGGACCTACATGTTCCATCCGCTGCCCACGAGACCGACAACGCCGGCTTGCCCGTCGTCGACAACATGATCTCCCAAGACCTCACCGACGACGAGGACCCCAACATCGGCGACAAGATCGCCAAGATCCACAGCGATCGCTTCGCCGAACGACCGGAGCTCCGCGAGCTCGTCGACAACCTCGGCTCCTACGAGGGAAGCGGCAGCGAGTAATACGCGGCGCCTCATCGCGCATCGTGGAACCTGGCCGCGAGGAGACGGCACCATGCCGCTCAGTGTGGATCGCTCGTTCAACTTCAACCTATTGCGCTGGCTGGGCACCGCGCCGTACCACGGTGCGGACGTCGCCGAGGTCCTGGACGTAGCCGACCGGATCACGCCTGGCGACTTCGAGAGCTGGCACTCCGAGTTCCTCACCCTTGCCCAGCACGTCCAAACCGAAGGCTGGGACAACCTGCACCGCTCGCCCGTCACCCTGCGCGACCGCGCCTTTCGCGCCGCCGCCTACTACCGCGCCGCCGACTTCTTCCTGCACAGCAACCCCAACGACCCGAGAATCACGAGGACGTGGACCGCGGCCACCGATCAATTCAACCGCGCCATCGCCCGGCTCGACCCAGCCGGCGAACGCATCACCATCCAAGCCGACGGCTTCACAATCCCGGCGATCCTCTATCGAGCAAGCCGGGAACCGACGCCGCGGCCGGCACTGCTGATGTTCAACGGATTCGACGGCAGCCAAGAAGAAATGCTGCACATGTGCGGCTTCGCCGCCCTCGAGCGCGGCTTTCACGTCCTGACCTTCGAAGGACCCGGCCAACCCACGGTTGTGCGCGAACAGGGTCTCGGGTTCCGTCACGACTGGGAGCAAGTCGTCTCGCCAGTTGTGGACTACTGCGAACGCGTCCCCGGAAGTCGACACGTCCCGGCTCGCGCTCCTCGGTGTCTCCTTCGGCGGATACCTCGCGCCTCGCGCCGCGGCTTTCGAATCTCGCATCGGAGCCGTCGTCGCGATCGACGGGCTATTCGAGGCCTACGAGTCCGTGCTGAATCTCCTCACGCCCCAGCTCAGAGCACTTCTCGACCATCAGGACGCGGAAGCGTTCAACGAAACGATCGCCCGTGGCATGGAAGCCGACATGTCGCTGCGCTGGTACATCGAACAAGGACTCTGGTCCTTCCGCGTCGACACGCCCTACGAGTTCTTCGATCGCGCCCGCCCCTACACGCTCGAGGACGTCGTCCACCAGATCACCTGCCCCGTGCTGGTTTGCGACGCGGCCGACGACCATTTCAACCCCGGCCAGGCTGCACGCCTGGCCGAAGCGCTCGGCGAGCGCGCGACACTCAGATCGTTCACAGCCGACGAATCCGCCGGCGCACACGCGCACCCAGGTGCCTCGGTCCTCATGAATGGCGTCGTATTCGATTGGCTCACCGAAACCTTCAACGACACGACTCGGGGCAGCGGGCAATGAGCGGCCGACTTCCACAACTCAAGCCCGACGACCTCGACCCAACGCAGCGCGATTTCTACGCCGGCCTCGTCGCCAACGAAGTGCCCTGGGTCGAAAGCGCGGGCGCCCGCGCCATCGGCAACGACGGAAGCCTCCTCGGCCCCTCAACTCAGCGGCTTCCGCGCCGACAAGAACAGCACTTCGCTCTCTCCCCGCGTACACGAAATCATCATCCTCACCGTCGGTGCCACCTGGCAAGGCGACTACGAGCTCTACGCGCACCGCGCCGTCGCGAAGGTCGTCGGATTCCCCGACACCGTCATCGACGCGATAGCTGCGGGCGAACCACCTGAGTTCGACTCAGAGCACGAAGCCAGCGCACACAACTTCACCTGGCAACTCGCGCACAACCACCGCGTCGACGCGAAGACATACGCAGCAGCGGCAAACGCGCTCGGAAACAGGGCCCTCGTCGACATGGTCCTGCTCATCGGCCTCTACATGACGGTGTGCTCGATCATCAATGCGTTCGACATTCCCGTTCCAGATGGGAACGCTCAGTAGGCGCGCATACCCCCGGCGAGCCCGTGCAACATTGGGTGCTCTCGAGGTACGACTGACAGCAACCCGCACACGGACGCAACGGCCAATACATGACGTCATCGATCAGTCCGCCGCGAAACGCGCATCTCTGAGCTGCCGAACTCCATTAGCCGGTGCGCTCGAGAGACACGCGACGGAGCGCGTCCTCCAGCGTTGTCCGATAGAAACGTCCAACTGCCGCGCTCGCGCGGTGCGCGTGAATCGTGCACCTCCTCTCGCTTCGTCGGGTCTTCGCTCTACGCTCACCGAGGGATGTTCGCTTCGACGTCGCGACACTCCACGATCGACAAGACACCGAGCGACGCAACCGGGAGGACACGATCATGAGTGACACCACGACGGCGAACGCGGAGACCGGGGTCCGCCCGTTCCGAATCGAGGTTCCTGAGCGCGATATCGAAGAACTGCACCGCCGCATCGATGCGACCCGCTGGCCGACCAGGGAACTCGTCGCCGATCGGTCGCAGGGTGTGCAGTTGGCGGCGACGCAGGAGCTCGCCCGCTACTGGACGACCGAATACGACTGGCGCAAGTGCGAAGCGCGCCTGAACGCGCTGCCGCAGTTCAAGACCGAGATCGACGGGCTGAACATCCACTTCATCCACGTGAAGTCGCAACACGAGAACGCGTTGCCGTTGATCATGACGCACGGCTGGCCGGGCTCGATCGTCGAGCTGCTCGAGACCATCGGCCCACTCACCGACCCGACCGCGCACGGCGGAAGCGCTGAGGACGCGTTCCACCTCGTACTGCCGTCCATCCCCGGCTACGGCTTCTCCGACGAGCCGACCGAGCTCGGCTGGGGCCCCATCCGCATCGGACAGGCCTGGGACGAGCTCATGCGGCGCCTCGGTTACACCCAGTACGTCGCGCAGGGCGGCGACGTGGGCTCCCAGGTCACTGACGCGATGGGTCGCTTGGGAC
>JBKPCV010000122.1:0-9381 GCA_046727575.1 Actinomycetota bacterium
CGCGCGGAGGCACTCGCACGCCCGTTGCACCGCCGGGTCGTCGCGGACCACTCGTGTCGGGTGCTCGCCCGATGGGGAGCTCGCGCGCACGTCCTGGAGGAATGACACGACCTCGCTTTGTCGTTCCAACGTCGATGCCGAGTCTTCCATCGATTGGTGCAGCGCGAGGAACCGGCTTGCGAGCCGAGGGTCTCCCACGATCGGATCAGGAAAGTCGAGATCGACCCGGGCATCGTCAACGTCGAACGCCGCGTTCGACACATCTGGGAGTTCGACGACGAGCAAGCGACCCGACCACGGTCCCTGTTCGGCGGGCGAACCCGAGTGGGAGACCGACGGATCAAGTACCACCAGTTGGTGAGGTCGCACCACAAGCTTCGATCGGCCGCGGGTGAGATGGTAGCTGCGCCTGCACACCACGCCGATGACGTACTCGCCCACAGGGTCCACGCGGTAGCGAGTAGTCACGCCCTGCATCCAAAGAAGCCGGTCGTCGTCCGGTGTGCGCCAGGCGCGAACGAAGTCCACTTCATCCAGATTGCCGGACTTGCACGTCGGAACCGCGCAAGGACGTACAAGACGGGCACGAAGCGCACTCATAGCTTCATGCTCATGATTACCACGCACATCATCGTGGCAGACGCCCGACGTGCCGCGGACTGGTACGTGACCGTCCTGGGCGCCGAAGAGCGCAGCCGCATCACCCTGCCCGACGGTCGACTGATCCACCTCGAGCTGTGGTTCGGGCCGTCCGCAGTGATGGTCGCAGACGAGTTCCCCGAGCACGATGCTCTATCGCCCACGACCACGGGCTGCACGTCGGCGGTGCTCTATCTCCAAACCGACGACGTCGATCGGGTGTGGACCCAAGCGATCGAGAACGGTGCCGAGGCTGTGCGGCCCTTAGCCGATTCGTTTTGGGGAGAGCGAGACGGCCAGTTCATCGATCCCTTCGGTCACCACTGGGGTCTCTCCCACCACATTCGCGACGTCCCAATCGACGAGATGAGTCGCCTCGCAGCGGAGTTCTTCGGCGCCCCGTGAAGGCGAGCGCCGTCCTCGACGAGGAGTCGGAGCCAACGGCATTCCGCCTGCCGCCTCGCCAGGAATCATCGGTCAGCATCTCATGGGGTGCAGCCGAAGAAGGCGCCATAACACGCGCTCCTGAAGCCACCTCCACCGATCGCTGGCTCACGCCAGCACGACTACTGACGACGCAACCCCGCCCGAAGGCAGGGCAAGGTCAAGTCGTCCTTTGTGGGGACGTAGCCAGCTGTCCCCAAAATGGATCACGCCGACCTCCAGCGATCAGGCACCCGCTCGATTCCGGACGCAGTCGCGGTTGCGATCGCAACCCTTCCGTGGAAGTCCTTGCCGTCGATGTCAGTCATGCGCGGAACCTGCACGAGACGCGGCGTGGCGCCCGGCGAGGTAGCCGAACGTGAGCGCGGGCCCGATGGTGGCGCCGCCACCCGGGTACGCGGGCCCGAACACGCTCGCCGAGGCGTTGCCCGCTGCGTACAGGCCTGGGATCACCGAACCGTCGTGGCGGAGGACGCGCGCGTGCTCGTCGACGCGCGGACCTCCGTTGGTCCCGAGGGTCCCGTCGTAGAGCGGCATCGCATAGAACGGCGGATGGTCGATCGAGCCGAGGTTGTTGGCGGGCGACGGGAAGTGGCCGCTCATGTGCGCCTCGAACCGCACGGTGCCGCGGTGGAAGTCGGTGTCGGCACCCGCGGCGACCTGCTCGTTCCACCGCGCGACAGTGGCTTCGAGCGCATCGGCGTCAATGCCGATCTGCTCCGCGAGCTCCCGCAACGTTGCCGCGTGCATCATCCAATCCGGTGCGGGGGCGCCCGGCAGGACAGAGGGAAGGATCACGTTTGTGTCCTTCACGGACTGGTCGAAGATCAGCCACACGTTCTCGGTCGGGTAGTCGAGCGCTACGGGGTCGTACGCACCGAGGACCTTGGGGAAGTCCTGGTAGGTGACACCCTCGTTCACGAACCGCTTGCCGTTGCGGTTCACGAGGATCACGCCCTTGGCGCTGCGCGCCGTGCCCATCTGGTAGAGCGGGTTCCCCTCGAACTCGACCTCGGGGTCGAGCAGCGCGGGTTGGCCCCAGAACGACGTCATGTTGGCGAGCGCCGCGCCAGCCTCCATCGCCATTCGGTGACCGTCGCCTTCGTTCTGCGGCGGGCTGAGAGGGAAGAGCTCGCGTCCGATGAACGCGCGCACCATGTCGTCGTTCCACTCGAACCCGCCGCACGCGAGCAAGACACCCTTGCGCGCGCCGATGAGCTGTGTTCGGTCGTCGTGCTCGACGGCCACACCCACGACCTCGCCGTCGACCACGACGAGCTCGCGCGCGGCGGTGCCGGTTTCGATCGCGACGCCGCGTTCGAGCAGTCCCTTCACCAACATCGCGACGAGCGCCGGCCCGCCGCAGCGGATGTCGTCGGCTTCGCGCTGCGCGATCGTCTCGAAGTCGGGAAGCTCGTCACCGCGCAGGTACTTCGCGCCCTCTTCCATCGTGAGGCGCGCGAGGTGCGGGCTCGTGCGCGTCTTCTCCGCCCACTCGCCCAACTCGGCGCGTGCGTCATAGGGCACGGGCTCGATCGACCGTCCCGCGGGCTTTCCCCCGGGGATGCCCTCGAAGTAATCGTTGAACGTGGTCGGCGCGTAGAACCGCACCGGGGTCTTCGACTCGAGGTACTCGATCACCTCGGACGCGGTGTCGACGTACATCTCGACGAGCGCAGGGTCGGGCTCACGGCCGTGGCTGAGCCGGCGGATGTAGAGGAGCGCCTCCTCGCGGGAGTCGTCGACGGCGACGTCGGCCATGTGGTGGTTCATCGGGACCCACGGCATGCCCCCCGACACACCCGTCGTGCCGCCGAGCAGGTCGGCCTTCTCGACGAGCAGCACGTCGGCGCCCCCGTCGTACGCAAGCGTCGTCGCCGCGAGCCCCGCGGCACCCGAGCCCAGCACCACCACGTCGACTTCTCGGTCCCACCGCTCCGGCACTGACGTGATCACCCTCATCCCCCTTTGACCGCTTCCTCGACGTTTCCACCACCTCTTGGTTCTCTCAGTCGCGCTCTACGCGCACGAGAGACGCCAAAAAACGGATGATGACGACGAGGGCAGCGTATGGGTCAGAGGCCCCACGGGGAAAGGTCGATGCCGAGGTCGGTCATCACCCCGATGAGGCGCTCGGGGTCCATCGACTGGCTCGGCCAGTGGTAGTCCCAGCCGCGGATCCCGACCGCGGGCTCCACGTAGCGGCGCACCTGGTCCATCGTGAAGTAGACGCCACGCCGCCCGATCTGCGTCTCGAAGCGGGCGCCGTGCTCGCGGTCGAGGACCAGGTTCACGTTGTCGCACATCGCCTTCATGTTGTCGTGCACCCAGTCCCACACGGGCGTGGCCACGTGGACGAGGGGGTCGGCCGGCTCGCAGCGCGTGATCGTGAACTCCTTCGACCAGAACGTGATCGGCTCGAGGCAGCACGCGCAGTACGACTCGAGTCGTACCTCCTTGCGCTTGAAATGCGGCATGTTCGACACGGCGACCGCCTCGTGCGCGCAGCCGATGAAGCTGTGGAACTCGCCGTCGACGTACATCTCGACCTGGCTCGGGAACGCCGAGTACGGCGGGATCTTGAGGATGTCGCAATTGGGCGAGTCCTGGTCGACCACCATCACGATGCCGGTCTGCAACTCCTTGTAGGCCTGCACGATGTCACGGCGGGAGAGGCCGGTGCCCTCGAACGCCTGCCGCAGATTGGGGCCGCGGCGCTGCTCCGCCCAGAAGTCGAACACGAATTGCCGCACCGCGAGCGCCCGGTCGGACCACTCCATGTTGCGCGGGACGTACTGAGCCATCGGAGTCTCCCTTATTCGTGGGCGGATGTGCTCGTGCCGGCCTCGCGCAGGGCGAGCCACACGCGTTCGGGTGTGCACGGCATGTCGACGTGACGGACGCCGAGGTGCGCGAGCGCGTCAAGCACCGCGCTGTGGACGGCCGACGGCGCCGCGACCATCCCCACCTCGCCCACGCCGCGCGCGCCGAGCGGGTTGCGGGTCGCCGCCGTGGTCAGGAAATGCGCGTCGACCGAGGGGAGCTCGCTGGCGGCGGGGAGGAGGTAGTCGGCGAAGCTGGTGGTCAAGGGGTTGCCGTCGGCGTCGTAGACGTGCTCCTCGAAGACGGCTTGCGCGATCCCTTGCGCGCTCGCGCCGAGCACCTGCCCTTCCGCTGACGGCGGATCGACGACCCGCCCGCAGTCGGTGACCGCGACGTGGCGCAACACGACGACGGCGCCGGTCTCGACGTCGACCTCCACGACGGAGACGTGCGCGCCGCCCGTGTAGGTGGCGTCCGGCTGCTCGAACGTGCAGCGCGCATCGAGCGGGTCTCCGTTGCCGTCGGCACACGCCGCCAGCGCGGCGAGCGCGAAGCCACGGGCAGGAACACCGCGCACGCAGAAGCGACCGTGCGCCACGACCACGTCGTCGACTGCGGCTTCCAGCATCGTGGCCGCGAGCCGGCGCGCCTGCTCGAGAACGTCCTCCGCTGCGCCGCGCACCGCGCTCCCCGCGAGCTGCAGCGAACGCGAGCCCGACGTGCCGCCGCTCTCCGCGAGCATGTCGGTGTCGCCCTCGACGACCACGACGTCGTCGATCGACACGGGGAGCACTTCGGCGACCGACGCGGCGAACGCGCGCGCGTGCTCCTGTCCGGCCGACGTGGTGCCGCTCACGACGCGCACCGTCCCGTCGCGAAGCGCACTCACCAGCGCCGTCTCCCGGCGCGCGAACCATGCGGTCGAATCGAGCACCGTCGCGAGCCCGATCCCCAACACGCGCGTGTCGCCCCGAGCGCGTCGCCGCCCCTGTTCGGCGCGCAGCTCCTCGTAGCCCGCGTGCGCGAGCACCGCGTCGAGCAGCGCAGGGAAGTCGCCATCGTCGTAGTGCGCGCCGGTTGGGGTCGTCCGCGGGAGCTCGGCCGCGGAGAGGAGGTTGCGGCGCCTGACTTCGGCGGGATCGATCTCTAGGTCGCGCGCGAGGAGATCGAGAGAGCGTTCGAGCACCGCCGCCGCCTCCGCGCGTCCGGGCCCGCGATAGGCGCCCGTGGGTGCGAGGTTGGTGCGCACGCTGCGCGCCTGGAACGCGACGGTCGGCACACGGTAGGGCCCGCACGCCATCAGGCTGGTCTTGCCCGGCTCCACCGAGCCGGTGGTCGGGTACGCGCCCGCGTCGCAGAGCTCGTCGACCTCGAGCGCGACGATCGTGCCGTCGCGCCGTGCGTGCAACGCGGTCGCGAACGACAAGCCGCGACCCTGCATACCCACGAGGTTGGCGCGCCGGTCTTCGACGAAGCGCACCGGCCGCCGGAGGAGGAGTGCGGCGGCTGCCGTCACGACGTAGGCCGCCACGCCGCCGACCGCCTTGCCGCCGAATCCGCCACCCACATACGGCGTGATCACGCGCAAGCGTTCGAACGGCAGGTCGAGCGAACGCGCGAGCTGGGCTCGCGTCCAGTGCGGCGACTGTGTCGACGCCCAGAGAGTGAGACGGCCGTCGGGCTCGGGCACTGCGAGGATCGCGCGCCCCTCCATGGGCGCGACCGCGACACGTGGGATGACGAACTGGGCGCGCACCGTCATGGCGGCCTCGCCGAACGCGGTCGGGGATGCCGGCGCGTCCCACGACAACGCGACCTCGCCGGCGGCGCGTGCCTCGATGACCGCTGGCAGCGGCGCGGCGTCGATCAAGACGAGCTCGGCCGCATCCACTGCGTCGGCCGCGCTCTCCGCGACGACCGCCGCGACGTATTCGCCGGCGAAGCGCACCTCACCGTCGGCCAGCGCGGGCTGCGCGAGCTCCTGTGGGATGAGGTCGATCTCGTGGATCGGGACGGTGGGTAGGTCGACCGCGGTGAAGACCGCCACCACCCCGGGCGCCGAGGCTGCCGCGGCAGTGTCAATCGCATCGATGCGCGCGTGCGCGAACGGCGACGCCACGAACGCGAGATGGAGCAATTCTGGTTGCGGCAGATCGCCCGCAAAACAGGCCGAGCCGTCGAGCAGAGCCCGCGCATCGCTTCGGAATGGCATCTCGGCGGCGACCATAGTGTGCGTTCTTGAGCGCCGAGATCCGCGCCCTGACGGGCAGGACGGCTGATGAACGCGGTCATCGGACTACGTGATGCTGACTGAGTTAGCGCGCGGATCGGTAGCGAATGCGCCTCGCTCGTCACGTTGGTAGGTGTTGAACGCCACGCGCGCCGCTTTGCGCTCGATCTCCGGACCCGTGAGCACGCCGCGGAACGCCGCGCGCGCTCCCCCCGCCGGGGAGGAACGACGTGCACCGCGGTGACGCCACCTGAATCGCTGCCGGCTGCATGAGACGGTTGACCACGTGGAAGAGCAACTCGTCGGCGGGCGCGTAGAGAAACCGCCGCTTCTTGCGACCGCCGGCCTTGTTCAGCCACGCCTCCGATGGGGGTCAGGTCGGTAGCGCCCGGCGAGGACCTCCGAGCCGATCCGGCGATGGGTGCCGGCGTCGAGGAATCGCCTCGTACTCAGCGATGCGGTCACGGCGCGGGGGTTGCCGTGCGGAAGGCGTCCACGAAGACGACCCACGGGTCGTCGGTCGCCAGGCGATCGAGCGGCGATCGGGATTGCAGTCGCTTTGAAGCGGCATCGCCGCACTCGGAGGTACGCAAGGCGTCCGCCTCCAGGGATCGACGTCACCATCACGCGGGCCTGCGCTGCTCCGCCCACGGGCGCCCGAAAGCGTCCCTCCCGCTCGGCCCGAGACGCTAGCGCGAGGATGCGTCAGTCAGCGGTTCGAGGTGCGAGGGCGGCGTCGATGCACTGGCGCAGGAACCGCATGGCCTCGTCGCTCGACATGGCCGCGCCGCGAGCAGCTTCCGTGTCGTACGCGTCGCTGCCGAGCGCGGTGCGTAGGCGGTCGATCAGCCGCGCCAGGTCCTTGGCGGTGCGATCGACGAGGAAGATGCTGAGAACTCGCGAGTGCGGTCCACTCGTGAGCGCACCGGCGAGGACCGCCGCCTCGTGAGGCCTGCCCGAGTCAGCGAGCGCCGAGACCGCAGCGGCCATCGCGCTGACGGCATCGACTGCCGGAAGATCGCCATCCCACGCGTCGAGCGCCTCCCCGAGGAGGGCGAAGGCCTGTCGCGCGTCGCCCGCGACGACGCGGAGCTCGGCTCTCGTGATGAGCGCGCGGGCGAGAAATCCTCCTCCGTTTTCTCTGCCGAACTCGGCACCCTCGATGAGGGCGCGTTCGGCCGCATCGGGATCGTCGGCACGCAACAGAAGTCCCAAAATCGTGAGCGCCTGCGCGGTGCGCATGGGAAAGTGCCCGTCACGAGCGAGTCGCACCGCCTCCTCGGCGTGGGAGCGCGCCGCGACCAGATCTCCGCGCCTTCCCTCGCAGGCGGCGAACAGGATCTCGAAGAACGCATCGCGATGCAACGAGTCGGCACCAGCCTGCGCCGTGGCCTGCTGTCCCTCGAGGAGGATCTCGCGTTGGCGCTCGTGGTCGCCAGCGATGCCCGCACACATGCTGAGCGTCATATAGGCCGTGGTCAACGCGCCCATGCTCGTCGGCCCGCCGGCGAGTGCCCGGCGCGCGAGGTCCTCCGCGCTGACGGGGTCGCCGTGCAGCATCAGGGCGTCCGTTGCCATGCCGGCGAGGATCCCGGCGCGCCGGTCGGGGCTCGACGTCGCCGCCCGCGCCAGCAGCCGGTCGGCGTGCCCGATCAGCCCGGCCGCGCGGCGCACCTCGGGAGGGGCCCCCGCGAGGGCAACCCCGATTCGGAGCGCGAGATCGCCGTCACTTGGTTCGTCGGAGTCGAGCGCCCAGGTCATCGCGGCGCGGAGGTTGTGGAGCTCGGAGCGGGTTGCGTCCTCGGCTCGACCCGGCTCGGATCCCGCGAGGATCTCGTCCGCGCGTTCCTCGGTGACGCGTACGTAGTGCATCGCATGGAGGCGGCGACGCTGATCAGCGTCACCGGTTGCGTCGAGTCGCTCCCGGGCGTACTGCCGCATCGTCTCAAGCAACTGATACCGAGTCGCGCCGGTACCGCCGGCGACGGTGTTCACCATCGACTTGTTCACGAGACTCGTCAGGGCATCCAGCACGTCCCACGACTCGACGTCGTCCCCCGCCGCGACGGCGCGCGCCGCAGCGGCGTCGAAGCTCCCGGGAAAGACCCCGAGGCGGTCGAACACCGCCCGCTCGATGGGCTGCAGCAAGAAGTACGACCAGTCGACCGTCGCCCGCAACGTCTGATGGCGCTCCATCGCGGTGCGGCGCCCGCCGGTCAGCAGTCGGAAGCGCTCGTCGAGGAGTTCGAGAATCTCCGTCGGGCTCATCGAGACGACGCGTGCGGCCGCGAGCTCGATCGCAAGCGGGATCCCATCGAGGCGACGGCAGATCTCCGCGACGATCAGCGCGACCTGCACGTCCAGCTGGAAGTCCGGCTCCACGCTGTTCGCTCGGTCGTCGAACAGCCGCATCGCGTCCGATTCGTCCCCGCGCGCCACCGCGGCTGCGTCGGGCACCGGCAGCGACCGCACGCGGACGACCCGTTCGCCGTCGACGCCGAGGGGCTCGCGGCTCGTCGCGAGGATCCGCACATCGGGGCATTCGCGCATGATCTCGGAGGCCAGCCGGCTGGCGGCGTCGAGGAGGTGCTCGCAGTTGTCGAGGACGAGCAGCAACCGCCGTTCCCGCAACGCCTGCCGGATCCGCGCATCGAGCGGCAGCTCGGGACGTGCCTGGATCCCCAACGCGGACGCGACCACCTGTGTCATCGCGTCGGGATCGCCCGCCACCGCCAGTTCACAGAACCATCCACCGTCGGAATGTTCGGGGAGCAGATCGGCCGCGGCCTGGAGCGCCAGCCGGGTCTTGCCCACGCCACCAACCCCCGTGAGAGTCACGAGGCGCGCTTCCTCGAACGCCACGGTGACCGACTTGATCTCGTCGACTCGCCCGACAAAGGACGTGACCTGCTGCGGCAGGTTGCCCGGAAACGCGTCGAGGGAACGCAAACGTGGGAAGTCCCGCTCGAGTCCCGTGGCCGCGATCTGGTACAGGCGTTCCGCGCGCGACAAGTCGCGCAGCCGGTGTTCACCGAGGTCGACGAGGTCGAGTCCCGAGAGGTCATCGAGCAACAGATCGGCGGTCGCCTGCGACAGCACGATCTGCCCGCCATGTGCAGCGGACATCACCCGAGCGGCGCGGTTGACGGCGGTGCCGTAGTAGTCGCCGTCCCGGTACTGGGCCTCGCCGGTGTGGATCCCCATCCGTACCCACAACGGCCCGGTCTCCCCCCATGGCTCCGCGG
>JBKPCV010000123.1:0-36454 GCA_046727575.1 Actinomycetota bacterium
CGCCACAACCACAACAGGGTCGGGAGCCAGTCCCCCTTCGCCAGAGCCCCCTCCACCGAAAAAGCGGCGTGGATCTCCGCGGCGCTCCACTCAACGAGTCTGCTCGCGAACCTGAAGTCCCGCACCCTTCTCGATGTTGTCGCGTCCACGAATCCCGGGGCGGTTCAGAACCCGTGCCTGCCGGTGCTCGACAGCATCAAACAGCGCGGCAGGCACAATCGAAAGGACAAGATCCGCAAGCTCCGGGATTCGTCGAAGGTCGCGCGGGCAACGCGAGGCCGAAAGCCGGCGCGGCCACAGGAGTAGTCGAGAAGGCGGCGCAGTCTTGTTTGTGTGGGTGACCGCGACTGATCGAAACTGTTGCCACCAAACACCCGCTCTTCGCCGGTTCGGAGCACAAGGTCACCTTCATGCGCGATTTCCGAATCCTGCACCAACGGGGTGACGCTGACGAGGTCTCGACCGCGTACGACATCAAGGTGGACGCGCACCTTTGGTTCGTCAAGGTACGTGCACCTGACGCATGTAGGGGCGCTGGACGACCACAGCCACGATTCGCTCGTTGCCGTCGAAGACGTCCGCCAGCTCGCCCGTCACAGTGAGGCTGATCTCGGACACGCGATCGACATTCAGCGGGTCGCTGCGGACCACGTTGATGACTTGGTCTTCCTGGTACCACCGCACGATCGTCGGATCCGCAGCGGCGTAGAGCGGCAAGTTCGGCTCATCGGCGGTGAGCCACATCACCAAGTCGCAACCCTGCTCGTAGGCGAGGGACAGGCGGACCTCGCCATGTTCGGCCAAGGCCGAGAAAGACTCGCGGACCTGCGTCTGACCGCGCCGCTCTTTGACGAAGGATTGCGACCGCTTGATCTGCGCAAGGGTGCCGTCGCGGTACTTGCCCGGAACGCTCGCCGGGTCCTCGGTGTAGGTGGACCAGTGGATGTGTGCGAGCTCGCCGTCCGCCTGGTTGCGGGCCTGGGAAACGAACGCGATATAGCTCACTTGCGGCAGGCCGGTGATCTGGCCGTCGCGGGTCCGGACTGCGTAGACCTCATGAAACGGGATGAGCAAGTTCGCGCCGCGCAGCGTCACTCCGCGCAGGTCGTCGCCGGCGTAGGGCGCAAGCTCCCACCCAGGCGGAAGCCGACGCTGGAGGGCGGCTGGGTTGCCCTCGACCGCAATCATCGTCCGCGCCGCGGCGATCCCGTCGGAATAACTGAGACTCGCCCCATTGCCGCGCGGCGCGTTCGCCATCTCCGACGCCGCCCGAGTCGAGGTTTTCGCGTTGTCGCTCGTCATGATTTGCCTCGCATCGGGCCGGTCATGGTCGCCGCCTCCACACACGCACGTACCGGAACAATGATTGCAGCCACCCGATGAACTCATCGGCCGTCGCTCGGCGACAGGTGCTATCGCGCCAGAGCGCGCCAACCTCGCGTCCTAGCCGAGCACTGCGATGATCCTGTCGACGTCTCCTGTCTCGAATGCTGTGATGAAACGCTGGACGAGGTCGCGGACGCGCTCGTCGCCTGGCGAGCGCAGAGTCGCCTGCTGGCTTTGCTCCGGCATCCGCTCATTGACGGTCTTGCGGGCGCGCTGGAGGGCGCTGTTGACTGAAGGGACCGTTGTCTCCAGCAACCGCGCGACGTCACGGGCCGAGAGACCGAGCACCTCGCGCAGGATGAGCACGGCGCGCTGGCGGCCCGGCAGATGCTGGAGCGCCGCGATGTAAGCCAGCTCCACCGCCTCGCGCTGCTCGTAACGTGCTTCGGGCTTTGCGTAACCGTCGGGGTCGGCGAGCCTCGCGTCAGGGTAGGGCTCGACCCATGCCGGCTCGTGAGGCGCCTTGCCCCAGTCACCGTTCGAACCGATGTAGCCGCAGTCGATCGGAAGCGCCTGCTTCGACTGCCGCTTGATGGCGTCGAGGCAGGTGTTCGTCGCGATCTTGTAGAGCCACGGCCGAAGCCGCCTTCCGTCGATGAGTCCGGCCAGTCCGCGCCATGCGCGCAGCATCGCGTCCTGGAAGGCGTCCTCGGCATCGTGTACGGAGCCGAGCATGCGATAGCAGTGCGCGTGGAGCTCGAGGCGGTGGGGATCAACCAGAAGACGAAAGGCGTCGTCGTCGCCGGCGCGGGCGGCGTCGAGTAGGTCAACAGGACGACGTTGCGCTTGGCCGCTCTTCTCGAACTGCTCTTGACCGATGGCGACGAGCGCATCGCAGTGACTGAGAGCTGCGTAAGCGGATCGGAGGGGCGGTCTGACGCGTTCGCCTTCGACGTTCGGCGACGTAGTGCTCCTCGGCAACCTTCGACTACTCGCCATTGGGGGCCGATCACCGCGTAGATAGCTCGTGGACCGCGACATCCGGGCCGCGAGTTCCGCCAACCGGCCGCCGGTCCCGGACCCTGCCGAACGAGCCTGACCTGGTGAGCGTCACCAGCGTGGCGACCACGAAGATCGCCACTACGACGACGAGATGGTCGGTGCCGGTGCCGAGCCCGAGCCACGGCTCCTGGATGGCGCGCACGACGTGGGTCAACGGGAGCGCGGTCGCGATGTCGTTCATCACCGACGACATCGCGTTGGGCGGTGGCCCGCCACCGGCGAGCAGGAACATCGGGAGGAACAGGAGCAGCCCGACGGCTTGCGCCGCGCGAGCACTCGGCAGCACTGTGCCGAGCAGCACACCGAGGCTGATGAACGCCAGCGCGCCAGCGATGATGCCGACGGTGGTCCTCGGGACGTCGTCGACTCCGGGCAGCCCGTACGCCAGTGCGGCGGTCGCGAGCAGGAGTACCGCACCAATCGCGACGAAGACCGCGCCCATCACGAGCTGGCTGACCGGGAATGCCCAGCGGGGAAACCCGGCCGCGTCGAAGCGCCGGAGCACACCGGCCTCCCGGTAGGAGGCGATGTGGACCGGCAGCATGAGCAGCCCCACCGCGGCGATCACGACGCCGACGTAGGCGGCGATGTAGAAGTCGCTGGGGAGCGCGCCCTCGAACCCTGTGTCGTTCTCGTCGAACACGCCCCCGAGCACGAGCACCGTGATCACCGGGAACGCGAAGACGAACGCCAGCACCAGCGGCTCGCGGAGCAGGAGCCGCAACTCGGACGTCAAGAGTCGGCGCGTCACGTTCATGCGGCCGTCCTTCCGATCAGCTCGAGGACCGCGTCCTCGAGGGATGGTTCGTCGACGTGAAGGTCCCGGGGCACCGGTGCGCCACGGGCCCTGCTCGTTTCGACCAAGTAGGCGCCGATGTGGGCCAACATCCGGCGGTCGCCGCGTAGCTCGACGCGACTGCCTGAGAGGCCGACAGAGCGGACCCCACAGATGGAGCGGAGATCGACGGCTTCGGCGTTCGGATCGGTGAACGACACCCCGATACCGGGTCCGTGTTGGTCCACGAGCTCGGCCGGTGAACCCTGGGCCACGAGACGGCCGTCGCGCATCACCACGACCCGGTCGCAGAGGATCTCGGCCTCGTCGGTGAAGTGGGTGACGAGGACCACTGTCGTCCCGCGCTCGCGGATGCGTTTCACGAGGTCCCATACGATCCGCCGCGCCGCCGGGTCGAGGCCCTGGGTGAGTTCGTCGAGGAACACGATCTCGGGCTCGTTGACGAGCGCCAGGGCGATGAACAGTCGCTGCCGCTGTCCCCCCGAGAGCGCTCCGAACGGCTTGCCCCACAGCGCGTCGAGTCCCCACTCCGTCATCACGTCGCGTGCGATGTGCCGGTCAGCGAACAATCTGACGGCCTCGCTGACGCGCATCCGCTCCGGCAGGTTCGAGTCCTGCAGTTGGCTGCCGACACGCGAGGCGAGCGCGCTCCGCTCCCGCTGCGGATCGCGACCGAGGAGCCTTACCGACCCTGCATCCGGACGGCGGAGCCCTTGGGCGCACTCGACCATCGTCGTCTTGCCGGCGCCGTTGAGGCCGAGGATGCCGAAGACCTCGCCTTCGGCAACCGAGAGGTCGACGCGGTCGACGGCGACGAGATCGCCGTACCGCTTGCTGAGCTGTTCGATTTCCAGGAGCGCAGGCATGCGACCAACGTACGGATGGCGCGCGCACCGGTCATCGGACGACGGTCCAGTCCTCAGCTCGGACCGGGGGGTGAGGCGATGCCGTGCTGGTAGGCGTACACGATCGCCGCGGCCCGATCGCGAACCGCGAGCTTGGTGAAGATCGAACCGACGTGGCTCTTGACGGTGCCCCCACTGACATGGAGCGCCGCGCCGATCTCGGCGTTGGTCGCACCTTCTGCGATCAGCCGCAGCACGTCGTGCTCGCGGTCCGTGAGGCCGGCGGCACGCTCCTGTTGACGCGCTTGGGGTAGCACCGTTGTCCGATAGATCGCGAGCACGCGCGGAGTGACCTGCGGGTCGAGCCACGCGGCGCCGTTGGCGACCGTGCGCACCGCCCGGATCAGATCAACTGCCGCAGCGTCCTTGAGGACGAACCCCGCCGCGCCGGCGTCGATCGCGCCCCAGAGCGTCTCGTCGTCATCGAACGTCGTCAGAATCAGCACCGGAGGTCCGTCCGCGTCGCGGATCCGCCGGGTCGCCTCGATGCCGTTCATCACCCGCATCCGGATGTCCATCACGACCACGTCGGGACGGTGGACCTCGATCGCGTCGAGCGCCTGCGCGCCGTCGGCACACTGAGCAACGATCGCCAGATCGTCCTCGGAGTCCAGGATCCGCTCCAGTCCCGCGCGCACCAGCTCCTGATCGTCGACGAGCACGACACGAATCACCCGCCCGCGTCCCCGTTCTCGTTCAACGGCGGCAGCTCGGCCGAAACCCTCCAACCGTCCTCGACCGGACCGGCATCGACAGTGCCGCCGACCGATCGCGCCCGTTCGCGCATCCCGACCAGCCCGAACCTGCCGGAAGCTCCGCGCGAGTCGTCGCTCCCACCACGGCTGGCGACAACGATGCGGCACGCGCCGCCGGCCGCGTCGACCTCGATGGTGACACGGGTCTCGGCGTCCGGTGAATGCTTCGAGACGTTGGTCATCGCCTCCTGCACAATGCGGTAGCCAGCCACCGACCGGGACGGGTCGAGCGCGGCGATCGGCCCATCCACTTCTGCTCGCACCGAGATCCCGGCGGATCGGTAGTCCGCCAGCAGCTGCTCGAGATCCTCGAGCGTCGGCGACGGCCCGAGACGGTCGTATTCCGCTGCCGCTTCGCTGGCGCGGAGCATACCCACCGTCCGGCGCACCTGGCTCAGGCTGTCGCGTCCAACCCGCTCGGCGTCGGCGAGCGCGGCGTCGGCCTCGTCGGGATCGCGACGCAGCAGATGCCGGGCGGCGGTGAGTTGCAGCATCACGATCGTCAGGGAGTGACCGAGCACGTCATGGATGTCGCGGGCGATCCGTTGCCGCTCCTCGAGTGCCGCCTGATCAGCAACCAGGTTCCGCATCCTCGCCAGTTCGTCCCTGGCAAGGCGGAAGCGATAGCCGAGCTCGCCGATGCCCCAACCGAACCCGAACCCGATGATCCAGTACTGCCAGCTGACGTCGCCCCCGTCGACCGCGGTCAATATTCCGGTCGCCACGACTGCGCCGAGCCCGCACACGAGCACGATCACGCGGCGCGGCTCGTTCAGTGCGAGGTGCGCGAGCGCGAGCACCACAAAGAACATTGCGCCCTCGGTCCGCAGCTCCGGCACGTTCAGCACGACGACCGAAACACAGGCGACAGCAAACGGCGCCCATGACGGAAGACGCGCGACCGTCGCGTACACGAGATACGAACCAGCGGCGGCTGTAACGGCGACCACATCGCGCGCGTCCACCTCGTCGAGATCGAACATGCTGATGACGCCCACCACCGCAGCCGCCAAAGCGGCGACCAGACCAAGAATCCGACGCTCGTCGAACCACCCGGGCGAGTCGCTCGCCATGCGGCCGACCGTAGTCACAGCCCAGCCAGCGGCGCATCAGCCCCGAGGGCTACATCCCGCATCAGCCGCAAGGGTCGAGTCCCCGATCAGCCCCGAGTCGTAGGGTTCTGTGTTTGAGGCAGACTTGCGGGAGTGGTGGCCGACGCTTTGCTGCCGCATCTTCGCCGGGCGAAGGACGCTGCTGACCGGCACTACGCGGAGCCGCTCGACGTCGACGTTCTCGCGGCCGCGGCGCACGTGTCGAAGTACCACTTCAGCCGGTCGTTCGCCGCAGCGTACGGCGCGACGCCGGTGCGATACCTGAACCGCCGGCGCATCGAGCGGGCCCAGGACCTGCTCCGCGCCGCCAACCTCACCGTCACCGAGATCTGCATGCTCGTCGGCTTCTCGAGCCTCGGGTCGTTCTCGTCGAGGTTCCGTGAGCTCGTCGGCGAGAGCCCGACTGAGTACCGCGACCGCTGGGCGGCGACCGGCGGCCCATATATCCCGGGGTGCTTCCTGTTCATGCGGGGAATTGACGCCTGGCCCCGGCTGGAACCGCAAGCTCGGAGAAGCGCCGGCGACCGTGATCTCGTACCGTGATGGCATGATCACGAACGTCTCACTGGCGACCGTCTGGGTCACCGATCAGGACGAGGCCAAGGCCTTCTACATCGACAAGCTCGGCTTCGTGGAGGCCACGGACATCACGATGGGCGATGGCTACCGGTGGGTGACTGTCGCCCACCCCGACCATCCGGAGCTCCAGCTGACCCTGATGAAGCCGGGACCGCCGCTCGACGAGGAGTCGGCGGCGGCGTTCAAGCGGATGCTCGACAAGGGCGCCCTCGGCGCCGTCGGCCTCGCCACCGACGACTGCCACAAGACCTACGACGAGCTGCGGGCAAAGGGCGTCGAGTTCCTCCAGGATCCCGCCGACCGGCCTTACGGTGTCGAGGCGATCCTCCGCGACAGCTCGGGCAACTGGCTCGTCCTGGTCGAGCAGAAGCCCTTTGAGCCGGGCACCTCCGGTCCTGGCAGCTGATCCAGGAGTCTGTCGTGTGATGCCCCGATTCGCTCGCCGCGGAGTGGTGCAGGACGGATGGCGGCACCTCGTGGGATCAGAGAGGAGGACACCGTACGTGTCGTTGATCTACCAAGGCACCACCCCTCTACCGAACTCACCGGAGTGGGCGGCTCTCTCGGCGGACGAGCAGAAGCGGATCTACGACGAGTCGGCGGCCGACTACGCGGCGATCACCAAGACCCCAGGCGTCACTCCCGGCCTCCCGCTCGGGCTACCCGAGAAGGCAGCCACCGTCCGCGTGAAAGACGGCGAGACGTTCACCAGCGACGGGCCGTTCGTCGACACCAAGGGGGCCGTCGGGGGCTACATCGTCTTCGAGGCCGACAACCGCGACGCCGCCATCGAGTTGGCCTCGCGGATCCCGGCGGCCCGCTTCGGTGGTGCGATCGAAGTCCGCCCGGCCGAAACCTATTGGTGACGAAAGTCAGCCGCCCGTGAGACGCTGCTCGAGAGCGGCGGGGAGCTCTCGCCGTCCCGAGATTCCAAGCTTCTCGAAGGCGTGGCTGAGGTGGGTCTCGACGGTCTTCAGGGTGACGAACAGCGATTGGGCGATCTCGCGGTTGGTGCGTCCGCTGGCGGCGAGGGACGCGACGCGCAGCTCGCTTGCGGTGAGTGCGAGGCGGCCTTCGATGCGGTCTCGCCGCGGGCGTGCCCCGGCCGCGGCGAGTTCCTCGCGTGCGCGCTGGGCCAGCGGCCGCGCCCCGCAGATCACCGCTGCGTCGAGCGCTCGCCGCAGGGGGTCGCGGGCGTCGCGGCGGTGTCCGGCCCGCCGGAGCGCCGCTCCCAGGTCGCAGGCCGCGTGGGCGTGCTCGATGCGGGCGGGGCTGGACTCGAGGATGGTGGTGGCTTCGCGTAGCAGCTCCATCGACTCGCCGCCGGTGCTCACCCGGGCGGCGGCCCGGAGAGCGACGCTCACTGCATGCGGCGCACCCCAGGCACGCGCGTGCTCGAGCTCGTCGAATGCCAAGCTCCGGGCGGTGTCGGTTTGGCCGAGGCGGTGGTGGACGACGGCGGCACGCGAGCGCCATGGCAGCACCGCTGGGTTGGTGATGCCGCCCGCGTTCGCGTTTCGGGCGCAGGTCGTCAGGTCGGCGAGTGCTTCGGCCGGTCGTCCCTGCTCGTACCGGGCCCGCGCTCGGGCACACAACAGCGTGTTGAAGGCCAGGAGGCTAGCCGGGCAGTTGTCGTCGCTGTACCGCTCCGCGATTTCGACGGCTGCTCCGAGCTCACCCTGCTCGATGAGCACCTCGACCAGATGGGCGGTGATCCATATGCGGCCGACGTCGAAGCCGTGCTCGAGCGAGATCTCCAGGGAACCACGCAGGTCGGCCTCGGCGTCTCCCAGCGCGCCACGGAGCGCATAGACCTCACCGCGGAAGCACGCTGCCGTGGCGAACGGCAAGATCGCGCCGAGTCGCTGCGTTTGCGCGATCACGGCATCCCACGCCGCGCCGGCCTCGACGAGGAGGCCGGCGGAGCGGAGCGCATGGATTGCGTAGATCGCAACCGAGAGTGCCTCGGATCCGGGCCGATCCAGCACCGATGCGAGCGCGCGCTGCGCGAGCTCGATCGCTGTGGGCATCGCCTCGCCCACATACGCCGCTCCATCCGCACACGCGGCCAACAACATGGGCTCCGGCCGCGGTTCACTCGCTACTGCGTCACGCCGTCCCTTCAGCGACGCCGTCGCCTCTCGTGACGTCGCGCAATCCGCGAGCATCGCCGCGAGTCGCTGGCCGCCGAGGGTGCACGTCAAGGCCGGGTCCTCGTCTCCGAGCGTCTCAATGCCGCGCCCGAACACCTCACTGGCGTCGGTGGTCGCTCCGGTCATCTGCACCGCTCGGCCCCACTCCAGTGCGATCTCGGCTCGCATGCGTGCGCCCTCGGCCGCCGCGTACGCGTCTGCAAAAGATGCGACGCCGTCCGGGTCCGCCGTGGTCGTCCGGGCACGCGCCAGCTCGACGAGCACTCGGGGACGCCTCGACGGCGACGGGGGCTCGGCGATGGCGCGGCGCAGCAGCGCTACCGCCGCCTCGGGCGCGCCGCGCGTCACGGCCTCCCTCGCTGCCTCGCGCAGCCGCTCGACCACCCAGCCATCGCCGCGCGTCTCGACGGCGAGGAGGTGGCCTGCCACCTCCTCGTGTGGCGCGCCCGCCGCCGCGAGCAGGCGCGCGGCTCGCTCATGAGCGCCGGATCTGGCTGTCGGAGTGAGCTCGGCATAGATGGCCGCCCGGACCACCGGGTGGACGAACTCGAGCGTGCCGCCGCCGCGGAGCACGTGCGCCGCGACGAGCAGGTCGATGGCACGCGCCGCCGCGTCGCGGTCGATGCCTGCGACCCCGCAGAGCTGGCGCAAAGGCGCGTCCGGACCCAGCACCGACAGCGTCTGGGCGACCACAGTCACCTCTGTTGGCAGCCTCCCGAGCCGCGCGAGCACCCGCTGCGAGATCGCTGCGGGTCCGTACGCTGCCACGGCCTCCGCATTGGCCGCCGTCGGCACGACCCCGTCGCCGCCGAGCACGAGCAAGAGCTCCGTGAGCAGGAGCGGGTTGCCGCCGGTTGCGCGCAGACATGCCCACGAGAACGCCGCGTCCGGCGGAGCGCGGAGGGCGCGCCGGACCAACTCGCCCACCCCGCTCACGCTCAACGGAGGGGGCACGAGCACGTCGGCGTGCGGCTCGCCGCGGATGGCCTCGACCAGCACGCTGCCCGCCCCCGGCTCATGCGTCCGCGCGGCCACCAGCACCAGCAAACCCAACCCCTCCATCCGCCGGGCGAGGTAGTGCATCCACCGCAGAGACGACTCGTCAGCCCAGGTCAGGTCGTCCACCACCAGGGCCAGCGGACCTCTCGCCGCGACGTTGACGGTCAGCCAATACAGACCATGCAGCGGCGGCAGCGGATCCAACATCGACGCCGGCTGCGCCAACGCGCTGCCCTCGAGCACGGGCCGGGCCAGCTCGGCGGCACCGGTGAAGAGCTCCGCGCGTTCATCGGGTGACGACCTGGTCGCCAGCACCTCGAACAGCTGGCGGACAATCCCAAAGGGGTACTCGCGCTCGAACTCACTCCCCCGCGCCTGCAGAACTCTGACGCCGGTGTCGCGAGCAGCCGCGCACGCTTCGTCGAGGAGACTCGTCTTGCCGGCACCCGGAGGACCCTCGACCAGCACCAGCGACGGCCGACCCTGACGCGCCTCACCGAGAGCCCCGACCAGCCTCGCGCGCTCCGCATCACGTTCGACGAGCGACGGTCTCGAAACCGCCGAAGCGCCCATCCCACCGCCGATGCTAGGGCGACCGACAAAGATTCGGGGGCCCACCCTGAGGCGAAGCGCTCGATTTCCCAGGCAGACTGCGCATCATCGAGCGCCGCCATGCCGGAAGGCGAGTTTGCGACGCCCACGATCAAGCGTGTGGGTCCCACCGGCGCGGCCGACCGCACGCCCCGCCGCGACCGGTTCAACGACGCAGTTACGAATACACGGTTCGCCCGACACCAGAGAGCAAAGGACACGTCATGAAGGCTTCCGAGACCCCGCCCAACCCGTACCTCGTCGGCAATTTCGCGCCCGTACGCGACGAACGCGACGACGCCGGCCTCCCGGTGACGGGCGCGATCCCGCCGGAACTCAACGGGCTGCTGCTACGCAATGGACCCAACCCGATCCTCGACCCCGACCCGGCGACGTATCACTGGTTCCTCGGCGACGGGATGCTGCACGGGATCGAACTGAGCGACGGACAGGCCCGGTATCGCAACCGCTGGGTCCGAAGCCGGGTTGTGTGCGAAGCGCTCGGCGAGCCCGCACCGGCCGGTCCTCCCGAGGTGAATGGGTTCCCGGTCTGGGCGAACACTCATGTCATTGCCCACGCCGGTCACATCTACGCGCTGGTGGAGTCGGGCCTGCCCACCGCGATGCACACGGACCTCTCGACCATCGGCGCCTTCGACTTCGGGGGAAAGCTCACTACGCCGTTCACCGCACACCCGAAGATCGATCCAGCGAGCGGCGAGCTGCTCTTCTTCGGCTACGACCTCGCGGCCCCGTACCTCCGTTACCACGTGGTCAACCCGCGCGGGGAACTGGTGCGCACCGAGGCCATCGACATCCCCCGCTCTGTAATGATTCACGACTTCGGCGTGACAGCAACGAAGGTGGTGTGGCTTGATTCGCCCGTCGTCTTCGACCCGGAGCTCGTCGCACGCCAGCCGTTCCCCTACACATGGCGACCCGAGCACGGCGCGCGCGCAGGGGTGATGCCACGCTCCGGAGGCACCGCCGACGTGACGTGGATCGATCTGGATCCCTGCTACGTGTACCACGTGCTCAACGCCTACGACACCGCCAACGAGACCGTGGTGATCGACGTCGTGCGCTACCCGGACATGTTCGCGACCGAGGTACACGGACCAGGTGCGTCGGTCGGCCCTCGACTCGATCGCTGGACGATCGATGGGTCGGCGCGCACGGTGAAGATGGACACGCTCGATGACGCGGGCCAGGAATTCCCGCGCATCAACGACCGCTACGCCGGTCGCCAGCACCGCTATGGCTACACGAGCGAGACCGACGTAGGCGACTCCTGGATCGGCCATCACGGCCTGCGTAAGCACGATCTCGCGGGTGCCCGCACGGAGCGCCACGATGTCGGCTCGGGACGGGCCGCCGCCGAGCCCGTGTTTGCCGCCTCCCCATCCGATACCGGCGAGGACGCCGGCTGGGTGCTCAGTGTCGTCTATGACGCCGGGCGCGACACCAGCGACGTCATCGTCGTCGACGCCACCAGCTTCGAAGCCGAGCCCATCGCCACCGTCCACCTTCCCAGACGAGTCCCGTTCGGCTTCCACGGATCGTGGATACCAGGCGCCTCCCTCGACTGATGCAGCCCGCAGGCCGACAATGACCTCCACCCCGCTGTGAGCTGTAATCATGTAATCGACCAGGGGAAGGAGGGCGAGACCGATGAAGTTCTCGCACGACGAGGCCGCCGACATCCGGGCTCCGCTGCTGTCGCACGTCGTCGCAACCCGCACTGCGATCGATCCGTCGCCGGAGCGCCCGTTCGTCATCGAGCACCGCGAAGCGCTCATTTACATGATCTGCGAGGCCGCTGAGATCGAGCACGCGCTCATGTGTGAATACCTCTTCGCAGCGTTCTCGTTGAAGGAGCGCGTCGAGGAGGGATTGCGATCCGAACAGCTTCGGGCAATCGAACGATGGCGCAAGGTGATCCTCGGCATCGCCGCGCAAGAGATGCTGCATCTCGCGTTGACCGCAAACATGTTGACAGCGCTCGGTGCGGCGCCACACCTCTCGCGACCCAATCTGCCGCAGCCGGCTCGCCACTACCCGCCCGGAGTGCGCCTCGCACTGCTCCCCTTCGGCGAGCAGGCGTTGCGGCACTTCCTCTTCCTCGAGCGTCCTGAGGGAACGATGCTCCGTGACGCCGACGGATTGGACGCTCTCGGCGACGCCTCTCCGCTCATGACCGAAGACGAGATCGAGCCACGACTCCAGGACTTCGCGACCGTCGGACATCTCTACCGCGGCATCGAAGATGGGTTCCGGCGTCTCGTCGCCAAGTTCGGAGAAGACCACGTCTTCGTCGGGCCGGTGCAGGCCCAGATCACGCAGACGAACTTCGCCTGGCCGCAGCTCCATGCCATCGACGATTTGCACAGCGCGATCGCGGCGGTCGAAGCAATCGTCGAGCAGGGAGAAGGGCCCCGCGGCGACTGGCGCGAGGCACACTTCGGACGATTCAAGCGCGTGCTCGACGAGTACCTTGCGATGCGCGCCGCGGACGCGTCATTCGAGCCGGCGCGGCCCGTCGTCGCGGCCCGGGTGCGCCGCGGCGAGGGCGCGATGGACGGGCCGCTCATCGAGGATCCGAACACCGCCCGGGTGGCCGATCTGTTCAACGTCGTGTACGAGGTCCTGCTGCAATTGCTCCATCGCCTCCTGGCTCGCATCGACGAGACCGACGACGAAGTCGGCCTTCTCGCGGACGTGGCCGTCGGCTTGATGTACGACGGAATCGAGCCGCTCGGCCGACTCCTCAGCACGCTCTCGGTGGGGCCGAGCACGCCTGAGTCCAGCACCGGTGCACCGTTCGAGTTGTTCTACCAGCCGGACTATCTACTGCCTCACCGCCGCGCGGCCTGGGTGTTGATAGGAGAACGCCTCGGCGAAGCGGCCGAGTTTGCGGCGCGGCTCTCCGAGCGGTTCCCAACATTGCGTGCCGTTGCTGAAGTACTCAGGAAGCACGGCGACAGCATCCTTGTGCGGGCGTGACGGCAGAGTCGGCAGGACCCGCGTCTCCAGACGATGGCGCCACGTCGTTGCCGAATTCCACCGGGTGTGCTGCCCTTGTTCTGTCACTGCGGGCGATAGGTCAGGATGACGACGCCGGTGCCGAGGGGCCGCGATTCGGCGAGCCGCAAGGCGCGGGCGGGGAGACCATCTTCGAAGAGGCGCTTGCCGGTGCCGAGTACCAGTGGATGGATCCAGATCCGGTATTCGTCGATGAGGTCGTGGCGCATCAGAGTTGCCATCAGGCCAGCGCTTCCGTACATCACGATGTCGCGACCCGGTTGCTGTTTGAGACTCGCAACCGCGTCGGCGACGTCGCCTGTGAGCAGGGTCGCGTTCCAGGCGAGTGGCTCCTCGAGGGTCGTCGAGGCCACGTACTTGGGCATCTGGTTCAGCGTCTCGGCGTATTCGCCGTGCTTTACCTGCGGCCAGAACTCCTTGAACGCCTCATAGGTGACGCGTCCGCAGAGGAAAGCGTCGCTCGCACGCAGGTGGTCGAGCGCATACTGCTGCGCTTCGTCGTCGAAGAATTCGTTCCCCCAGCCGCCCCGGTCGAGCTCTTGGAAGCCGCCTGGGTCCTGCATGACCCCATCGAGCGTCACGAGGGTCGACACGTTGAGCTTGCGCATTTGGGTCCTCCAGGGTTGGTCGCCGTTGGTCGAGGGAATGTGCCGTCAGCCGACCATGACGTCGCCAGCAAATGGCCGATGTCGGAAGATTCACGGCTCGGCGACTCTCGAGCGAACCTCTGGCGCGAGTGCGCCCGCCTGTTCCGGTGAGACCCGACCGGACTCGACGAGTGAGCGGACGGTGTCCGCGACCGTCGCTCGCAGACCGCGGGGAGTGAATCCAAGCTCGTCGTGGGCGCGCGAATCGTCGCTCCGTGCTCGCTGTCGAGTGAGCTCAATCCCTCCGCTTGGAAGCGGAATCCGGAACGGCACGAAGCGCTGGACATAGTCAGCGGCGCGCGCAACGGGCAGGATGAACTCCTCGCGCATCGGCACGGCGGCAAGACGACGGCCGGTCAGTTCCGCGAGTAGGCGAACGAGCTCCCGAAAGCGGACGTAGGAGCCTCCGAGCAGGTAGCGACGAGGCTCGTGATCGCGCTCGACCGCACGCGCGATCGCGGCGGCGACATCGCGAACGTCGACGATCTGCATTCCTCCCGCCGGGATGATCGGCATCCTCCTCGCGAGGATGTTGCCCGCGGTCTGATCGCTTTCGCCGTAGTTCGGATCGTGGGGACCCCACACCGAGCCGGGCTGGACGATCACGATCGGGGCGCCGTCCTGCTGGAGCCGGCGTGCGAACCGCTCCTGGTCAGCCTTCGACTGGAAGTACGTCGAGTGGGCGTGGCCGGGGGGTGTGTCCGGCGTCAGGACGCGCCCGTAGGCGGGTAACAGCGCAACGATGCTCGATACGTGAACTACCGGAGCGAGACCGCCCTTAATCGCCGCGCCAAGCACGACTTCCGCGCCCCGGACGTTCGCGTCCCGAATGGCCTGGTGTTGCCGCGGATCGAAGGAAAAAACGGAGGCGGCGTGAACGGCCGCCTCGCAACCCTCCAACGCACCCGCGACGGACTCCGACTCCGTCACATCACCGACGCGGAAGTCAACCTCCCCGACCCCCAGCGGCTGCATGACGTTTGCGAGCCGCTCCGGGGAACGCACGAGCAGGCGCACCTTGTGGCCTGCCTCGACCAGCGCAGCGACGGTGTGCGAACCGACGAATCCGGTTCCGCCCGTGATGAAGATGCGCATGCGATTACCTCCACAACGCGCGACGAATGGTCAGGTTTCGGCGGTGGAGCAACAACCGTCGAGTGTCGAGGGGTCCCGTGCCAGGTTGAAGGCGCTGTTGAGGAGCGCGACATGTGAGAACGCTTGCGGGAAGTTCCCGAGTTGGCGTCGATCGTCGGGGTGATACTCCTCGGCGAGCAGGCCGACGTCGTTCTGGAAGTCCAGGAGTCTTTCGAAGAGCGCCGTTGCCTCGTCGTGGCGCCCGTCGAGCGCGAGCGCGTCGACGAGCCAGAACGAACAGGGTAGGAAGACGCCCTCCCCGTCCGGGAGGCCGTCCACCGGCGTGTCGGATTGGTAGCGCAGCAGCATGCCGTCCCACGAGAGGTGCCGCTGGACCGCTCGCAGGGTGCTGCGGATGCGTGGCTCCTCGGGGGGGAGGAAGCCGACCCGCGGGAGGAGCAACAGGCTCGCGTCGAGCTGGGAGCTTCCGTACGACTGCGTGAATGATTCGAGGTCGTCATTCCACGCCTCGCGGCAGATTTGCGCATGAATGTGATCGCGGATATGCCGCCAACGTTCGACAGGTCCTTCGCGGCCGAATTCCTCGCAGAGTTTGATCCCCCGGTCGAAGGCAACCCAGGCCATCATCTTGGAGTGGGTGAAGTGTCGTCGCCCGCCGCGCACCTCCCAGATGCCTTCATCCGGTTCGTGCCAGCGTCCTTCGAGCAAGCCGAGCATGTGGCGCCCGAACTCCCACGCGGGTAGCGACCCGTGCAGTCCGTGTCTGCGGGCGGCGTAGAGCGCGTGCGTGACTTCGCCATACACGTCGAGCTGTTGCTGCTCAGCGGCCGCGTTGCCGATGCGTACGGGCCGGGAGTTCTCAAAACCGGGGAGCCAGTCGAGCATGCGTTCGGTGAGGCACCGCTCGCCGGTGACGCTGTACATGATCTGTAGGTCATCGGGATCGTCGGCCGCCGCGCGCAGCAGCCACGCGCGCCACTCGTTCGCCTCGTCCTGGTAGCCGGCATGGACGAACGCAAGCAGCGTCAAGGTCGCGTCGCGTAGCCAGCAGAAGCGGTAGTCCCAGTTGCGAGCGCTCCCGGGCCATTCCGGCAGCGACGCGGTCGGGGCGGCGACGATGCCACCCGTCGGCGAGTAGGTGAGCGCCTTCAAGACGACGAGTGAGCGGAGGACGTCGTTGCGGTACGGGCCTTGATACGTGCAGCGGGCCGCCCAATCCTCCCAGAACTTCGCGGTCGCGCGGAGCGCCCGGTCGGAGTCGACCGCCGCCGGGAACTCTGTCCGTGCGGGAAACCACGTGACGGTCAACGACTCCCGCTCACCCGCGCCGACCTCGAAGCTCGACACCGCGCCCAGGCGTTCGCCCGGTATCGCCCCGGAGGCTCGGAAGGCGAGCGCGTCCGAGTTGGAACTCGCAACCAGCCCGTCATCCCCACACTGGAGATCTGGGGCGACCCGCCCATAGCCAAACCGCGGGATGAGTTCCGAGCGAACCGCAACGCGGCCTGCCAGACCCTCGACTAGTCGGATGATGTGCGGGCGCTTGCCACGCGGAGGCATGAAGTCCGTCACCCGAATCCGCCCCTCGTCTGTTTCCCATACCGTGTCGAGCACCAGCGACCTGTCGCGATACCGACGGGTCGATGTGCCCGCCGCTTCCGGCGCGACGAGCCAGCGCCCGTGCTCGGGGCGTCCGAGCAGCGCCGCGAAACACGCGTCGGAATCGAAACGCGGGAAACAACACCAATCGATCGAGCCGCCGCGGTGGACCAGCGCCGCCGACTGCAGATCGGACAACAGCGCGTACTCCTCGATCCTTCGAGTCATCCGTGAGCCACCCAAACGTGGGACGAGCGATACACGCAGATCTTCTTGTCTTGAAGCTTCATCCTTGATGCTCTCTCTTCACGGTCGGCCCGACGAAACGTCTCGTTCAGCCGGCGTGTACGAGCGCGGGCTGTGGTTCGGCTCGTGGCAGCGCGACCGTTACGGGCGGCGCATCGGCGTGGGATGGTTCGTCGTCGACGCTGATCGTGAACGCAGCGAGACACAGGGTGACCAAGATGGCCGTGCTATGCGGTCCCGACGGCCGAGCCCGCTGCCGTTCAGGCTGGATGGTCTGCGTGGTCATGACCGCCACGAAGATCCGCGGCCAGCAGGTCATCTTCCAGATTCTGAGTGCCTGAAGTCACTGTCGCAGGTGAAGAGGACCCTTGCCGTTCCCAACAACAACCGGGTACGCCTGCGGCGACAGCGGTGCTTGCGGTTTCGAGGGCGGGTGCACGCACAGCCTGGGGTTCGGGTGTGGGGCGGGAGGGAAGGAAACGGGCGGCGAAGGCAGCACCGGCGATGAGGACGCCGGCGGCGACGAGGCAGCCGAGCTGGAACCCGTCAAAGAACGCTGTCCGGGACACCTCCAGCAACGGCTGGCCGGCCGGACCCAACTGGTTGGAGACGGCGAGGGCGGCGCCGATGGATTCGCTGGCCGCGTCGAGCGCGGGTGCGGGAAGCGAGCCGGCTGCGTCTCGGATGCCGGACGCGTAGAGCGACGCGTAGACGCTGCCGATGATTGCGACGCCGAGGGTGGCGCCGAGCTCGCGGGTGGCGTCGTTGACGGCGGACCCGATGCCGGCCTTCTCTTTGGGAACGACGCCCATGATCGCCTCGGTGGCGGGGGCGGTGGTCAAGCCCATCCCGAGGCCGGCGAGGACCATCTGGCCGACGATCTCGATGTAGGGGGTGGTTGTGCTGTTGGTGGACACCCAGGCGAAGGAGACGCCGACGAGGAAGAGGCCCGTGGCGACGACGGTTTTGTTGCCGATGGCGACGGATAGCCGCACGCCGACGATCGAGCCGATGACGATGCAGGTGGCGACGGGCAGGATCCGCACGCCGGTGCTCAGGGGGGCGTAGCCCTTGAGGAACTGGAAGTACTGGGTAATGAGAAAGATGAACCCAGCGAGCGCGAAGAAGATGACCATGATCGAGCCGCTGGCGGCGGAGAACCGCAGGTTGCGGAACAGCGAGACGTCCAGCATCGGGTGGGCACGACGCCGCTCCCAGGCGACGAACACAGCGGCAGCGGTGGCGGCGAGGGCGAAGCCGACGACCGTAGCGGGGTCCGTCCAGCCCTGTTCCGGGGCCTCGATGATGGTGAACACCAAGGTGCCAATCGTGAGGGTGGACAAGACGAGACCGACGACATCGACCGGCGGGGTGGATGGGTCCCGGGAGGTCGGCACGAAGAAAATCCCACCGAGGAACGTCACCGCCGCCACGGGTGCCATGGCGACAAAGACACTGCCCCACCAGAAATGCTCGAGCAGCCAGCCGCCGGTGATCGGCCCCAGGGCGACCCCGAGCCCGGTCATGGCTCCCCACAGCCCGATGGCTCGGGCCCGCTCGCCCCGCTCGGTGTACATGTTGGAGATGATCGCCAAGGTGGCAGGAAAGATCACCGCGGCGCCCACCCCCATCACCGCCCGCACCGCGATCAGCGCGCCAGCGCTGTCGACGAGCCCACCGACGGCGGTGGCGACCCCGAACACCGCCAGCCCCACGAGCAGGGCGCCCTTGCGGCCGTAGCGGTCGCCGAGGCTGCCGGCCGCCAGCACCAGAGCGGCGAAAGTCAGCTTGTAGGCGTCGACGACCCACTGCAGGTCCCGGGTCGACGCATCGAGCTGACGCACCAACGACGGGAGGGCGATGTTCACGATCGTGGTGTCGACGTTGAGCGTGAACGCAGCCAGGCACAACACCGCCAGTGCCACGCCCCGATAGCTACGGGCTGCCCTCAGCATGAGACAACGATGACCCATGCATTGCTCGGCGGGTATCCGTAAAGACACGGATACCCGTGCCGAATCCGCGTCGAGCTACTCAGATCGGGTCGCGGCTGTCGCCCGGGTCGAACAGCTTCGGGGCCATCGACCCAAAGCCAACGTCTGAACCGGCACAATCCCAGGCCGCCGTGGTTGCCGGTGATCGTGCCGACGTAAGTGCCGCCGCGGTCGTCTGACGTCATCCAGCGCAGGGCTCGACGAGGAGGGGGTCATCGTGGGGCCGGGGTGCCCACGCCGTGGCGTTCGGCGATGTCGCGGATGGCTGCGGCGAGGAGGTCTGGGTGCTCGCTGGTGGTCAGGTGGCCGCCCGGAAAGGTCAGGACCTCGGCCTGGGGCACGCGCTCGCGGGTGGCCTGGAACTGCCGGTGCTCGTACGCGTCCTCATTGCTGCCGCCGACGTAGAGGGCGACGGTGCCGTCCAGGTCGCGGGCGATCGCGGCGAGATCCCAGCGTTGCGCGAGGCGGCGGTGTTCGCCGACGAATCCGGCGGCGTTGTGGAGGAATGCCGCGCCGTCCCGGCGGGTGATCACCGACCGCAGTTCGGCGAGCTCGGCCGGGGCGGGACGGTAGCGGCGCGAGTACAGGCGCGCCCGCAGCATCGTCGCGTCGAACACGCGCGGCGAGCGCTGCGCCGCCCGCATCCACAGTGCGCCCAGCGGTGTGCGCAGCACCTGTGTGGTCCACCACGGGTGGGTGTGCGCGTCGGCGAAGAGGCCACCGTTCACCGTGAGCGCGGCCGTGATCGCCGGCGTAGCAACCGTCCTGTCCAGCCGGCGGCGGAGCAGCTCGAGCAGCGCCATCGCGGTGTAGTCGAACGCGACGACGACGGTGCGGCGCACGCCGTGGTGCCGCCACAGCGCCTCGACCAGGTCAGCGCGCTCGACTGTCGAGTACCGGTAGTCCCGGGGCTTATCCGAGTCACCCTGCCCGACCGGCTCGACGTACAGCCGCGGGCCCAGGCCGTCGCCGAGCATCCGGTCGACCCGCGCCCAGCCGTAGGAGCCGTCCGGGAATCCGGGCAGCAGCGTGAGCCACACGGTGTCCTCGTCGTCGTCCTGCTCGGCGGCTGCGACGCGCTCGAAGACCCGGAGGCCGCCCGCGGTCGCGGCGGCCTCCTCCTCGGTCACCACGCGCGCGGATTCCGGGTCGTACGCGATGCGTTGTCCGCCCACGAACCACTCCGCCGCCGAGACCAGCGATGACTCTGGTGTCCTGTTCCCGCTCATCGGGAGCCTCCCCCGTACGAAGTGGACGCCGTCCTTGATGCGTTCTTCGACCGCACGCGTTGCCGGAACCAGCGCTCAAGAGCCGCGGAGTGGCAGGCGAGCTTGGTGCGAATGAAGCTGTACGCGTACGCGTGGGGTGGCGGGTGGCCACCCCGCCGGCACATAGTCGCAAAACGCCACCGCTCGACGGATCCGCCACGTTGCGCGCCGGTCATCGGTGGGCCGGTCAGGTCGTGTAAGTGAGCTCGGCCACGCCGGCGCCCAGCGGCTTGACCTCCGCCAGGGTGAGGCGGGTCGGCTCGCCGGTGTCGTCGAAGAGACGCTTCCCGCTTCCGACCACGACGGGATGGGTCTGGAGCCGGAGCTCGTCAACCAGGCCAAGCTTCATCAGCGACCGGATCAGCGTGATGCTGCCGAAGATGAGGATGTCTTGGCCGGGTTGCCGCTTGAGGCGCATGACCTCCTCGTTGAGTTCGCCATCGAGCAGATGCGAGTTGTTCCACGTGAGATCGTCCAGGGTGCTCGACACGACGTACTTGGGCAGGCTGTTCATCCGGTCGGCGTAAGGCCCCTCTTCGTGGCTCGCCTCGGGCCAGGCGGCAGCGAAGCCCGCGTAAGTAACGCGCCCGAGCAGGAGGGCGTCGCTCGCGAACAGCTCCTCGCCCTTGAACCTCTCCAGCTCGTCGCTCCAGTACGGGACGTGCCAGCCTCCGTGCTGGAACCCGCCGGTCTTCTCCGCCGGGTCGCCGGGGGCCTGGACCACGCCGTCCAGCGAGATGAACTCCGAAGCAACTACCTTTCGCATGACCTCTTGCTCCTTGGGGACGCCGCGGCTGGCCATGCCAAGCCGGCGGTTGGCTCGTTTGGCGCCTCGCGATGGGCCAACCCATCCAGGCGGGTCACAGCGCGACGCGCTCGCAAGGCGATCGTGCCTCAGCCGCGCCGTCCGGCGGTATCCGTACTTGCACGGATTGTCCGCGGTAGAGGGCCGACGCAACCGCGCCTCGCCTACCACCGCCGGAACCGCAACCACCACCCCGAGGAGACGGCATGAGTTGGTTCCGCGGCTATCTCAGACGCACGTCATTCTGAGGCGCCGTCAGACTCGGAAGACGCTCAGGTAGGTCGACGCCTCGAGCGCCTCGAAGTCATCATGTATCGATCCCGCCGCGGCGGCGTAGCCGGCGCCACGAGCGAGTTCCTTCCCCTGGTTCCGGAGACAACCCTCGATCAGGTAGAAGAACTCAGCGTGTTCGTGCCGGTGCGACGTGCCGCTGTAGCCCGCCTCCGCCTCGACGAGGACGACGACGTAGCCATCAGCGTTGCCGAGAATCTTGGCGCGCGCGTTGCCGTCCTGGCCCCACGGGACCCACTCGGCGTCGTCTACGCGCGTGATGTCCCAACCGTCGAGAGACGGGGTTACGGGAGTTGCGCTCATGAATGCTCCCTCCTCAACTCGATGGATGTCGTCGCGAAGTCGTTGCGGCCTACTCGCGTCTCCACCGGTCGGCTAGACCACTTTCCGCAAGGTGACCTTCATTGATGGGCGCCAGTTCACGCCGTCGTCTGACCACTCGTGAAGCGTGGGCATGGCGGCGCCGTCGTCATTGAGCACCGCCGCGGCGCGGGCGTGGGTGCCGCTCCATGTCCACGTGCCGTCACGGAAGGTCAGGTCCTGGTTGCTGATGTTGCCCTGGGAATCGAAGAAGTGTGTGCGGAACGTCCCGGTCTCAGCGTCGTATCCGATGATCTCGATCCCGCCGACACTGGTATCCCCGATGCGGCCGTACGCGGTGTGGAGCACGAAGAAACCACCCGCCACCCACTCGTAGATGTCGCTCGCTTGGATCTTGGTGGCCGGTGCGCCGTCGGTCGGAATCGTCTCACCCTCAGTGATCCACTTGCCGATCAAGGAATTCAAAAGCTCGTGTTCCGGCAAGCGCTGGTGTTCAGTCACCTCGGCGAGGCGCGGTTCGGCTCCAGCTGTGTTGCGGGCCATGTTCGTTCTCCTCTTGATGATTGATTGCGGGCTTCTGCCAACCTCCACGGAACGTTCGTCCGGAAGCGGTCACGTCAACTGCCCGAGAGCTACCGAACCGCTCCCCGGACAACAGGGCAGCGGTCGCCGCCAGAGTTGGTGTGTCACGGAAGTGCGCTTCCGATGTTGACTTGCCAGTTGATGCCGAACTTGTCGGTGAGGGCGCCGAAGATGTCTCCCCAGAACACCTTCTCGAGTGGGTTGTCCTGCGTGCCCCCGGCGCTGAGGTCGTCGTAGACCTTGCGGAGCCGTGCTTCGTCGGTTCCGATCACCGACATCGCAACGCGCGCTTGCGGTTCCCTCGTGGCGTCGTCACGGTCACTGGCTCGCAGATAGAACTCGCCGGCGTCGAGCGTGGCGTTGATCACGAGGTCTTGTTCTGCGTCGATTGCGCTCGGGTCGACCTCGCCACGTCGCACGACGGTCAATGTCCCGCCGAACACGCGCTGGTAGAACTCCATGGCTTCTGCGGCGCAGCCGGGAAAGAAGAGGTAAGCGTCGATTCTCATTGAATCTCCTGTCAGAACCCACGTTCCTGTGGATGGACGCGCCGAACGATGATGCGCGTCAGCGCTGCTCCCGGCCATCCGTACTTACGCGGATTTGCGTGAAGGACTCGAGCAGTCGTTGGGCGCCCGCGGCGTCACCGTCGACTGCTATCAGCCGGTCGGCCCGTGGGCTCGAGACGTCGAGCGCTCCGCTCGCGATCGCGGCAAGCGTCTCGGTCGTCAGGGTGATCGTGGCATCGGCGGTCGATGGGGATCCCTGGGCGGGCTGGAGGTGACCCTGGTGCGATCGGATGTGAAAGGCCTCGTTGTCCACTCGTAGCTCGTAGGTGCCGTCCGGGATGGACGGAGCGGGCTTGGCGGTCACGGCGAGACCCAGCACCAGCCAGCGACCGCGGACCTCGTCGTCTTTGCGGGGTTCACCGAGCAGGCTCGTTCCCCAGTCGGCCAGCATCGCCAACACGCGGGCCAGACCGCGGGCCTCGTCTGTGAGCTCGTAGACGACCGCGGCGGCGGGCGGCGGCAGGGTTCGCTTCGCGATCAGTCCGCTCTGCTCGAGCTCCTTGAGACGGGTGGTGAGCACACTCGAGCCGATTCCGGGCAGGCCTTCGGCCAAGTCGGTGAAGCGCCGGGGGCCGAGGAGCAGCTCTCGTGCGATCAGCAAGGTCCAGCGCTCCCCAACCACGTCGAGTGCTCGGGCGACAGGGCAGTACTGGTGATACCCGCGGCGCCGACCCATGCCACGAGACTACTACTGCACACTTCTGTGGTCGAAGTTTATTGTTACTTACTGAAAGTTGGAAGATATAGTGACCCACTGTGCCGCGGTTCAGGGCTGTCAGCGCTTGCTGACCCGACTCATCGGCCGTGAGCAAGAGACCCGCGACCTGATCCAGATCGTCGAGGGCTTCCGCTTGGTCACGCTGGTCGGCGCGCCCGGCTGCGGCAAGACGCGCCTCGGCTTGGAGTTGGGCCGCCGGCTCGCCGACCGGTATCCCGCGGGGATGTGCTTCGTCGAGCTCGCGCCTGTCGGGGACCCGTGCCTCGTGGCATCCGCCGTGGCCGCCGCTCTGGGCATGGACGACCAGCCCAACCGATCGCCGGACGATGCCCTCATCGAGGAGTTGTCGCCCAAGGAACTCCTCGTGGTGCTCGACAACTGCGAACACGTCCTTGGTGCCATGGCGGCGCTCGTCGCCAAGCTGCTCGACGGTTGCCCGTCGCTGCGGGTGCTCGCGACCAGCCGAACCGCTCTGGGCCTACAGGACGAGCAGGTCTGGCGGGTGCCGCCGCTCGATCTCGGGCCCGCGGTCGAGCTGTTCAGGGATCGAGCCGGCCTGCGCGCACACGGCGTAGGCCTCGAACCATCGAGCGCTCGGGTCATCGAGGAGATCTGTCGGCGCCTCGACGGCCTACCCCTCGCGATCGAGCTGGCCGCCGCCTGGAGCCGGGTGCTGACGCCGACCGAGATCCTCGATCGGCTGGAACCTGCCCTCCCGCTGCTACGCAGTCACGTCCGCGACTCCAGCCCCCGGCAGCGGACGATGCAAGCCACGCTCGACTGGAGCTACCAGCTGCTCGAGCCAGATCAGCAATTGCTGTTCGAGCGGCTGTCGGTGTTCGCGGGAGGCTTCGACTTCGAGGCTGCTCAGGCCGTCGTCGCTGGTGAGGACGTGTTGGACGGCTTGGCGTCGCTGGTCGACAGCTCGCTGCTGGTGGCCGAGCCCGCATCCGAGAGGATGCGCTATCGCCTCCTGGAGCCAGTGCGGCAATGTGCCGAGGCCCGGCTGGCCGCGCGGTGCGAACGGGATGCAACACGGCGCCGCCACGCCGAGCATTACCTCCTGCTGGCGCTCCGGTCGGAGGCCAAGCTCCGCAGCGGCGACGCCGGTGCCGTCCTTGCTCAGCTGGAGGAGGAAGAGGGCAACTTTCGGGTGGCGTTGGCCTGGAGTCGCGATCAGCCCGAAGACCTCGGGCTTCGCTTGTGCACGGCTCTGGCTCCGTCCTGGGCGATCCGCGGTCGGATCAACGAGGGTCGGACCTGGATCGACGAGATGCTGCGGCGGCGTGCGGGGACCGAAGATCTTCGCCTGCGGGCCAGCGGTCTGGCCCGCGCCAGTCGGCTGGCCTGGCGCCAGCGCGATTACGTGTCGACCCGACGGTTGCTGGAGGAGAGCCTTGCCATCGCCCGGAACCTCGACGATCCCTTGGGTATCGCTCGGCGTCTGCGCAGCCTGGCCGTGGTGGCCATGGCCCAAGGAGACCTCGACGAGGCCGGGCGGCTGTGCGAGGAGAGCATCGACCTGTTCCGTCGCCACGGTGACCGCTACGGCCTCGGCCTTGCTCTGGCCTTCCTAGGTATGACGCTCCAGCTCGCCGGCGACGCCGCGCGAGCCGACCCCTGCGTGCGGGAGGCGCTGGACTTGAACCGCGACAGCGGCAGCATCACCAGCTCCCTCTACAGCCTCGGCAGCATGTCCTTCGGCGCCATCGCCGCCAGCGACATGGTGACCCTGAGGGCCCACACGATGGAGGCCGTGGGCCTGCTGCGAAAGCTGGGCGGCAGGCACGAGGACCCCGGCTGGCTGTGGTGGACCGGGGTTGCCCTGGCGAGCGGCGAGGGACGTCACCGCTCGGCTCTCCGGCTGGCCGGTGCCGCCGAAGCCATCGCCCGGCGTGACGGCCTCCATCTGCACGAGCAGTTGCGCCGGCAGGTTCAGCCCTGGCTCGATCGAGCCCGGGCCGAGGTGGGTCCCGCCGAGGCGAACCAGCTCGGCGCGGAAGGTTCGCGGTTGTCGTTCGACGAGCTGATGGACGAGGCGCTCGGTGAGGCGGATCACGGCCGCACCGGTCCGTTGAGCTCGCGGGAGCTGGAGATCGCCGATCTCGTGGCCAGGGGGCTGACCAACCGCGAGATCGCGGAACGCCTGATCATCTCCACTCGCACGGTCGAGTCTCACGTCGACCACATCAAGGCCAAGCTCGGATTCGCTCGACGGGCACGGATCGTCGCCTGGGTCCTGGAGCGCGAGGGCGACAATGGCGCGCGTCCGTCGACGAATCCAGGAAACTACTGATGACCACGCCCAACACGTGGTGTCACGGTTGTCTCGGTGTCGGACCCAACGTAACGGTGGGTCTTGACCGCCCCGCGACGCCCGCGGTGTGTAACCCTCTGATCGCCGCGATCGTCATCGCGGGCTCGTTGAGCGACTCGTGATCAGTCGGATTGTTCATCGCTGACAGCGGCGGTGAGGGCTTCCGCGGTTTCGGCGTTGGCGGGGTAGAAGGCCACGATCGTGAGCTCGCGAGTGTGAGGTCGCGGGCGGTTCTGAAGGTGGTGAAGGTGCAGAAGAGCGCGAGATCTGTGTCGTCGAGGCGGAGCGACCTCCTCCGTTGGCGACCACCGCTGTCGGTATTCGCCGCCTTACCCGACAGGTAATCGACTCCGACACCTGGCGTCGCCAGGATCGAGCGACGTGAACTTTGCGTCCAAGACCAACTTGCCAAGACCAACTTGCCAAGACCAACTTGCCAAGACCAACTTGGAGGTGACGAGGTGGCAACTCGTGAACGCGAAGCCCGACTCGAACAGCTTTTCGCAGCCGGCTGGACGACGGAACTGTTTGCCGAGTTCTGGGCAGCGCCCGATCTGAAGTGGGTTCCGTTGATCATCACCGACGACATCGTCGGCTACTGGCCCGGCGGGAAGACCGTCCGCGGTGCCGAGCAGTACATGCAGACATTGGAGGAGCTGCTCGCGCTCCTCCCCGATCTCCGTCTCGAGGTCCCCGAGCACACGATGAGCGCCGACGGTGAGTTCGGCTTTTCTCGCTGGGTGATGCACGCGACCGGCGCAAATGGTCCATTCGAGCTCAATGGGATGGACCGCACGCGTGTCCGCGACGGACTCGTCTGCGAGAACTACGTCTGCTTCGACTCGGCGCAGTTCCGACAACTCGTCGACAAGTGAGTCGCACTCGCGGAAAGCAGGCAGGTTCAGCCCTGGCTGGATCGAGCCCGGGCCGAGGTGGGTCGGGCCAAGGCTGACCAGCTCAGGTACGCGGTTGTCGTAGACGGCCCGATTGCTCGAGTCCAGCACCCACATCCAGCCGGCTCGTCAGCCGTGCGGGCCGGCCCTATTCAGCTTCGAGTTCCTCGAGCAGGTCGTCGTGGCTGAGGGTGATGACCTGATGGCGCTTGACGACCTCTTTGCGGACCTCGTCCATGCCCGCGCGGCCCATGCCTTCGATGCGGTACCCCTCCGGGTGCCCGTAATAGTGGGTTGTCTTCTCCGAATAGGAGTTGGACAGCGTGTCTCGGCGCAGAGTCCCACACCGCAGGCATTGCAGCTTGCGGATGATCGGTCCCCCGGCGCCGCCGCTGCCGCGTTCGCGGTAATAGCCCAGCTCTTCCCAGGCATGGCGCAAATCCCGGCACGCCAGGAAGTCGTCGGGCAGATTCCGCAGCGGGTTAGCAGGCGCCATCGCTCACCTCCGTGATGTTCTCAACCGTCACTACCCGGGCGCCGGCCAGATCCACGTAGAGGCCTTGGCCGTGCAGACCCACGGTCACCAGCGTCAACCAATCCCCCACCGACGGTTGGGCGGCGGCCACCGTGCCCGCATACATGACACCGTCGCACTCGAACCGGGCCTGCAACGCCTCATGGTCAAGCAGCAGCGCCGTCACTCTCGCTACCGATCCGACCTGAGGTTGCCGCACCCCGGGCCGCACCGGGTTCGGCGGTCCACCGCCGAGTCTGGGTGCGCGTTGGCGGATCGGTGAGGCCAACTCGACGAAACCCTCAACCGGCCGCAACGAGTACACCGAGGCAGTGGGGCTCGCGCCATTGGGATCCCGATAGCGGTACACGGTGACCCCCCGACCCCGAACATCTTTGAGCATCGAGTGCGCCACCATCGCGTCGGCCTCGCCGACCGTTCCCGCAATCTCTTCGGGACGCAGCGGCCGATCGGCGTTCGCGAGCACCTCGAACAGCCGATGACTGCGCGACGTCTCCTTGAACGGGTTATCCAACATCGCCTCCGATCGCGACACGCTATCGCTTCCCGCCACTCCGGAACGCGCGTGAAGTCTGAGCCGCCCGGGGTTTGGTGGAGAGCCTCCACGAATCCCGGGGCGGTTCAATGGGGTCGTCGCTTCGACGGTTGCGAAGCCTGGTCGCTACGTCGCAGATCCGAACGTGGACGCGTGAGCTCGCCGAAGCTTGCGATCGGCGAGGCGGCGGCACCTCGCGACCTCGTCGGGGAGCATGTTCGGGTCGAGCATCTTGAGCTCGGCGGCTTCCCGAATGCGCTGATCGAGATCGTGACTGCGATAACGGGCCGTGAAGACTCGCGCCAACAGGAGGCGCGAGGGCTGCAGCGCGCCGCGTAATGCAAACGGGAGCGGAGCCCGCGGGCACGTCAGCAAAACGTAGGTGAGCGCCACGTCAGTCAAGGGGTCACCGCGCGCCGCATTCGTCCAATCGATGACGACCGGCCCCCGGCGCGTCATCATCACGTTCATCGGATGCAGATCCAGGTGAAGGAGCCGGTCGCCACCGTCGCCCAGGCACGGTAGCCAGTCAGGTGCTGCAAGCTCATGCAGCCGATCGTGGAGGTCGGCGAGCAGCCTCGTGTCGCGGAGCATGGTGTGGGGGCGCTTGCGCATCACCTGCATCAACATCGGACCGTCGAGCCGTTCCATCACGATTTCGCTGCCGCCCGCACGGACCTCGTGGACCCGCGGCACCGGGTAGCCGCGCTCAGCCGCGTACTCCATGACGCGCGCCTCGCGGTCAATGACGCGGCCGTGCCTCGTCCGTCGCAACACCAGCCCGGCCCCGAACTCGTAGATGTCGGCGTCGCGCCCGGATGCCAGGAGCCGCCCTACTTCCGTCATACCCCGAGCCTAGTTGTGAGTGAGTGACTCACTTACTACAGTGGTGGGGTGGCCTCGAAAAGTGCCCGGGACCGGCTCCCCGAGCTCGTGGCAGCAGCCACCCGGGTGTTCACGCGTCGGGGCTATCGGGCGGCGCAGATGGCCGATATCGCGGCGGAGATGAAGGTCTCCGAAGCAGCGCTGTACCGCTACGTGGAGAGCAAGGAGGGCCTGTTCCGCCTCGTGGTGCGTCACGCTCTGTTCCAGGAGGACTTACCAGACGAGGAGCTCCCCCTCGCGTCGCCGCCGTTGGACGTGACGCTGAAGGACATCCGGGAGGGTATCGGCGCGCACGTGTCGTTCCCGTCTCTCGAGAAAGCGCTGCGCCGACGCCGGGTAGCGAACCCGCTTCGCGAGCTCGAGGGACTCGTCCGGGAGCTGTTCGCGCTCACCGCCCTGACACGGGAAGCGACGGACATGATCGAGCGGTCGGCGCGCGAGGTCCCGGAACTCGCAGATCTGGTGAACAGAGACCTTCGCCGTCCGCTCCTCGACGGGCTCCAGACCTACCTGGAGCGTCGGGCGCGCGCGGGTCAGCAGCGGCGGACGCCCGATGCTGCTGCCACTGCCCGGTTCGTTCTGGAGACGGTCACCTGGTTCGCCCGCCATCGGTTCTCGGACCCTGACGGCGCCGCCATTCCCGACGAGGTGGCGGAGCAGACCGTCGTCGACATGCTCGTCCATGCGCTCGTTCCTGCGGGCCCAGCCAAAAAGACGGACTGATGTGTGGTCACGGCAGCGAATGGCCCCAAGCGTGCCCGGCGATCGAGGCGTACGACGTCGAGAAGCGCTACGGCGACCGGCAGGTACTGTGCGGCGTCGACCTCGAGGTGCGGGTGGGCGAGGTCTTCTGCCTGCTCGGTCCCAACGGGGCAGGCAAGACGACCACGGTCGAGATCCTCGAGGGCTACCGCGAAGCGAGCCGCGGGACAGTGCGCGTGCTCGGCATGGACCCGCACGGCCAGCCGCGGGCGCTGCGGGAACGGATCGGGGTGGTCCTCCAGGACTGCGGGTTTCCCGCCCGCTTGCGCGTCAGTGAGCTCGTCGACGCCCACCGCAGCTACTACTCGCGCCCGCGCGCCCGGGCCGAGCTGCTCGACATCGTGGAGCTGCGTGACGAGCGCAACAGTACGGTGCGCAACCTCTCCGGCGGGCAGCGGCGCCGCCTCGACCTCGGGCTGGCGCTCGCCGGCGACCCCGATCTCGTCTTCCTGGACGAGCCCACGACCGGCTTCGACCCCGAAGCCCGGCGACGGTGTTGGACCGCCATCGAGAACCTCCGGGCGCTGGGCACCACCGTCCTGCTCACCACCCATGACCTGGATGAGGCGGAGCGGCTCGCCGACCGCGTCGCGATCCTCACCGATGGACGCATCGCCGCGTGCGGCACCACCACCGAGCTCGCTCACGAGGTCGGCGCGCTGACGCGCATTTCCTTCACCGTTCCTTCCGACGTCCGTACCAGGTGCAGTGTCGTGGGCGACATGCCGGCGGAGCCGCCCGACGACGGCCGGGCCGTCATCAGCACCCCCGACCCCACTGCCGCATTGCGTTCATTGCTCGACTGGACGAACCGGCACGGCATCGCCTGCCTCGATGATCTCGCTGTCGTCCCGCCCACCCTCGAAGACGTTTATCTGCACTTCGTCGACCGCTCCAAGGCCCACCCATGACCGCGGCGACTCAGCTCGTCAGCCAGATCCGCCTCGAGCAGCGAGGCTTCTGGCGCAACCCCCAAGCCGCCCTGTTCACGTTCGCTCTACCGCTCGGTCTGCTGCTCGTCCTCGGCGCCACCAGCGGCGACGAGCCAGCCCAACTGGTGCCCGGCGTTCTTGCCTTCGGCATCATCGCATCGGCCTACGCGAACCTCGCCGCCACGGTCGCGACCATGCGAGCCGAGGGCGTGCTCAAACGCATCCGCGCCACGCCCCTGCCCGCTGGCCTCTACCTCGCCGCCCAGGTCGGCAGCGCACTCGCCACCACCACACTGATCGCGGTCGCGACGCTCGTCACCGCCCGGGTTTCGTTCGGCGTCCAGCCCCGCAGCAACGCCGTACCCGAACTCCTCCTCGCGTTCGGAATCGGCGTGGTCTGCTTCGCCGCGCTCGGGCTCGCCGTCACCCGTATCATCCCCTCCGCCGACGCCGCTGCGCCCGTGACCGTCGCGACCTACCTCCCTCTGGCGCTCGTCTCGGAGATCTTCGACCCGACCCAGAACCTCCCCCACTGGCTCGAGACCGCCGTCGCGTGGCTCCCCATCAAGGCGCTCGCCGATGCCCTGCGCGCCGGGTTCGACCCCACTGCCGCCGGGCTCCAGATCTTCGACGCCTTCGTCCTCGCCGCCTGGGCCATCATCGGCGTCGCCGTCGCCGCCAAGACCTTCCGCTGGCAGCCCTGAGCGCCATGGCTCGAGCGCTTCGTACGGCTCCGTTCGCGGCCTCCAAGCGATCGATGGCAGATCACCGTCGTCTTCGCGTGCACAGATCGGCATCGGCGCCGATCCGGGCCTGTGTTGTGAACGCGGGAGCGTTCGGACAGCCGGGGTCACGTGCGGTCGAGCCCCGTGACAAGACTCCTGGGCGCGTCGGAAGGCATGGTCGACGATGGCTGCGATCTCGTCCCAATCGACGGCGTTCGCGCCTGTCGTGTCGAGAAACACTCCGAGCCAGTCCGAGAACGTTCCGCTCGCAGACGTGGTGGGCTTGAAAAATCGTTGCGGTTCTGCTTTCACCAGTTCGGCCGGCACGCGGCACGCGGCACCAGAGCGAGATCCGACCGTCGCCTCGGTGGTCGTCGTAGTAGTAGCGGAGCGGCGGTCTGTCATGGATGAAGAAGCACGGCACGCCGTGGCTGAGCCGTTCGTTGACTCCAGGTAGTGAGAGGGCGATCTTGAGGACACGGTCGTATTCACGTCTTCCCATTCCGGAGACTCTCGCACAGCGTGCGGTCATCTAAGGCCAAGCTCTCGGGCGGTTGGGACGCGTTCGGCAGCGAGTTGGTCGACGCCGGGTCGCGGTCTTCGGCGACGGTCGCCAGCCGCGCCAGGTAATGGTCCCAGCCGCGGCGGCTTCGTGTGGTTCGAGGGGCTCGAGGCCACCCGCGATCGTTACGCCGCCGGTATCGCGTCGAGTCGGCCGTACCTGCTGTTCCTGGTGATCAACCTCGCTGCGCTCGGCGTCGCCGTCGGGCCGGCAGTTGCCGTTGCCATCGCGCGCGTGCGTGACCGTACGCTGTGGGTCGTCGTGGGCGCCGCGCTCGCGGGTATCGCGATCGCAGACGTCAGCGGGATGGCGAAGGGCGAGGTGGAGCGGATCTGGTTGCCGTTCACGCCGTGGCTGCTCGTCGCGGGCGTGGCCCTGGTGCCCCAAGGAGGAGCGCGACCCGCCGCGCGACGGCGTGCGTACCGGAAGCAGGCTGGTTGACGGTGCAGGCGTGTACCGCGATCGTGCTGGAGTCGGTGGTGCGCACGGCATGGTGAAGGAACGAGTTCTCGTGGTCGACGACGACCCGACCGTCGCCGACGTCGTGGCGCGGTATCTCGAACGAGAGGGTTTGGGGCGCGCGTCATTGGCTCGGTGCCGGGAGGTCGAGCGCTTCGAGCGTGCGAAGCTCGTCGATCGTCGGCTGCGGATTGGTGCGCAGCCGCCATGCCTGTCGCACAACAGCAGCTTCGAACACGTTGCGGACATAGCGCGCGTTCCCGAACTCGCGGTCGCGAACCACGCCTTTCAGCGTCGTGCGCAGAAGCGCGATGCAGTCGTCGGTCGGGCTGAAGTCGGCATCGTTGCACAGCGAACAGAAGATCGCGAGGAGCTCGTCGTCGGTGTAGTCGGGAAACACGATGGTCGTGCGGAAGCGGCTCGACAAGCCCGGATTGGAGTCGATGAACACGGCCATCTCGTCGGTATAACCCGCCACGATCAGCACGAGCTCATCGCGATGATCTTCCATCGCCTTCACGAGCGTGGCGATGGCTTCTTCTCCGAAGTCGTCAGTGGCGAGCGAGTACGCCTCGTCGATGAACAGCACACCGCCGATCGCTGACTTCACGACCTCGGCAGTCTTGATGGCGGTCTGGCCCACGTAGCCCGCGACGAGACCGGAGCGATCGGTCTCGACGAGTTGACCGCCCTCGAGCAACGCCAACGCGCGGTAGATGCCGGCGACGAGACGCGCGACGGTGGTCTTCCCGGTGCCCGGGTTGCCGACGAACACGAGGTGACGACTGACGTCGGGCGTCCTCAGGTGACTCGCGGTACGAAGCTTCTCGACGCGTAGGAGCTCCGCTTGGTAGTGGATCTCGTCCTTCACAGTAGCGAGTCCGATGAGCGCGTCCAGCTTCGCGAGGAGCTCAGCAAGTGTCGGCGCCGGCGCGGCCTTTTTCTGCGGCTGCTCGAGTGGTGCGTCGGCGCCGGCTGTGCGTATTCGCGCACTTGCGCGTCCGCCCTGAGTGTCGCTCAACACGAAACCGGTGAGCGCGGCGGGAAGGAACAGACGTCCACTCGGCGCGACGGCGCGCAGTTGAGCGGACGCGGCGAAGCCGGCCGCGTTTATCCCTTCGATGCTCGGGTCGTCGAGCATGGCCGCGGCGGACGCGACGTCGGCGAGCGCGCGCGCGTAGGCCTCCGCCGCGTCTTCGTTTCCGCTCGCGATGACACGCGTGAGCAGTGGCGTCGGCCGTTCGCGCGACGCCCGTCCTCGTCCGGCGGCTTCCCCAAACGACGATGCTGGTCGGTCGAATGCGTTCGCCCATGCGGCGGCGGCGTGCGGATGGTCAGCACAAATACCCGCCGCGAAGTCGGCGGCATCTGCGTCGACCGCCGCTGGGTCGGCACCAGCGTTGGCGGCGGCGGCCCGGAGCCGATCGAGGACTGCTTCGAGCCCGTCGTCGGTCACGACGCGGGCGGAGGCGCGGACGGCGGAGCCGATCCCGACGCCGGCGGAGGTTGCGAGAGATCGAGCGGGCCATGCCCGAACTTCTCCTCGAGGAAGCGGCCGTTCGCGATCAGCTTGTCGATGTCGGAGCGGTTCACCGCGTCCGACACTTCGTCCATCTGCTGGTTGAGCACGTCGAGCTGAGCGCACAACAGCGCGTGCGGAGTCTTGCCGTCGGTCACAACCTTGTTGTCCGCATACGAACGCGGGAGGTCGAGATACGCCTGCACGGTCGAGGGCAAGTAGTCGGTGGCCGTCTTCACGAGCACATACCGCGCATCGCTTCCAGCGCCGAGCGCGTCGGCACGGGGAAGGATCTCAGCGATCGTCGCTGAAATCCGATTCACGCGCTGCTCGACATCGGCCGGGACGCGCCCGTGGACGCGACGCCTGAGATCCGCGAGGCTCTGCTCCACATCGCCGGCGTCCATTCCCGACGCCAGCTCGGGGTTCTTCCTCTTCGGCGCAGCAAGCGCTCCGACCGCGTACAGCACCGGCGCCAACGCGAGACCGACGGGAGGCGCAAGCACTCCGGCGAGGGCGAGCGCTGGTCCGACGACGGCGAGCGACGTGCCGACGATGTTCTTGGTCGAACGCACGTACCGACCGGCGCGGCTCTCGCTACTGGTAGCCACGGATCTCCTTGAAGACACTCGAGAGATCGGCGCTCCGACCATCGAATACCTTGCCGCCAGTGACATCGGCCAGCGTTTGGAGCTCTTCGGGATTCGCCTCGCCGAAGAGCACCGTGAAGGTGCGGACGATCTTCTCGGGTGGCTGTGCGCGGAGTTGCCGTACATAGGTTCCAGGATCGAGCCCCGCGTTGTTCTCACCGTCAGTGAGCAGCACGATGCTCGTGTACGCATCAGGATCCGATGCTTGCAAGTCGTTCGCGACGCCGTCAGCGCTCTGCAACGCGGAGTAGATCGCGGTATTGCCGTCTGCCGACAATCCGTTGATGTAGGCGCGCAACGCTTGCAGCGATTGCGACGCGGGATCGGTCGAATCGATGGTGAAGGTCTGCGTATCGAGGACCCGGCCCGAGAACGTCACGAGTGTCACCTTCTCCCGCGGCGCGAACTGCGAGAAGTGCCCGGTGAACGAAGTATCCACGCCGGCAAGCCCGAGGAGCGCGTGCTTCAGCCGTCGCAGACGATCGCCTTGCATCGAACCGGAAAGGTCGAGGGCGTAGACCGTGCTCGCGGGTCTGCGCAGCTGTGTCTGGTATTGATCGAGGAGCTGCCGGACGACGCCGAGATTCGCAGGAAACGGCGCCTCCACCAGCACCCCCGTCGGAAAACGCGGATCGGGCGCCACACCGGGCGTGACCGCCCGCCGGCCCGTGAGCTTCTGGATCCGGGCCTGCACCGATCGTTTCGTGAGGTACGCGGCGAGCCTGTCGAACTGCGTCCGCTTCGCGTGGTTCAACAGCATCAACGGGTACTCGGCGGTGACGATCCCCTCAGTGGGATAGATGAGTGTGAGTCGTTCATTCAGCTTGTTTGACGCGTTGAGCCCGAGCAGCACGCTCTCGTAATTCACGATGCCGTCGAGGTCGCGTTCGCTCTTCACGTAACTCTCGGCCAACCATCCGCTCGATCCCGCGGTGAGCGCCTGACCGCTCAGGAATTCCTTCAGCGCCGCGCCGTCGATCGTGGTCGTCGAAAGTGCCTGGCCGCCGGCGAAGGCATCCGCGACACCGACCAGCGCCGAGAAACCCGAATTCGACGCGGTCGGGTTCGTCATCGCGTAGCGGAATTGACCAGCGCCGCCGGCTTGCGCGATGTCTTGCCAGCTGATCGCGCCGTTCTTCCAGTCGAGTCGATCAGCAACACTCTTCTTCACGCCCACCACGACTGGGCTCAACATCGTGTTGCGGTGCTCGAGCACCTTGTTGGCAGCGCCCGCGAGGGTGATGTATTTGTCACTCGCGAACCAAGCGGCGTCGGCGTGCGCCCCCTGGGCGATGCGCTCGGCTCCGTCGAGCGAGCCCGTGAACTCGAAGTCGACCTTGACACCGGTTGCCGAGCGGGCGGAGCGAAGGATCGGCGCGAGATCGCTCAGCTCGCTCCCCCCGATCACATGCAACGTTCCGTCGCTGTCATTCGCGGCCGCTGCGTTGGGACGCCACACGAGCACCGTCGCTGCCACAGCCACCACGACGAGGACGGCGACGTGCGGCCGCGCACACGACGCTCGGCGCATCTCGGCTTACTGCTCCTCGGGTAAGCGGAGACCGCCGTCGGAGTCGCTCTTCGAACCGTCGTGCGCCCGAGAGAGGTATGTCTGCGCTTTGGTGATTTCGGTGCTCAACGTGTTGATCGTGGTCTGCATAGCTCCGAGCGCTTGCTGCTTGAACGTGTCGATCGCGTCCATCGTCTGATAGATGTTGTTGAACGCAGCTTGCAGCTTGTCGAGCGCGATCGTCGATCCTGCGGCCTGCTCATTGATCGAGACGGTGTTCGACGCAAGCATCTGGGACGTCGATTCGATGAGGTTCGACGTCGTCGTGTTGAGCGCGGTGATCTGGTTGAGGACGAGCCGCTGGTTCGCGAGCGCCTGCGCGACGATGACGGCTGTTCGCAACGCGGAGATCGTCGTCGTCGTCGCGCGGTCGACACCTTTGATGAGCTCGATGTTGTTCTTCCGGATGAGATCAATCGCAAGGTAAGCCTGGATCGAAACGGCCATCTGCGTGAGCAGGTCCTGGTGCTTCTGGCGGACGTAGAACAACACGTCCTCAAGCAATGTCTTGGCTCGCTCGGCATCGGTCGCCCCGATCTGCGCGATCTTCGCGGTTAGCGCGCTGTCGAGATGCTGGGCGAGGTAGATGTACTGACCGAGCCGCTGCATCGTCTCCCAGAGGTGTGTCTTCTCCTGCTCGAGCGCGGCGTTGTCC
>JBKPCV010000124.1:0-51342 GCA_046727575.1 Actinomycetota bacterium
GTCCTTGAACTTCTGCAGCGCCTGCACGGCGTACTCGACCGCGAGTCCGTACTGGCCATCGATCGGGCCGGGGTCGAACCGCAGCTCGGCCAGTCGGGACTGGTACGCCTCGACGACAGGGCCGGTCGCACCCGGTCCGACACCCTCGGGTGGCGCGGGCGGAAGCCGGGCCTCGATCGGGTTGACGATCCCCGACGGGTTGGGCGGCGGCGTCGTCAGCGGGGGCAGCGTCGTCGTGGTCGTCGACGTGGTCGTGGTCGTCGACGTGGTCGTCGTCGACGAGGTCGTCGTCGACGAGGTCGGTTGGTTCGCTTCGTCGGCGTCGTCGGCCGCGCGCGTCGCCATGACCGCGGCGACGCCGATACCACCGATGACCAGGACGGCGACCGTCAAGACGATTACGACACGGCGCATCCGGGAAATGCTAGAACGACGCCACTCGAAGGCATCTGATCCCCCGCGTCGCTGACCCGCAGCGCACGTCGTTCCGCCCGGTGTGAAGCGGCGCTCCGCGAGATGTTCGAGAACCTCGAGCCGGTCCTCGGCAGTGTTCAGTCGACCCGCAGCCTGGCCTGGAGGATGCCTCCACGGAAGGGAGACGCATAGTAGTAAATAATTGCCGGAATCTATGGGCTATAGTGATGTCATGGTTCAGGTGACCGTCGTCAACCCCCGCTCGCCAGTGCCGACGTCGAGCGCACAAGAAGCGAGATCGAGGTCGTCCTTCGTTCACGTGGGCTGTCGTGCGGAAGACGAACCGGCGGCCGCGTCCATGGATACGACACCCGCGATCGCGCCAACGCGAGCCAATCTGATCAGGCGGCTCCACGATCGTCCTGACGACTTCGCGGCCACGAAAGCACTGCAACAGCTCACGGCGGCGTCGGGCCACGCGGGGCTCAATGACGATTCGACCGCGCAAGATGCAATCGTGCGCGCGGGACTGTCCAGCGTTCAGCGAATACGACAGTCGGTCACCCGGAGGATGCGATGACCGCCGGGGCGCATTTCGGGTGTGGACCCGATCATGAGGCCCTCGCTGCGGAGCTCGCCGAGCTTGTTCATGGCAGCTGGGAGCTCATGGCCGGTATCCATGATGTCATGATCATGCCGAACGGAGCGCGCGTTCCTGGCGATCTTCCCGGACAGCCCTCGGAAGCAGCGGTCGCCTGGTGGCACCGATCGGTGACCACCACCCTCGCCGCTACACGACGCTGAGCGGAAGTCCGCAGCGGCCCGCTTCACCAACCAACATGAGAATCGATAACCCATGAATCCAGACGTGACAAGCCCGACACCTGGGATGGACATCGCCGATGCCTTGCTCGGCCAAGACCGCGTCGCTGCCGAGCGAGCACTCGAGGCTGCACAGCGCAACCCGATCTTGTCAGGCGAGCAAGCATGTGCGGTTGCACAGGTTCACGCGCTGCTCGCGATCGAGCGACGGCTCGCGCAGGTGTTCGCCGCGCTCGTTACTCCGAGCAGCCCCAGCGATCACGCTGCTGCCGATGCTGCTCTCGCGGTGCTCTCGTGAGCACTACCGCGTCGGTCGGATGGACGCCGTGGCTCGCGACCTCCACGCACGTCCGACGCACCCAGTCGTGCGAAAAATGTGGGGCGACGGACGTCCGCGTGACGTACGAGCGGGCGTTCACGGGCGTCGAGAGTTCACCCGAGCGGTTGATCACTGCCTCCTGCACGAACGAAGAATGCGAGCGGTTCGACCGACGGACGAAGCGACGCGAATACGCCAACGAGGCGGTCGCGCGCCCAGCCGCGGCGGGTTCGTAATGTCCCGCTACGGTCGCTGGGCCGAACGTGGACAGTGCCCAACTGGAGAATGTCGAGCCACCTTCGACGCGAGTTCTCCACGAGAAGATGACGTGCGGTACTGCAATCGCGCCGGCCCCGACGGCGGCCATCCAACCCGATTCGACGGAACGCGTTGGCAAGCCGCCTCCGACCGCATGGAGCACGACCACGTGTAGCGAGTCGCGCTCGACGGGGCGTGGGCGGTCGCCGGGGAGCACACGGACCGCCGAGCGCTCACGCCTCCCGACGGCCCCAGGTCTTACCTGCCAAACTCGGCCGCTTCGCGGCGTTTCTCGTTCTTCGCTGCCCGCTTCTCCTTCATGGACCTCGCCGGTTTCTTGGCGTTGTTCTGCTTCGGCGATTTGTCGCCCATCTCTTGCTCACTTCCATTCCCTAACTCTTGACGTTGTATTCTAGCAAGAATATTCCAAACAACGATGAGCGCGGTGAATATGGCGGAGTGGAGCTTCCTCACGAATCATGCGAAGGCGTTGTTGTGCATCGCCAACGATCCTGGTGTGCGCCTGCGCGACATAGCCGCGATGCTGGGCATCACGGAACGCAGTGCGTTTGCCATTGTCAATGACCTGGCCGCTGCCGGCTATGTCGTGAAGGAGCGGGAGGGTCGTCGAAACCGATACGAGATCCAACACCATCTACCGCTGCGCGAGGAGACCAGCCGGGAGCGAACCATCGGTGACGTGCTCGACGTTCTCGTGGGAACGACAGGAGGCGACGGTGATCGAGTTCGCCGTAGCGGCCGAAAGAGGGGCACCGCTGCCGAACGCCGCGCCGTATCGCGGTGACAGTCAAGGGCAATGCACGACGTATCCAAGTCTTGAGACGCTGAGCGCTTGCCTGGTTTCGAACCTGACAATCCTGTCCCGGTGGCAGCAAGTGATCTCGTGGCGGAGCTAACTGCCGTCCCCGAACGAGCGACGATTGGTGAGGATGGTCCGTCGTCTCCGTTGTCGTCGCAGCAAGCCCACTGGCGGACGGGTTATGGCGCCCGCGCGGAACTAGGCAGCATGTTTCATGAAATATAGTGCTAGTATCCCAACCCGAACCGATCGTCGAGCACGGGAGGATTCTGATGCGATCACGGAAACCAGTGCCGTCCGATGGGCTGGCGTACCTGGACGAGCCACTCATCGTCGCGGTCCGCGCCGAACGCGCACACGTTGAAAGCGAACTCGGGCACGTGATCTGTGGCCGCTATCTCGGAAATCGAGACGGGCACCCCAATGTGTGCTGGCAGTCGCGGGCACACGCGGGCAGCCACCTCTAACCGATGCCGGCACCCACGGCTGGGGAGGAAGGAACCTCGGTCCAATGATCACGACCTCCTGCTCGACGTGCGGTGGGCGGGTCGCCGCACTGCGCGCCAACTGGGAGAACACGCGGCGGATGCGGTGCAGGTTTGATCCGTCGTGGAGTGATGATTAACGCCGACTCGGACGCTGACGTGTGCCGTCCGGCACTTGGGTTCAGTGATCAACTTAGATTGCATTCGTGGCTGAGACCGAGGATGTCGAGTTCACCTATTCGTTGATCGACCGTGTCTTTCGGGCCAGCTTGGGGGAGTTGGCCGATTTCAGTGGCGCGAAGTATGACGGGGACTTCTCGCTGAGCTTGGAACAGGCTCAGCGGCGCAAGCACGATTATGTCGCGGAGCAGGTCGGTTGCGGACCTGGACGGCGCCTGCTCGACTTGGGTTGCGGATGGGGCGCGCTGCTCGATGCCGTCCGGAACCGTGGCGCTAGCGGGGTTGGCGTCTCGCTGTCTTCTGCTCAGGTCGCTGCCTGCCGGCGCCACGGTCTCGACGTTTACTTCTTCGACGCGCGGCTTCTTACCCGCGAGACCTTCGGTCGCTTCGATGCTGTAGCGAGTCTCGGCGCCTTCGAACATTTCTGTTCCCCGGAGGAGCACGCCGCGGGTCAACAGGAGGCGATCTACCGCGACCTGTTCTCCCGAGTCGCGAGCGTTCTTCCCGAGCGGGGCCGCTTCTACCTCCAGACGATGGTGTTCGGCTCGAACATGATCCCGCTGGAGGACGTCGATATCGGGGCCCCCAGGGAGTCCGACGCGTGGTACCTCGCGCTGCTGAGCCGCCAGTTCCCCGGCTCGTTCCTTCCCCTGGGGCAGGAGCAGATCGTCAGGAGCGCCGAGCCTGAGTTTCGTCTGGTGTCGAGCTCGAGTGGCCGGCTCGATTACATCGAGACGATCCGGCAGTGGCGAAGTCGGTTCGCGACGCGGAGCCTGAGGAAGTCGCTGCTCAAGCTCCGCCTTGTCCCTCGCTGGCTCACCAGTGCCGACTTCCGGCTCGCGTTCACCTCCGGCGTGAGCGCCAACAGCGTCTGCTTCGAGCGAGAGCTGCTCGATCACTATCGACTGGTCTTTGAGAAACGCTGACGTCCAGACGGCTGCCTGAGTCTGGCTGAGTAGCAACTCGGCTCGTCCGCAAGACAGACGCGCACCACGACCACATCACTCCGGCGCAGGGCAACGTGTGCGCTGATCGGCGGGTCTGCAGCGTGTGCAACCGAGGCGAGGGGTGCGGCAACGCGACTAGGGTGCCCTCTGGGAGCGACGCCTGACGGGTCAGTCCTGGACCCCGACCTTCCCGGCCTCCGCCTCTTCCGACGAACCTTCGAACCGGGAGAGAAACCCGATGTCCGAAGCGCTCCAGACTTCGCAGCTTCTGATCTCGCCACGAGCGGAACGCTCGCAGGACCGACGTTCTGGTTCCGAGGGGGTTCGCCGCGAGGCCGGGCCGTGTCACGACAGCTTGGATCGCTACGCTCGACCTGATCTCGGGCGGAGCCTCCTCGCGCTTGGAACCTCGGTCGTCCCGTTCCTGGCGCTCTGGTGGTGTATGTACGTTGCGCTGCCGGTGTCCTACCTGCTCGTACTGACGTTAGCTGTCCCCACCGCCGGTTTCCTGGTTCGGACGTACATCCTCTTCCACGACTGCGCGCATGGCTCACTCCTGCCGGGGCGGCGCGCGAACGTCTGTGTGGGCGCGGTACTTGCTGTGATCGTGTTTACACCGTTTGCACGGTGGCGACGCGACCACGTCGTGCATCACGCAACGGCTGGCGACCTTGAGCGTCGTGGCATCGGCGATGTGCCGACGCTGACCGTTGCTGAGTACGACGCACGGTCGTGGTGGGCGCGCCTCGGATACCGCCTCGTCCGAAACCCTGTCGTGATGTTCGGACTCGGGCCGATCTACGCGATGGTGCTCATGCCGCGCTGGGTCAACCGTTCAGCCGACGCGCGGATCCAACGCAGCGTCTGGCGTACCAATCTGGCGCTGGTGTTCGTGGTCGGCGGGCTCAGTTGGTTGCTTGGCTGGCGCGACTTCCTGCTCGTGCAAGCGCCGCTCGTCGTGCTCGCCGGAGGGACGGGAGTTTGGCTGAACTACGTGCAGCATCAGTTCGAGCAGACCTACTGGCAGCGGCCGCAGGATTGGAGCTACACCGACGCCGCGCTGCGCGGGAGCTCTTACCTCCGACTGCCCAAGGTCCTGCAGTTCTTCACCGGCAACATCGGACTCCACCACGTCCATCACCTCAACCCGAAGATCCCCAACTACAACTTGCAGCGCGCGCAAGACGAGACCCCGGTCTTCCACAGCGTGCCGAGCCTCTCGCTGGTGGACGGCCTGCGCGCGGTACGCCTCAAGCTCTGGGACGAGGACGCGGCACGCCTCGTGACGTGGGCGGAGGTGAAGCGCCGCGGAAGACTCCAGGCCGTGAGCAACTGAGAGAGACGCGGAGCCCTCAAGCCATCGATCAAACCTCGATGACCACCTCCGCGTCCGCACCTGCCCCGGCGACCTGCTCGAGCATCAACCAAGGATCATTCGCGATGCGCACCGGTCGAGCTTCTCGCCGTCAGCGTCCATCGTGTAGATCATCTACGGGCGACGATGCAGATCAATCCGGATGTAACGTCCACCCACAGGGGCCTCCCTTCTTCACAACGAGGAACTGGTTTGTGAAGCCCCGAGTCTCAACCGACTCGGACCCTCGCGGGGAGCGGAGACCCGCTCCTTCATCGCATCACCTCAGGTGCCGTTAAGCCGGCGGTGTGACGATCGGCGATCTGGGCTGCACGGCAACCTGGCGTAACGAGCGCAGTGCGGGCAATGGGTATGTCTGGCTCGCGCTCGCCCTTCTGGCGACCCTCGACAACTCTTGACGCCTCTTGTGAGACACGGACGTACCTGGCAGACTCCGACTCTCTTCAACACAAGGACAGGACGAAGTCACGATGATCCGTCTCAGCGTCTTCTACCCGTCGACCGAAGGCGCCACCTTCGACCACGACTACTACCGCAACAAGCACGTGCCGCTTTGTGTGAAGACATGGGGTCTTGACGGCGCAGAGATCGACAAGGGCGTCGATGGTCCCAACGTCGCTGCGGTGCACTTCAAGTTCGAGTCCCTGGATGCCGTCCGGCCGGCGATGGCCGCTGAGGGCACGGCCGCCGTGTTGGCCGACGTCCCGAACTACACGTCAATCACGCCGGTCCTGCAGACCAGCGAAATAGTGGACTGAAACCTGTATCGCGGTACCCGCCGCCGTTCGGGCGGGTCCATATCATCTGTCTGATCACGCGCACGGCGCCCGCGCGCAGAACATGCGCACCGAACGTTCACCGGAGCGCGCCGGCGGGCCGCCCCGATCGGCAACTCCGCGTGTCTCTGACGAGACACGACGATTGGCTGACCCCAGTCATCGCCCGATGGGTGCGCCAAATGCACGCCGACCTCCACGTCGCTTCAACACGCCTCGAAGCGAGCAGCCGACGCTACTCATCGCGCGCTCGGTATCGAAACGATCCACGGTGCGGCGATCCGATCGCGAGTAGCTCAGGAAGACGATCATGTCCAACTGCACCTCGGTGCGGCCCCGCGGGCCCACACGCACCGAAACGTACACGGTGTGCACAGCGTCGGCCGACTCTGCGGATCTACGCACACTTGAAGCGCCAGCCCGCTATCGCCTGGTTTGCCGAATCGATTCGAGTTCCCAAATTTCAAGCTGATGATCATGTCACCACTTTGGTAGTGCGCAGCAGGCGTGACGCGACAACTCATCGACTGCTCGACCTCACGACCCTCGCGCAACTCGAAGGAGTCCGTGCTGCGCCTCGAGGTCAGTCGACGACCCGGCCCGGGCTTCCCAACACTGAGCCGGCTTCACGTGGCGGACAGCCTGCGGGTGCGCGTGGCGGCGCGTTGCGCTCTACGGCGTGAGGAACTCGATCTTCAGCGTTCGGGCCTCGCACGTGGCCGCGTCCAGGCGCACCCAGCTCGATGCCGCGCTGAATGTCGCGGGCATCGCTATCGCTGACGCCGACTGCGCCGTCGCCGATCGCGCCGCCTTCCTTCGAGCCAGCACGGGAGCCTCCGCCTGCCCGACGCCTCAATGCCTGCGATGAGCTCGCGCCGCCACCGTACTCACCGCGCGAACGACGCGCCGACGCCGACACCCTCGCCCTGTTCGACAGGCTCCTCGACGATTACACCGACGCGCTGGCCTGGGTTTCGAGTTCAGCGAGTCGCTCCGCCATGGTGGCTCGGATCTGTTCCGATAGTTCGGGGACTTCGCCGAGGAGGCCCTGGAACTCGCGGCTTGACATCACGTCGACGATCACCGGGGTCTTGGTGACCACGTCTGCGGTCCGGGGCCGGGAGTCCATCAGCGCGATCTCACCGACATATTCGCCGGGCCCGCGGGTGGCGAGCACTCGGTCACCGCTGCGTACCTCGACTTGGCCTTCTAACACGATGATGAACTCGTGGCCTGGCTGGCCTTGCTTGGCGAGGATCTTGCCGGGCTGGGCTTCGATTCGGCTGGCGAGGCTGGACACGGTGCGCAGTTGACGCTTGGAGAGGCCGCGAAACAGCGGCACCTGCGCCAGGTGTTGGTCGGTCCATCCGTGACGGGTCATGACGGCCTCCTCGGTTCTTCGAGTAGCCCAAGCATGGGCCCGTGCACCCCCGGGCGTCTGCGTCAGATGCCACACAACTCCGGCGACCAACGCCACACTGGCGGGCGGGGTCAGTCGAAGTCCCCCAGCGCGCCGGGATCGAGAACGGTGATCGTCCGACGCCCGGTCGCCAGGAGCCCGCGGGTGCGCAGCGTGGCGAGCGCACGGGCCACCGACTCGCGCGACGCACCCACCAGACCAGCGATTTCCTGCTGGGACAGTCGCACCGCGACCGCGCCGGTGGCCGGTGGCTCCGGTGTGGCGATGAGATCTGCGAGCAGGTGAGCTACCCGGGCAAGAGTGTGGTAGGAACCGAACTCGGCGCGGCGTCGATCCGCCTCCCGCAGGCGGCCAACCAGCATGCGGACGAGTTCGAGCGCCGCGCCCGGCTGTTGGGCAAGAAATGTCCGAAACTCCGCCGTGCTGAGGATCCGAACCGTCAACGGTTCGAGCGCCACCACGCTCGCCGCTCGCGGCGACCCGTCGAATGCCCCCAGCTCACCGACCATCGCACCCGGCCCCCGAACCCCAAGCACTGACTCCGCGCCATCGGCGCCGGTCACGGTCACCTTGACCCGACCTTCGACGATCACAATCACGGAATCACTGCGGTCACCCTCGCAGAACACGCGCGTGTCGCGTCGGTACCGGCGCTGACGCCCCGCCGCCAACAGCGCCTGCCGCGCAGGCACGGGTAGCGCGCCCGTGAACCCCCCGAAGGCGGAACCGCTCGCGACCACCGTCAGGACCGTAGCCCGACGGCGCGAGCCGAGATCGAACAATCCTTCGCTCCCGACATTGCGTCGAGCACGAGCTCCTCGCTCGCCAGCGGCACCAGAAACTGGGCGGCAAGTGCAGCTGCCAACCCCTCGCCCCGCATCACTGGCGTCCGGTGAGTGCAGTCCGACCCCGGTGGCAGCGACCACGCAACGTGTCTCTCGGTCGTGGGGTTCAGTGCGGACGCGGCTTCGGCGTAAGGGGTGCTGCGGTGAGAACACCGGCGTGATACTTCGGAAGTCGTGGAGTTCCCCCTGGGACGACGCGTTCGCGTTGGGCGCACGTAATCACGCGCCGGCGCGCATCGAATGACGCGCCGACCCGCTCCAGATCCGGCGTCGTATGTATTACGCGGCAGAAGCCAAGACATCCATGCTCTTCGACGGCTCTGACGTCAACTGCAGCGCCCGCATGCCGACTGCTGATGCTCCCTGCAACACATACGGGCGTGATCGCTTCGCCGGCGGCGACCGTCCGCTCTGCTATCACGTGCCAACGTGCGCGCTCACGCTGTGTCGACGCGAGTGGATCCAGTAGACGATGCCGCCGCGAAGGCGCACTTCACAGGGCACGCGAGGGGCTCCGTCGCAGGAGACGCTCGAGCCGAGGCTCAACTTGACCCGCCGACCCCGTGAGGTGCGTGCAGGTTCGACTCCTGCTCCGGGCACCTGGCCACTGCCCGCCCCGGGCTTGGCGTTCTGCGAGTCAGCGTCCGTAGACGGACACGTGGATGTCGCTCGTCGCAGTGAACGGCTCGCGGTTCCAGCCGCCCCAACGCTGCTCGAGGCGCAGTCCGGCGATACGCGCCATGAGATCGAGCTCGCTCGGCCACGCGTACCGCTGGACGACCGGGTTGAGACGGACACCGTCGCGCGACAAGGACACGTGGCACTCTTCGATCATCTGCGTCGCGGCGTCGTGACGCAAGAGGTCGAGTCGCACCTCGTCGACCTCGATCGCTTCGGCCTTCACGTATTGGTCATTGCGCAAGCGGAAGAGGAAGCTCGGTACGTATGCTTCGACCACGAACGAGCCGTCGTCGGTGAGATGGGCGGCAACGTTCTCGAAGCACCGCACTTGATCGTCTCGCGACAACAGGTTGAACAGCGTGTTGTAGACGACGAAGATCAATCGGTACGTGCCGCGAACCGGGACATCGGCGAAGTCACCCATCGTGACGGACATCCGGTCGCCACCCAGCTTCGCCCGCAGCCGCGCGACCATCGCAGGCGCGAAGTCGACGCCGTCGACGCGGATACCCCGAGCGGCGAGGGGCAGCGCGACCCGCCCGGTGCCGATCGCCAGCTCCAGCGCGGGGCCTCCACGTGCTTGCTGCTCCAGGAACGCGACGGTCGCCAACTCGTCGCCGCGCTCCGTGTCGCCGAAGATCTCGAACACTTCCTCGCCGAAGCTCATGACTGGTTCGTAACCGTCCATCGCCGCGATGTCAGTCTCCTCGCATCGTTGGACGCAATCGAGTTCCGGAGGCGAACCTCGGAAGTGGTTCGCCTGGCCGACGCGCACTCAGCGCGCCACCGCGTCATCGGTCGTCGACGGCGGACAGGTCGAGTCGACCGAGGCGCTCGGGGTCGACGAGCACGTCGATCTCGGCGATCTTGCCGTGCCGGACGGTGAAGCCCATGACAGAGACCGGTCGTCCATCGACGATCACGACCACTCCGGCGGCGCCGTTCACCAGCGCTGGTCGTACCAGGGCCGACGGTTGCGCGAATGTGAGGGCGCGCCCGGCCACGGCTGACGCACCGCGCACCACCGCTGACACTTCCGGACGGGCGAGGCCGCCGTCGGACCGGACCACGACATCCGGGTCGAGCACTGCCACGAGCGCGTCGAAGTCGCCCCCGCGCGCGGCGGCGAAAAAGGCGTCGACCACTTCACGCTGACGAGCCAGGTCCGTGTCGGGGACCGTCGGCGAACCCTGCACCCGGCGACGGGCGCGGCTCGCGAGCTGTCGCGCCGCGTCCGGGGAGCGCCCCACGATCGGCGCGATCTGGTCGAAGGGCACCGCGAACATGTCGTGCAGGACGAACGAGAGCCGCTCGGCAGGTGTCAGCGTCTCGAGCACGACGTGCAGCGCAAGCCCGACCGCATCGGCGAGGAGCGCTTCCTGCTCCGGGTCGCTCCCATCGTCGCGCGTCACGATGGGATCCGGCACGTGCACGTCAAGAGGCTCTTCGCGCCGTGCGCCGCGCGCGCGGAGCATGTTGAGGCACACCCGAGCCATGACGGTCGTAAGCCATCCGCCGATGTTGTCGATGCTGCCGGCGTCGGAGCGGCTGAATCGAAGCCAGGCCTCCTGGACGGCATCGTCCGCTTCGCTCTGCGAGCCGAGCATCCGATAACCGACCGCCCGCAGACGGGTTCGGTGCTCCTCGAATCGCTCCGCCAGCCAATCGTGTTCGCCCATCGTCACATTCCATGGTCGAGGGGGGTCATAGCAATGACCGACGAGACGCAACCGATGTGACAGACAGCTGCCTCATCGGCATCCCGGTTCCGGTCGCGGCACCGGACGATTCCTGGAGGACACGATATGAACGCACCGAAGAAGATCGCCGTAGCGGGCGCTACTGGGCGGGTCGGCCGCCATGTCGTCGACCTGCTCGAGGCCGACGGGTACGAAGTCGTTCCAATGTCGCGGTCTACCGGCGTCGACGTGATCACCGGCGAGGGCCTCGCTGCCGCACTCGCCGGCGTGGACTGCGTCATCGACACCGCCACTGGGCCGTCGCCCGAGCAGGAGGAGGCGACGGCGTTCTTCACCACCGCGGCCCGGAACCTGCACGAGGCCGGCACGCAGGCAGGCGTACGTCGCATGATCGAGGTTTCCATCATCGGAACCGACCGGTTCACCGGGGGGTACGGCGCGGCGAAGAGCGCCCATGAGCGGGCCATGCTCGCCGGCCCGATCCCGGTGCGGATACTGCGGGCGGCACAGTTCCACGAGTTCGTCGGGCAGCTCGTGGAGTGGGGCAGGCAGGGCGACATGAGCTACGTGCAGAAGATGCGCGTGCAGCCGGTCGCCGCTCGAACGGTGGCGCGGGCGCTCGCCGACCTGGCCACCCAACCCGAGACGGCCGACGCCGTCGGAACATCCGCGCCGCACATCCTCGAGATCGCCGGTCCTCGCGAGGAGGACCTCGTCGACTTGGCGACGCTGCTCGCGGCCCGGCGCGGCGACCCACTGAAGATCGAAGGTGTCAGCGACCCGACCGACCCCGACCGCGACCTGTACGAGAGCGGTGCCCTGCTGCCGGGCGACGACGCCATCCTCGCGGGCCCGACGTTCGAGGAGTGGCTCGACGCCACATTCTGACGTCACGATCGGTGACGTACTCAGCGCGGTCGATCGTCACATAGTTCAAGGTCGCGAGCGGTGCGAGGAAGCGCGCGTCGGTCGGAACGCTCGGCGTGTCCGATCACGCGCGATCGTCCGTCGTCTTCGCGAGGTCGAGCTCGTAGACCTGGCCGACGAGGTCGACGCCGAAGCTGTGATGTGGTTCCTCTTCTACCGGTCGGAAGCCGCGCGCCAAGTACACGCGACGTGCCGCCTCGAGGGGGTGATTGGTCCACAACTTCATCCTCGTGTAGCCGACCCGTCGCGCGAAGTCGACGCATTGGTCGACGAGTCGACCTCCCACGCCCGCGCGGCGCGCCGACGGGTCGACAAGGAGTATGCGGAGCTGGGCGGTGGTCTGGTCGGCGTGAACGCAGAACACGCAGCCGACGCGTCGGCCGTCTATCTCGGCGATCCACGCAGCTTGGCGTTCTGTGTCGTCGCTGGCGGCGTAGTCCGCGACGATGCGCGCGACGAGTGTCTCGAAGGTCGTATCCCAGCCGAACTCGGCGGCGTAGACCTCGCCGTGCGCCATCACGACCCACCCGAGGTCTCCGGGCTCGCCCAGAGGCCGGATCACCACTTGAGCGCCAGTCATCCGTGTGCCTCCTGGTACTGAAACGATCGTTTCAGTACCATAGCGCACATGTCTGGACCTGCGCCCCGCCCATCGGCACGTCACGAGGAGTTGCTCGAGCAGGCCTACCGCTATGTGCTCGAGCACGGGCTGTCGGACGTGTCCCTGCGGCCATTGGCAGCGGCGATCGGCTCGAGCCCCCGCGTGCTGCTGTTCTTGTTCGGGTCCAAGGACGGCCTCATCCGCGCGCTGCTGACGCGGGCGCGTCTCGACGAGTTGGCGCTGCTCGAGCAGCTCCGTATCAACGCAAGCCTGGACGGGCTTGTAGCCGCGGCTCGCGCAACCTGGGCGTGGCTCTCGACGGCCGGACACCGCGCGTTGCTCGCATTGTGGGTCGAGGCGTACGCGCGATCCCTCACCGATCCCGCGGGGCCATGGGCCGACTTCGCTCGTCAGACCGTTGACGACTGGTTGTCGATCCTCGCCTCGGCGCAGCCCGCCCGGCGCCGACGGACGAAGGCGGGTGTGACCGACCGGACGCTTGTCCTTGCGTTGCTGCGGGGTGCCCTGCTCGACCTACTTGCGACCGGTGATCTGGACCGAACGACCGGGGCCGTCGAGCTGCACCTGCACCTCTTGGAGCGCTCGTGATCTCGGGCGAATATCGCCTGGTCACGAGCACTGCGGCGCCCGGAACACGAGCACCTGGTTGACTGGGCCGGGCATGTGGAAGGTGACGCTCAAAGGGATCTGGTCGAAGAAGGTCCGCTTCGTGCTCACCGGTGTGGCGGTGATGCTCGGGGTCGCCTTCGTCTCCGGCACGTTCGTGCTGACCGAGACGATCTCGAGGACGTTCGACGCGCTGTTCAGCGACATTTACCAGCACACCGACGCGGTCGTGCGAGAGAAGGAAGCCTTCAAGGGTGACTTCGGGTCTGGGCGCGGGCGCCTGACCGCGTCGTTGCTGCCAGTCGTGCGATCGGCGCCAGGAGTCGCCGAGGCCGACGGCAGCGTCCAGGGACTTGCCGTCATCGTGAACAAACACAACGAGGCCGTCGGCAGCAATGGTGAGGGCGCGCCGACCTTCGGCTTTGCGTGGATACCCGACCGCGACCTGAGCACGCTGCACGTCGTCGACGGCCGCGGCCCGCGACGCGCGAACGAGATCGTCATCGACAAGAAGAGCGCCGACGATGCGGGCTACAAGCCGGGCGACACCGTGCCGGTGATCACCAAGGAAGGCCGTGCCGACTACCGGCTCACCGGGATCGTGAAGTTCGGCACCGCCGACAGCCCGTTGGGAGCGACCATCGTCGCCTTCACGCCCGAGACGGCATCGAGCGTGCTCGCGGATCCCGGCACCTTCGACTCGATCGACGTGAAAGCGAAACCTGGTGTGTCGCAGGAACAAGTGGTTCGCAACATCGAACGCACGCTACGCGGCGATCCCAACGCCGCGAACGTGGAAGTACTCACCGGCCAACAGATCACGCGGGAGAGCCAAAACGACCTGAGGGACAACCTGTCCTTCTTCAACACGTTCCTGCTGATCTTCGGTGTGATTGCGCTGCTCGTCGGGTCGTTCATCATCTTCAACACGTTCTCGATCATCGTGGCGCAGCGAAGCCGTGAGCTCGCCCTGCTGCGCGCCGTCGGCGCCGATCGCGCCCAGGTCCTCGGATCGGTCCTGTTCGAAGCCGTTCTCGTTGGCCTCACTGCATCGATCGTGGGTCTGCTCGGCGGGATCCTGCTCGCGGGCGGGCTGAAAGCGCTCCTCGACGCGTTGGGCCTCGACATTCCGGCTGGTTCGATCGTCGTGCCGGCCAGCGCGGTCATCTGGTCGTTCGTCACCGGCCTGCTGGTTACGGTGGTCGCTGCGATGTCGCCCGCGCTGCGCGCGTCACGCATCCCACCGATTGCCGCGATGCGGGATGTCTCGATCGACCGCTCGGGGTCGTCACGCCGCCGCGGCGTGATCGGCGCACTGGTCACGCTGTTCGGAGCTGCGCTCGTCGCGCTCGGTCTATTCGGGAACAGCGGGAACGCACTGCTCGAAGTGGGCGTGGGCATGGGAGTCGTGTTCCTCGGCATCGCGGTGCTCGGTCCGATGATCGCGGGCCCGATGAGCGCAGCAATCGGCGCGCCGATCGAGCGCATCAAGGGCATCACCGGGGCGATCGCGCGCGAGAACGCCATGCGCAATCCCAAGCGCACATCTGCGACCGCAGCTGCGCTGATGATCGGCATCGGCCTCGTCGGTCTGATCACGATCTTCGGTGCTTCGGCGCGAGCGTCGGTGAATTCGGCGATCGACGAGTCGATGAGGGCCGACTATGTCGTGACGTCCGGCGGCTTCAACCAGGGCCGAATCCCTGTTGACGCCGAGCAACAACTCGCCGCGTTGCCTGCGGTCCAAGCCGTGTCGGGAGTGCGTACCGGCGAGGCCAAGATCAAGGATTCCGTCGAACAACTCACCGCGGTCGATGCTGCGAACTTTGACTCGCTGTTCGACCTCCAAGTCTCGAAGGGCAAGCTCTCGAATGTCGGGCCGACGGGCCTCGCCGTGCTCGACACCACGGCAAGCGACAACGACCTGCACGTGGGCTCGAAGGTCGCGGTGGAGTTCCCGCAGACGGGCCGGCACGATTTCACGGTGGAGGCCATCTACCAACAGCCCTACTTCGGTCAATGGACCACCAGCGTCCAGGCGTACCAGGCGAACTATCCGGATCAATTCGACTACCAGATCTACATCAAGGCGAAGGGTGGAGTAACGAGTGCGAACACGCGTGCACTCGAAACCGTCGTGAAGCGGTATCCCGGGCCGGATCTCGAGACCCGCGACCAGTACAAGGCGTCGACCGGACAAGACATCAATCAGTTCCTCAACCTCGTCTACGTGTTGCTCTTCTTCGCGATCGTCATCGCGCTTTTCGGCATCGCCAACACCCTTGGTCTTTCGATCATCGAGCGCACGCATGAACTCGGGCTGTTGCGCGCCGTCGGCATGTCGCGCAGCCAGCTCCGCTCCTCGGTGCGATGGGAGTCTGTGATCATCGCACTGCTCGGCACGGTCCTCGGCCTCCTGATCGGCGTGGGGTTCGCGTGGGCGATGGTGCAGGCGCTCAGCGATGAAGGGATCGACAAGTTCTCCCTCGCGCCGCTGCAGCTGGTCGTGATCGTCGTGCTCGCGGCACTGTTCGGGATCCTCGCGGCCGCGTGGCCCGCTCGCCGGGCTGCCCGGCTCGACGTGTTGCGCTCGATCGAGTCGCCGTAGCTGGCTACGCTCCAGCGTCGTAGAGCTGCGCGCGCAAAGTCTCGTCGCGGGGGCAGCGACGGTAGAGGGGAGCACGCTCATGACGGCGAAGCCGGCGTTCGCGTTGCAGGGTGTCAGCCATTGCACCCGCGGACGTGGAATCGGTCGCGCGTCATCTCGAGGCACACGGCGTCGACTACACGTTCGTACGGATCTCCTGCCCGAGGCGATGAGCGAACTGACACCGGAACAGATCGCGCCAACGATGGCGAACGCCGGCCGTGGTACGCGCTACAAGGCCGAGCTCGTCGCCGAAGACGTCTTCGCGGCTTCCTTCTACTTCAAGGATCCCGACGGGATCGTTCTCGAATACTGCGCGTGGCTCTCTGCATGGGGACAAGGTCGTGCGTGATCACGAGCCGATGACGATCGCGGATCGCGTTCAGGCGGCCCCCGTTTCCTGAAGCATCCAGCGCGATCGGGGTGTCACGCCAGGGTTGGTGGCCCTGGTTAGGATGCGCGATTCGGTCGAGCACGTCGGGAGAGGCACGTGGACTACGCCTTCGCGCCCGGGACGGAGGACGAGCTCAGGAAGCTGCAGCAACTGCTCCGCGACCGGACCGACCCGGACCCCGCTCGGCACCTCGACACGACGTTGATCGACACACCCGCCGTCACCACGATTGCGGAGTTCATCAAGCACGTCGACACGACATTCCCGCTGCCGACCGACGATCTCGTGCTTGGAGCGCACGCCACCAACTCGGGCGCGATGACGATCGATCTCGACGCCATTGCGCCGCACCAGCTCGACTACCAGGCACTCAAGGACGCCCACGACGACGTCACGCGCCGCAACCGGCTCAACATCCCTCCTGACATGTACACGACGTCCTCGGGAGGGCGCCAGCCCGTACGCGTGCTGATCAAGGGCTGCCGCGTCGGTCAGGCGCCGAAGTTCGTCGACGGCCTGAAGCAGCTCTTCGGCGGGAAGATCCCGATCATCGCGCCGAAGCACTTCGAGTCCGCGAGCTCGATCGTGAAGACGCGTCGCCGGAGGATCGTCGGTGCGATCGGCTCGGTCGAGTACCTCCTCTACAGCAACGAGCTGATCTCCCGCGCGGCGCTTTCCCGGCCCGCACTCGTCAAAGCGTTTCACGACAGAGGCTTCACGCAGTTCGACGCGGCCGCCACCCCCATACCCGACCTCTGGGAGAAGAAGTGGATCCCTACTGACGTCAGCCCCGGAAAGCGCGCGCTCCGCAAACCCTTCGTGGTGTCGCTGGGTCGTGATGTCGGCAACGGGCGGACGACGCTGACGAGCCTGGCGGAGTTCCGTCACTACGCGAAGCCGTGGCCGGTCCCGATCGACAACCCGCCCGCGTCGGTGAAGACGTTGGCCGGCTTCAAGGCGGCGCTCGCGGCGCGGCCCGAGTACCAACCCGGGTGGGGCCCGACGGGCTTTCCGAAGCACGAGCAGCTCGGCCCACTGAACCTCGACGGCTCACCGACGACGTTCGATCAGTTCTTCGACAGCTATACGTGGACGCCACCCAAGAAGAAGAGCGCGGACCCGTTCACCTGGGTCGGGGTGCGGCACAAGTACAACGTCCTGCTCCCGGTGGTCCAGACGCCGATGACGGGCACCATCTCCGACCGGCTCATCTACGACTTCTTCCCGGCGCGCGGCACCGGCGGGACCCCGTTCATCGAGCTGCTCGAGAGCGACGCCGGGCTCTTCTACGTGAGCCCCGGTTCCTGATGGCCGATCGCGACACGCTGGCCGCGCTGGCCGAGCAGCTCGGCCTCGCCATCGCACCTCTGACTGAGGCCCTCGAGGCCGACGGTCCGTTCACCGAGCTCATGGCGAATCTCGGGTGGGTGATGACGAGCATCCCGCCGCAGCTGGCCGCGCTGAAGGCACCGGCGCAGGCCGTGAGCGAGCTCGTCGAGACGGGCGTGATCGACACCACCACCGTGCCCGGGCTGCTGCAGGCCATCGGCTCGGCCTTACGCGCGATCTCGGACCTCGGGAGCGCAACCGGGCTGCCCGGCACCGTCGACGCCGCGCAATTCGTCGCGGAGTTCCCGCGGCAGCTCGTCGACTATCTCGCTGTGGAGTACCTGCTCGACTACCAGCCGCGCCTTGGGGAGCTGCTCAAGCTCGCTGGCGCGATTCGGCTCGTGCCGGTTCCCCCCATCGGTCTGCGCGGACCGTATGTGCGACGCGTCGTCGCGTGGGAGGACATCGCCAAGATCCTCGACGACCCAGCCGCGACCTTCCGCGACGCGTACGACTTCGGCCAGCCCGACTTCGACCAGGAGTCGTTCGTCGAGAACGTCGCCGAGGCCGCGGAGGCATTCGGCGTCGAGGCCATCTTCGACCGCATCCCGGCTGCGATCGAGAGCGTCCTTGTTCAGGGTTCGACGGAGGCGCACCCGTACCGCGCGTACGTTCGCGCCCCGCTGCTCGACGACGGCTCCGGTGGTAGCGAAGTCGAGTCGGGCGTCGGCGTCTACCCACTACCGGACGCGGGCGCTGACAGACCGCGCGGGTTTGCAGTGCTGCCGTACGCGCGCGGCGCCTTCGAGCAGACCATCGACGTCGCCGACAACGTCGCGATCGTGCTCGCCGGCTCGTTCGACGCCGCGGGAGGCGTCGGCATCCTCATACGCCCGAGTCGCCCGCTCGAGGTGCTCTTCGACCTCCTCTCGGGCACGCCCGCCGTGGGTGGCGAGCTCGGGCTCGGCGTCGCGGTGTCGGGCACCGAGGGCGATCCGGTCGTCGTCGCTGGCTCGCGCGAAGCGAGCCGCGTCGAGTTCCGGTCGGTCTCGCTCATGGGCGGCGTGCGATCGGCGAGCGGCGGGCTCGACGCGTTCTTGGAACTCGACCTCCAGGGCGGTCGCATCGTGGTGAAGCCGGCCAGCGACGACGCCGACAGCTTCGTGGCCTCGCTGCTGCCTCGCGACGGACTGGTCGTCGACGTCGCGCTCATCGTCGGTCTGTCGAGCAAGCAGGGCATCTACTTCGGCGGAAGCGGTGGCTTGGAGATCAGCGTGCCTGCGCACGTGCAGCTGGGGCCGATCGAGGTCGTGGCCGCCACGCTCGCGATCCGTCCGAAGGCGGGCGTCCTCCCAGTCGAGGCCGGCGCCACCATCAAGGGCGACCTCGGCCCACTGCAAGCCGTCGTCGAGAACGTCGGCATGCGCGTCGAGCTCAGCTTCCCGCCCGCCCGCGACGGCAACCTCGGCATGGCCAACGTGGCGCTCGGCTTCAAGCCGCCCAATGGCGTCGGCCTCTCCATCGACGGCGGTGTCGTCAAGGGCGGTGGCTATCTGTTCGTCGACACCGACCGCGGTGAGTACGCAGGTGCGCTCGAGCTCACGGTCGCGGAATCCCTGAGCCTCAAGGCGATCGGTCTCATCGCGACCCGCAATCCCGACGGTTCGCCGGGCTTCTCGGTGCTCGTGATCATCACGGCCGAGTTCGGCAGCGGCCTGCAGCTCGGATACGGCTTCACGCTCATCGGCGTCGGCGGGCTCCTCGGTCTGAACCGCACGATGCGCCTCGAGCCGTTGATGCTCGGCGTCCGCACCGGGACGGTCAACGGGATCATGTTCCCGACGGACGTCGTCGCGAACGCGCCGCGGATCATCAGCGACCTCCGCACGATCTTCCCGCCGCAGCAGGGCACGTTCTTGATCGGCCCGATGGCCAAGGTCGGCTGGGGCACTCCGACGCTCATCAGCCTCGCGATCGGGGTCATCATCGAGATACCCGGCAACGTCGCCATCGTGGGCGTGTTGAAGATCGCGCTCCCGACGGCAGACGAACCGCTGATCGTCGTGCAGGCGAACTTCGCCGGCGCGATCGAGTTCGACCGCAAGCGCGGGTTCTTCTTCGCCGCACTCTTCGAGTCGCGCATCCTGCTGATGACGCTCGAAGGCGAGATGGGAGCCCTGGTCGCGCTCGGCGACGACGCGAACTTCGTCGTGAGCGTGGGCGGCTTCCACCCCTCGTTCAAGCCGCCGGCTCTTCCCTTTCCGTCTCCTCGGCGTCTGGCGCTGAGCATCCTCAACGAGGAAGCCGCGCGCATCCGGGTCGAGGCGTATCTCGCCGTCACCACCAACACCGTGCAGTTCGGGGCGCAGGCGGAGCTGTTCTTCGGCTTCAGCTCCTTCGCCGTGGAAGGCCACATCGGGTTCGACGCGCTACTGCGTTTCTCTCCGCTCTTTTTCGTCATCGAGGCGTCGGGGTCGGTTTCGCTGAAGGCGTTCGGGGTCGGCGTCTTCGGCATCCGCCTGCGCCTCACGCTGGAGGGCCCGACGCCGTGGCGCGCGCGCGGCACCGGTTCGGTGTCGCTGCTGTTCTTCGAGATCTCGGCAGACTTTGACGTCACCTGGGGCGACGTCGTCGACACGCTGTTGCCTGCGATCGCGGTGCTCGAGCTGCTCGCGGCCGAACTGGCCAAGAACGACAGCTGGCGCGCGCTGCTGCCGGACAGCAACAGCCTGATGGTGGCGCTGCGCCATCTCGACGACGCGGCGGAGACGCTGGTGCTGCACCCTCTCGGCACGGTGCGCGTGAGCCAGAAGAGCGTGCCGCTCGATCTCACCGTGGCACGCGTCGGCCAGCAGCGGCCATCCGACGCCAATCGGTTCGAGTTGCACGTCACCGGCGGCGCGCTCGCGAAGATCGGCGACGCGCCCGAGTCGTTCCCCGCCGCGCAGTTCCTCGATCTCGACGACGCCGCCAAGCTTTCGCGTCCTGCGTATGAACGCCAGCACGGGGGGATCGACCTCGCATTGGCCGGTGTCCAGCACACGTCCGCGCATGCGGTGGCGCGGACGGTTCGCTACGAGGAAGTCATCATCGACACCGCGTGGCGGCGGCGCGCCCGCCCGTTCCACGGCTGGCCGGTGGGGCTGTTCGACCACTTCCTGAGCGGCAACGCGGCCAGCCGCTCGCCGCTCGCGCAGCGGGGCAAGCAGGAGCGCCAGCCGTTCGCGGACGTCATCAAGATCGGTTCCGAGGGCTATGTCGTCGCCGACAAGCGTGACAACCGTGCCGTCGAGGTGTTTGCCAGCGAGGCCATGGCCTACGACGCGCTCGTCGCGCGCGGCGCCGACGATCCCGTCGCTGCCGAACAGCTGCACGTGATTCCGGCGTGGGAGGCGGTCGCCACGTGACCGCGTCGTTGGGCAGCTACACGTTCCTCCCGTGGTTGCGCCATGGCCTCGCCAACGAGATCACGACACCCGACACGCCCGCGAACACGGCTCCGCGCGTCAACATCGACATCCAGCTCGAGCTCTGCGGCGCAGCGCTGGACGGCGGCACGCTCGCACGCCCCGTTCCGCGCACCGTCGACCTCTACGGACCCGGCGACGTCATCGGCATCGACGGGCGCGCCATCATCCGTACCGAGCCGCGCCACTGGATCACGAACTTCGAGCCGAACTACCTCGCGGTCATCGAGTTCTACGACGAGGACTTTCCGTGGCGCTACACCCCCGCCGCGCCCACGGCCACCGCGCCGAGCCGGCTGCGTCCCTGGATCGCGCTCCTCGTCCTGACCGAAGACGAGTTCGACGACGTGTCCGTTCCGGGCCGTCCGCGACCGTCGATCACGATCAAGGACGCCAGGGCGTTGCCCGCGCCCGAGGAGCTCTGGGCGTGGGCGCACGTGCACGTCAACCGTTCGCTCGTCGGCGACGACGGCCTCGTCTCCGACGACATGGCAACGGTCCTCCCGCGGTTCGCGGCAACCCTGGCCGAGAACCCCGACCTCGCCTACTCCCGCCTCGCCAGCCCGCGTCGGCTTCGCGAGAACGAGGCGTACCACGCGTTCGTGGTACCGACGTTCGAGAGCGGGCGGCTCGCAGGGCTCGGCCTCGATCCGGCTTCGACTCCGAGCGCCACCCACTCCGCATGGGCCGACTACCCGAACCGCCAAGAAGGAACGAGCGTCCCGTATTACCACCGCTGGTTCTTCCGCACCGGCGTGGTCGGCGACTTCGAGTACCTCGTGCGCAAGCTGCGTCCCCGGCCCGTCGACCCGCGTGTGGGCACGCGTGACATCGACGTGCTCGCCCCGGGCGCGAATCTCCCGCCGATCGCCGACAACGATCCGCCGGGCGTGCTGCCGCTGGGCGGCGCGCTGCGCGTGCCCGACGAGGCGCTGACGCCCGAAGCGGTCGCCGAGCGAGAGCGGCGCGACCACTGGGCGCAGCCGTACCCGCATCGCTTCCAGCGCGCGCTCGCCCGCCTGCTCGACCTGGCAGACGACTACCGCGCCCAGCCGGCGTCCGATGCCAATGCGGCGACAGGTTTGGGTCGGTCAGTCGAGGATGATCCCGACCCACTCATCGTCCCGCCGCTGTACGCGCGCTGGCACGCGCTCACCGAACGTCTGCTCACGGCGCGCGACGGCACGGCGGTCGACCCTGACGACAACTGGGTCCATCAGCTCAACCTGGATCCCCGGCACCGTCTGTCTGCTGGCTTCGGCACGCGCGTGGTGCAGGAGGGCCAAGAGGAGTACATGAACGCGGCTTGGGCGCAGGTGGGAGATGTGCTCGACGCGAACGCGCGCATCCGCGCCGCGCAGCTCGGGCGCGAGGTGGGTGTGATCTGGCACACCCGCCAGCTCGCGCCGCTCGTCGCCGCCGCGCCCGCGCGCGTCGCGCTGCTCACAGCGCCTGTGCAGCCGCGGGTCACGACCGATGGCGTCACCGTGGCGCACCGCGTCGCGACGAGCACGATGCCCGGGGCGCCGCTCTCGGTCGCAGCGCGCCGGATGCTTCGACCCGGTGGTCGTGTCGCACGGCACCTCGAGCTGGACGCGCCGGGCGCGGTGGTCGGGGTCGTGCAGCGGATAGCGGACGGTGAGGTGACCGCGGCGCCTCCGAAACGCGTGCCGCCGGGCGTCGTGACGCTCGACCATGCGGCCGCGGCCGCGGATCCGCGCTGGGTGCCGCGGTGGCTCGCGGGAGCGTTGCGCCGGGCGCCATGGTTGCGCTTCGCTCCATTCGGGTTGGGCGTGCTCGTGCTGATCGCGGCGCTGCTCATCGGTGGCGTCGCCGCCCTCGTCGTGGGCGTCGTCATCGCCGTCGCCGGTGTCGTGGTGTCGCTCGTCTTCACTTGGCTCGTCGCGCGCCTGCGGCTCGCCGATCCGCTCTACGAGGCGGGCCAGACGGTGAACGGCGTCACCGACCTGCCCACGAGCCCCGACTTCACCGTGTCACGACCCGGCGACACCGTCACACCGACGACGGGTGCGACCGACAGCCTCGAGGCGACGCGCTTCAAAACTGCGCTAAACGATGCCGCTCGCCTGCGGCGCGCCGCGCGGCGCGCCGGCCACGAGCGCCGGCGCGAGGCCCTCGACCTGCGGGCGCTGGCGGCGACGGTCGTCGATGCGGTCGACCCGGACGTCACCGTGCCGCGTCGCGTGCTGTACGGCATCGCACTGCCCGAGCGCTTCCACGCGCTCGTCGTCGACGAGTTCCGCGAGGCGATGGCCTATCCGGTCATCGACGTGCCGATGTACCGCCCGCTCGTCGAGATCTCCTCCGAGCTCTTCCTCCCGAATCTCAACCTGATCGAGCCCGACAGCATCACGTTGCTCGAGACCAATCAGCGTTTCATCGAGGCGTACATGGTGGGCCTCAACCACGAGTTCGCCCGCGAGCTCCTGTGGCGTGAGTACCCGACCGATCAGCGCGGCAGCCCATTCCGTCAGTTCTGGGACGTCTCGAGCTTCCTCTCGGCCGGCGATGTTCCCGACATACGAGAGCGCCTCCGTGACATCCCACCGTTGCACCGGTGGCCGCGACGATCGGAACTTGGCGAGCACGACAACCGTCAGGCCGGCAGCGATCGCGAGGAGGTCGTCCTCACGATCCGCGGCGAACTCCTGAAGAAGTATCCCAACGCGGTCATCTATGCGCATCGCGCACGCTGGCAGACGCACGCCGACGGCTCGATCGACAAGAGCCAGGAGCGCGCGCTCGTCGACATCGCCGACCCGGCGGCGCCGACACGCGACGAAGCGAGGACGCCGCTCTACGAGGCGCGCGTCGATCCCGACATCGCGTTCTTCGGCTTCGATCTCACGGCGCAGGAGGCCATGGGCGAGACACCGGAGCACCCCGACGACCCCGGCTGGTTCTTCGTGATCAAGGAGCGACCTGGCGAGCCCCGGTTCGGCTTCGACATCGAGCGCACCGGCGCCCTCGAGGTGTGGAACGATCTGAGCTGGACCGACGTGCTGCCGACCGGTGAGCTGGTCGGCGTCGGCGCGACCATCCCCACCCCGACGCTGACCGCGCCCACCGAGCCGGAGAAGGCTGCCCAGCACACGGATGACGTGCAGGTGAGCTGGGGCCCTGCGATGACGGCCGCCGACGTGGCCTACGTCACCTATCAAGCGCCGGTGCTCGTCGGGGTGCACGCCGCCGAGATGCTGACGCCGAGGTCGGCGGACGGTGCCGGACTTCCGCGACCGTAGCGACGAGCTGCGCGTCGCGCGCGCCGAAGCCGACTCGGTGCGCGCACATCTGCTCGCGGGGCGCAACGCGGCGCAACGCGCCCGCCGTGACACAAAACGTGTCCGGCGCACCGCGGAGGATGGCGACCAGGACCTGGCGAGAGCCAACCAGCGAGTAGCGGAAGCGGACGCGCGCGTCGCGCTGCTCCGCGCACAGCTGTCGCGGGTCTCCAGTGCCGCGCACCACGCGATCGAGAGCTTCGCGCCATTCGCCGACCCCCGCAGTGCCGCCGCGGAATGGGACGACCGCGATCCGGTGCTGCTCCTGCCGCTGCGCATCGAGACGCGTTGGATCGGCGGCGAGCTGCTCGTGCGCGTGTTCCCGGACGACTGCTCGGTTGACAGCTTCGAACCGGAGCTCTCGGCACGCGAGTACGACGTGGCCGAGCGTTACTGGATCGACGTGTGGCGTGCCGGCGGCCAGGAGTCCGGCCAGCGCGCCGCGTGGCGTGCGATCGTCGCGAGCTTGGGATCGGGGCGCGCGGACTTCGCTGCGCACCAGCACGAACCCCTGAACTGGGCCTTCGAGCGTCCGATCAAGGCTCATCCCGACGACGTCGTGCTCGTCGTCGTCACGCGCGCGCGACCGCCCGACAGCACCGCGCTGGCCAGGTACTGGCGAGCGATCTGGCGCGCCGGCGAGGACGCGGCGGCCGCACAGCAGGCGCGCACGGCGCTCGAAGCAGAGGTCGGGAGCACGCGTGCGGAGGTTCTGATCGAGCAGTACGCGCCGACGAACCTCGCGGAGTCGCCCGCACCGCCGCTCACGCGCAACGACGTCAACGTCCAAGTCGCGTTCCTGCTCCTGCCCGAGCGGCCCGACGCGGCGGACGCATCATGGACCCGGCCTCCGACGGCCGTGCTGCTGCCCGAGCGCTTCGTGCTCCTCGGCTACGTGGGCGGCGAGCTCGTGGTCGAGCAGCTCGGCGCGCCGCTGCCCGAGCGCGTGGTCGTCGGCCCCGATCCTTCTGACGAGGCCGGTGCGCTGGCAAGCGTCGATGGAACGCTGCAGACACCCGACGATCTGCGATGGCTCTTCGACTTCGACCGCGCGGTACGCGACGGCCTCGCCTTCCGCGTCGCAGTCGACGAACGCACCGTGGGCGGCCTCGACCGACTGCTCGTGGTTGGCCTCCGCCTGAGCTCCGACGCCGCGCACGCGAAGGCCGAGCTCGAGACGCTGATCGAGCATCACCGCCGCGGGCGAGCCGGCTTCGACGTGGTTGCTCAGGGCACACCGACCAACAACACCGAACAGGCCGCCTCGGGCACACGGCGCGGCGACGATCCCGACGCCACGTGGCGCGACCCATTCGCACCCGCGCCGGCATTCGCGACATCGACCGATCCGCGTAACTGGTGCGACGGCGAGTGGCTGGCGCAGTGGCTGGCCGTCGATCCGGCGGTCATCGCCCCTCTGCCGGGAGCGGCCGGCCACGACCAGCTCGAAGCGCGCGCGATGCAGACGGCGTTGTGGCCGGCGACGTTCGGTTCCATGCTCGGCACGCTCATGCAGCCGGTACTCGGTGACCACGCTGTCGACAACGTCCGCCGCTTCTTCACGAGATACGTCAGCGGTCGCGGGCCCGTGCCGGCCGTTCGCGTGGGCTCGCAGCCCTACGGGGTCCTGCCGACCACCGCCCTTTCGCGCATGGCGTTCGGTCCGCGGCAGGACTTCCTGGCGGATCTGCACCGCGTCGTGCAGACCGCGCGCGGAGAATGGGATGCGCTGGCGTCGCGCGTCGGGCGCGTGGGCCAGCGCGACGACGCCGTCCAGACGCTGCTCGACGTGGTCGGCCTTCATGCGACGTCGGTGGAGTTCTACCAGCGCTACGCGGAGAGCCTCGACGACATCTACAACCGCACGAACCTGCGCGGGGCCGGCGCGTCATGGCTCGCGGCCTTCCGTGCGTCCGGCGCGCTCGACGACGGCCTGGCGCTCTTGCGCCGCCTCGGCTACGAAGGCGACGCTACGCCCGACATCCTCGAGCGGGTGTTCTTCGGCGCCCAGCAGCGGCTGCACGGACCTCTGATCGACGACCGGCCGCTCTCCGAGTCCGCGCCGGTGCGTGCCTACACCGCCGACGAGCGCAACTACATCGCGTGGCTCGCCGATGCGGCCCGCGCCTCGCTCGAGACGGTGCGGCGCGAGGACGGCCTGCAAGCTACGCCCACGGCGCTGCTGTACCTCTTATTGCGTCACGCGGTGCTGCTCGGATACTGGGAGACGGCATTCCAGCTGGAGCTGGATGCCGGCACCATCGACGCCGCTTCCGTCGCCGAACTCCGTCGCGAGGCGCCGTTCGTCCACGTCGCGCACGGGACAGCCGGCTCAGAGAGCCGCTTCGCCCAGCTCTACCGGACCGACGTGGCTGTCACCGGAGACGACGTCACGCTCGTCGGCGACCACATCACCCAGGTGCTCGGGCAGGCACCGGGCACGAGACTCCTCGACGAGCAGCTCGCGGCGCTCGACCGGCTGCGTGACGTGCCGACCTCACGGCTGGAGCGCCTGCTGGCCGAGCACGTCGACACCTGTTCCTACCGCCTCGACGCGTGGATGACCGGGCTCGTGCACGAACGCCTCGCCAGTGGCCTCGGCGAGCGCACTGGCATCCACCTCGGCGCGTTCGGCTGGCTCGAGGACGTACGCCCGCGTCCGCGTGAGCTCGCGCCGGTCGTGCTCGACGAAGACCTGGCCAAGGTGTTCGAGTCCGACGAAACGCATCCCATCGTGACCGACTCCGGCAACGCCGGCCACATGCACGCGCCATCACTGAATCACGCGGTCACCGCCGCGGTGCTGCGCAGCGGCTTCCTGGCGCACGCTACGCCATCGACGCCCGATGCCTTCGCGGTGGACCTCGGGTCACGGCGGGTGCGCGCCGCACTCGAGGTGATCGAAGGGATGCGGAACGGCCAGTCACTCGGCGCATTGCTCGGCTACCGGCTCGAGCGCGGCTTGCACGACCGACACGCAGTCGCAGAGGTCGACGCGTTCGTACTCGCACTACGAAAGGCCTTCCCACTGGTCGCCGACCGGCTGCCGGAGACCCGCACCGACGACGACGTCCCGATCGAGGCCGTCGAGGCGCGCAACGTGGTCGACGGACTCGGGCTCGCGACGCACGTGCGGAAGAGCGGCAACCGCTCCTATCCCTTCGACCTCTCGCTGCCCGCTGCCACGCCCGCGCAGTCCGCCGTCATCGACGCCGAAGTCCAGCTGCTCCTGGACGTGCACGACGCCATCGCCGATCTGACGCTCGCCGAGGGGGTGCACCAAGCGGTCGTCGGCAACATCGACCGCGCCGCCGCCACGCTCGACGCCTTCGGTCGAGCATCGCTGCCGCTCGAGCCCCATGTGGTGCAGACGCCCCGAAGCGGCATCGCGATCACGCATCGGGTCGCGATCCATATGCGGCCGCGGAGCGATCCGTTGCAGTCGCCGCTTCCCGGAATCGCCGTGACTCCTCGGGCGATTGGTGAGCCCGCGCTGAACGCGTGGCTCGCGACGCGGCTGCCTGCCCCCGAGTCGGTCGCATGCATCGTCGAGTGGGACGATCCGGCGAGCGGCGCGCCCGTCAGCCGTACCGTGACACAGGCGGACATCGGCGCGCAGCCACTCGACCTGTTGGCGTTGCTCCATGCCGACGACGACTCTTCAATGAGCGAGCTCGACGCCCGCATCCTGCTGCACGTGCGGCGCACCGCGACACCGCGCCCTGATGCGCAGCTGCGCATCACGTACACGACGCGCGTCGCCGGTAAGGCGACGACGTTCTTCGAGATCGCACCGCTCGTCGGGAGCCTGCGCGCGCTCGCACTGCGATCGCGGGCGTTGCGCGCGAGCGATGCCGCGCTTCCGGGCGAGGGGCGCGAGGCCATGGACGCGGCGGTGCAGGCCGACTCGGGCCGCGCCACCGAGGTCAAGGGACGACTCGCGGGCGTGGCCGGCGCGCTGCACACGATCGCCGCCGACCCGCGGCTCGCGGATCCGTCCGGCAACCGTGCGGCGCTGCTCGCCGGGGTTGACGATTTGCTCGACGACCTCACCGACCGCCTGGTAGACGCGGCGAGCTTCGGGCTGCCGCAAACCGACTGGAGTGACCTCGGCGAGTTCCGTGCCCAGGTCTTCCGCGACGTGCTCGCCGCCGCCGATGGGCTCGCGGCGCGCTTCCGAGTCCGGCTCGACCGCTTCGACGAGCTCATCGAGCGGTACGACGGCTTGGCGAGTGCCGCCACCGACGCGGAACGGATGCTGCTTCTCCAGCAGGCCGAGCTCGTGGTGGCCACCGTCGCCACGAGCCCGCTTCCCCCGACCCCGGACGCGTTCAAGACGGTGGTGCTCAGCCGAAGGGCCACGTTCGCGCAGAAGCGGGCTCAATTCCGCGCTCTGCGCGCGACCGCTGCGACCGGGTTGAGCACCGTGCTCGACGCCGTTCACGCGCTGCTCCCGCTCGACGCGCTCGACGCGGAGGGGTTCGACGTGACGTCGTTCGAGGAGCGCATCGTGCGCTACGCCGCGACGATGGCCGCGCGCGCGAACGCAGTGGCCGACGCGATCGATCACCGGCTCGACGCCGCACAGGCCGCGCTGGACGCGCACGACGCCAGGGCTCCGGGCCCGGCGCGCGTCAGGGCGCTCGAGGACGCGCATCGCGCGCTCCTCGGTGATGACGCGCGCCTGATCCCTGAGCTGACGCTCGGCGCCGAGCACGGCGCGGAGTGGCGCAACGCCGTACTCGCGAGCGAGAGCGGTGCACCGTTTGCCCACCTCTCGGAAGAGCACGACGTCCCGATCGACGACTGGCTGCACGGCGTCGCCCGCGTGCGCGAGAAGCTGTCGCAGTGGGAATACCTGCTCCTTGTGAGCGACCCGCTGGGCCTGGGCGAGCCCGAACTCACGCCGATCCAGTTGCCGTATCGACCGAATGACGTGTGGCTCGGGCTCGAATTCCCGTCGACAACCGTGATCGACTCCGACCGTCTGCTCTATACCGCGCACTACGACGCCGAGTTCGATCCGGCGGCGCGGCAGTGCGGGCTCTTGGTGGACGAGTGGACCGAGGTGTTACCGGGCGACGTGCAGACGACCGGCCTCGCGTTCCACTTCGACCGGCCGAGCAGCGAGCCGCCACAGACCTGGCTGCTCGTGGTCCCGCCCGAGCAGACCGGCGCGTGGGCGTGGGCCGACGTTGTCGACGCCCTGCACGAGACGCTCGACATGGCGCGCCTCCGCGCGGTGGAGCCCGACCAGCTCGACGGCACCGCGTGGGCGCGGTTTCTCCCCGCCATCGTCAGCGTCACGACGCTCTATCCCGTCACGATCGCGGTCGACTTCAGCCGCGTGAACGGATCGTTGGCCCATGGCTGATCCCTTCGGCATCTATGACATCGCGCAGGCGTTGCGCGAACGCGCCTACCCCCCGGTAACGATGTGGAATCGACTCGAGGGAAGGCCGCGGACCGCCGACTTCGGACGCAGTCTGCGCGCCGAGGTGCGCGATCCGCTCTGGATGCTGGCGCGTCAGTGGCAGCTCGGGGAGTTCGAGGCCGACGACGCGGGCTCGCCGGTCGAGGCCCGCTTGCACGTCGAGTCGCGACGTCTCACGCGCTACCGCGCGGGCGACGCGCCCGCGGTCGTCTTCGACGACGCACTGCCACTCGAGGCAACCGTCGAGCGGCGCCCGCTGCTTCTCGGCCTCGATCTGCGACTCGCCATGGGGCGTCGGTGGTTGGCCATGGTCGCTCTCATCCACGACTACCGCGCCGCGTTCATCGATCGGTATCGCATCGAGCTTCCTGACCCCGACGACCCCGCGCAGGCCGCCGTCTGCGCACATTCCGCGACGTGGGCGGCGATGGCCGCGGTCGCCGGGCGGGCGATGGACGGCGGCGCGCTCTACGAGCACTTGACCGCGAGCAGCGCCAACCACGCGTACGACGGCGTCCCGGTGCTCGACGAGCACAAGGCCGATCTCGACGCCGCTGCGGCTCGCTTCGTGACGTGGTTCCGACGACTCATCGAGCAGCCGCCGGCCGACGACGCCTTTGACCCGCAGCGGTTCGAGTACCGTTTCGCGTGCGCCGCACCCGACGGCGACGGCGAGCAGGCGCTCGTGGCCGAGGGATACACGGGGGGGCGGCTCGACTGGCCGAGCGTCGATTTCGATCCCGATGCGCCGGCCCTCGGTGCCGCCGATCCCGGCGCCCCCGTCACCACACATACGTATGCCGGGATCCCTGCGCCGGCGGCCTTCGACGGCATGCCCAACCTGCGCTTCTGGGCGTTCGAAGACGGCCGCACGAACCTCGGCGACGTACGCCCGGACACGACCGACCTCGCGAAGCTGCTGTTCCTCGAATTCGGGTTGGTCTACGCCAACGACTGGTTCGTGTTGCCGTGCGACGTTCCCGTGGGTTCGCTCGCGCGTGTGCGCGGGCTGAGTGTGACAAACGTGTTCGGCGAACGCTTCTGGATCGAGCGCGCCGGGTCGCAGCCCGACGAGTCGTGGCAACGGTTCGGGCTGTACACGCTCGGCGACGCCGGGCTGGCCGTACTCCCGACCGTGCCGAAGACGCAGGAAGCGGATCCGATCGAGCAGGTCACGCTCGTGCGCGACGAGATGGCGAACATGGTGTGGGGCGTCGAAACCGTGGTCCCGCTTGCCGACGGCCGGGGGTTGCGCGGCGCTGAGGCCGCCTACGAGACACTCGCGTTCTTCCGTCGATTGCTCGGCGCGCCGGCCACCACGTCCGCGCCCCCGGCTGCGCCGATTCGCTATCAGGTGATGAACAGCGTGCCCGAGAACTGGATCCCGTTCGTGCCCGTGCACGTGCCGGGGCAGACACGTGAGATCCAGCTCCAACGCGCCGCGATGCCGCGCATCTTGGAAGGGGACCCCGAGCCGCCGGTGCGGGTCCGCCCGCGCACGAGCCTGCTACGTGTCGGGCTCGACCATGCGCCGCCCGAGCCGTCTTTCGTGCACGAGGAGGAAGTCCCGCGCGCCGGTATACGGGTCCTGCAGGCGTATCAACGCACGCGCTGGCGTGGCGGACGCGTGGTGGTGTGGCTCGCCGCGCACAAGTCGACGGGCCGCGGTGAGGGATCGAGCGGACTCGCGTTCGATCGCCTTGTCGACAGTCCATGAGCTCTTGTGGCAATCAATGCCCTGAGCGGGCATGGAAGGCCATCAAAGCGCACTATCGAACGGGTGACGACGGTGGTTCGATGCGAAACACGGGATGGTCGGGCGCGATACGGCGTACGTCATCTTCGGGTGAGGTCGCGCTCACGCCGCTGAAGAAGACACCGACCTCGGCCTTCCAGCGCTTCAGGTAGGCACGGAGGATCGGAACCTTGTCCGCGTCTGCGACCTCCGTCGCACGGAACGGTTCGATCCGCCGGCCGACGCGCAGCTCACCTTCACCGGCCACGCGCAAGTTGCGTACCCACTGCGTCGCGCCTCGAGGGGCCACAAGGTAGCGCTGCGATTCGATCGACAGGAGATTGACCGGCGTCGTTCTCCACTCGCCGCTCTTGCGGCCGCGAACGCGTAACTCCCGCGACCCCCACACGCTCACTCCGGCACGAGTGAGTATCGCGACGAGAGGGTTGAAGATGTGTGTAGTGAACCAGCCGGGCCGAACATATCTCGGTGGTCGACTGTTCATGGTTCTTCCGGTGTCGGCGGGCTCAGGCGAACTCCGCGGAAGCGCGCGAAGTCTGCACCGAAACTGATGATGCTCGCGTCGTGTTCAGTCGCGATCGCGGCGGGGTGAGCATCCGTCACAAGAATGCCACGTGCCGGTGTCGGCGAGGAGAGAAGCGAGAGCGTCGAAGTGGCGCGTGGTCGGATCCACGACGACCGCAGCCGGCTGGGCCGGCCATGCGCGAATTGACGAGCGGCGCGGCGGGCTTGGCGCCGCTGATCGATGGCGTGGTCGTGGTCCGTCCCCCGACCCCGGCGACGCGCCGATCGTGATTGCCGGCCACGACCGATAGTTGGCGCCGATGGGTCGCGGTTACTGGCGTGGGAACTCGTACACGCGGCGCGCGTTGCCCTCCGCGATCTTGCGCGCAGTGTCGTCCGGGACGTCGGCGAGCGACTTCGCGAGCATCTCTCGCGTGTGCGGCCAGTTGCTGTCGGAGTGCGGGTAGTCGCTCTCGAACATGATGTTGTTGCCGCCGATGCGGTCGATGTTGGCGAGCCCCGTGTCGTCGTAGATGAAGCAGCCGAAGATGTTGTTGTGGAAGATGTCGGAGGGACGCGAGGCGTCCGACATGCCCGTGTAGAAGCGGTGGCGCTCCCACGTGTAGTCCGCTCGCTCCAGGATGTAGGGCATCCAGCCGATGCCACCCTCGGACAGCGCGACCTTGAGTTTCGGGAACCGCTCGAAGATGCGTGTGTTCACGAGATCGATCGTGCACATCTGCGAGTTGAGCCCGAACAGCGCGATCGCGGTGGTGAACGGTGCCTCCGGAGCCACCGTCGGCGCGCCGCCGGAGCCGAAATGGAGGCTGAGCGGCATCCCCGCCTCCTCGGCAACCGCGAGGAACGGATCCCAGTGGTCGGTGTGGAACGACGGGAGGCCGTGGGCGTGCGGTAACTCCGTGAAGGAGAAGCCCTTCGCGCCGCGTTCCGCCACCCGCTCCGCCTCCGCCACGGTTGCATCGATGTCCCAGAACGGCACCAGCGCAAGCGGGATCTGCCGGCCCGGCATCGCGGCGCACCACTCGTCGATCATCCAGTCGTTGTACGCGCGCACGCACGCGGCTGCGAGCTCCTTGTCGGTCGCACCGAAGAAGGTGCCACCGGCGAACCCCGGGAAGGTGGGGAAGCACAGCTGGGCGTGCACGCCGTCGACGTCCATGTCCTCGAGGCGCGCCCTGGGCTCGTAGCAGCCCTTGCGCATGTCGTCGTAGCGAGTCGGATCGACTCCGTAATCCTCGCGGCGCTTGCCGGCGACGGCGTTCAAGCCGATGTTGAAGTACGCCCGTCCCTCGAACCACCACACGTCGCGACCCTCGTCGTCTCGGGTGTTCTTGGGGCCCGCCTCCTTGTACTTCGCTGGGAGGCGGTCCTGCCACACGTTCGGGTGCTCGACTACGTGGTCGTCGACACTCACGACCTGGACATCATCGGGGAGAGCCATGGTGCGCATTTCCCCCTTTCGCCGCGCCGCGGCGCGTCAGACAATCGAACCGACACAACAGTAAACAAAAAGCCACCTCGCCCCAAAGGTCGGCTGCTGCGGGTACGGCGTTGGCGGCCCGATGTGACCCGAGGGAGGGTGAATCAGCAAGCTCGTCCGCAGGTACGAGCCCGACACTTGGAGGCGCCGAGCCGGTTCGCGCCACTGGGTTGGTCGCCGTGGCAGATCGCCGAGCTCGATCAATAAGGTGATGCGGCCGGACGAGGTGGAGCAGATGCGCGGACCGACGCTCCACTGACACACGTGTCCGCGACATGGCCACCAAAGGAGCACTGTGATGGCTGACGGAACGGGTTCCACGGGCGAAGTACGGATGCTCATCGACGGCGAGCTCGTCGAAGCCGACTCCGGCAAGCGCTTCGAGAACATCAACCCCGCGACCGAAGAGGTGCTGGGCGAGGTCGCCGACGGAACGGCTGCAGAGATGCAGCGAGCGATCGCAGCGGCGCGTCGCGCGTTCGACGATACCGACTGGTCGACGAACCGGGCCTTGCGCAAGCACTGTCTCGAGCAGCTGCAGGACGCGCTGGAGTCGGAGCGCGAGGAGTTGCGTCAGGAGCTCGTCGCCGAGGTGGGCACGCCGGTGGCGCTGACCTACGCCGCCCAACTCGACGCGCCGCTCGCCGACGGGCTGCGCTATCCGGCCAAGCTCATCGAGGACTTCGACTGGGATCGCGCGCTACCGGACGGCACCGCGTTCGGGATGACCAGCCGACGCGCGGTGTGGAAGGAGCCGATGGGAGTCGTGGGCGCGATCGTCCCGTGGAACTATCCGTTCGAGGTGACGATCAACAAGATTGCGCAGATCCTCGCCACTGGCAACACCACGGTGTTGAAACCAGCGCCCGACACGCCGTGGAACGCAACGCGGCTCGGCAGGCTCGTCGCCGAGCGGACCGACATTCCGGCGGGCGTGTTCAACGTGGTGACGTCGTCCGACCACCTCGTCGGCGAGGAGCTCACGCTCTCGCCGCTCGTCGACATGATCTCCTTCACAGGCTCGACCGCAACCGGCCGGCGCATCATGGAGAAGGGCGCGGCGACGCTCAAGCGGGTCTTCCTGGAGTTGGGCGGCAAGTCGGCCATGGTGGTCCTCGACGACGCCGACTTCGCGACCGTGGTGCCGTCGGGGATGACCGTCTGCGTACACGCAGGGCAGGGCTGCGCGATGCAGACACGGATGCTGCTCCCCCGCTCGCGCTACGACGAGGGCGTCGAGCTCATCACGCACGCGATGAGCGCGGTTCCCTACGGCGATCCCACCGACCCCGGCACACTCATGGGTCCGCTCGTCAGCGCGAAACAGCGCGACCGGGTGCTCGGTTACATCGACAAGGGCCGCGAGGAGGGCGCCAAGCTGGTATTGGGTGGCGGCCGGCCTGCTCACCTGCCGAAGGGCTACTTCGTGGAACCGACCCTGTTCGTCGACGTCGACAACTCGATGACGATCGCACGAGAGGAGATCTTCGGGCCCGTCCTCGCCGTGATCGCGTACTCGGACGACGACGACGCGGTGCGGATCGCCAATGACAGTGGGTACGGCCTCTCGGGTGGCGTGTACTCGGGCTCGGAGGAACGAGCCACGGCGATCGCGCGACGGGTGCGCACCGGTTCGATCGGGATCAATGGCGGTGTCTGGTACGGCGCCGATTCGCCCTACGGCGGCTACAAGTCGAGCGGCATCGGGCGACAGAACGGGATCGAGGGCTTCGAGCAGTACCTGGAGACCAAGGCCGTCGCGTGGGTTGCCACTTGAGCCGGCAGAACGACCTCGCTCACACCAACCGGACATGAGACTCGACGGAAAGGTTGCACTCGTCACCGGCGCGACCTATGGCATCGGCGCCACCATCCTCGAGCGTCTCTCCGAGGAAGGCGCCTCGGTCATCTTCACCGGCCGCTCGGCCGACAAGGGCGAGGCACTGGAGACCCGGCTTCGCGCGGCGGACCGAGCGGTGCGGTTCGCGCAGGGCAGCGTCGCGGAGGAGGACGACGTCCGCCGCGCCGTCGCCACCGCCGTCGACGAGTTCGGGAAGCTCACAACTGTCGTGAACAACGCAGCCGCCACCGACCTGACCGGGCCGGGACGTCCCGACAATCACGTCGACGAGATCGACAACGCCACGTTCGAAGCGGTGATGCGCACCGGGGTCTTCGGGGTCTTGTGGACGTCGAAGCACGCGATCCCTCACCTGAAAGCGGCGGGCGGTGGCGCCATCATCAACATCTCGGCCGCGTCGAGCATCCGGGCGATCGAGGGCCGTCCCGCGTACCAGGCGTCCAAGGGAGCAGTGAACGCGCTCACCCGGCAGCTGGCCGTCGACTATGGAGTCTTCGGCATCCGAGCCAACGCCATCATCGTCGGGTTCACGCCGACCGGCGGCGAGGTCATCACCAGGATGGTCGAGAACGAGACGTTCATCAGTGCAGTGAAACGGGCTATCCCTTCGCCGCGTCTCGGCACCCCACGCGACATCGCGAACGGTTGTGTGTACCTCGCCTCCGACGAAGCCGAATACGTCAATGGCGTGCTGCTACCCATCGACGGCGGCTTCACGTGCAAGCTCGGGATCCCCGACACCTCAGCGCTGAGCGCCATCGGCGAGGGCTGAGTCAGCCGCGCAGCGCGAGGCGTACGCTGTTGGTCGTGGAGCCGGGCTGGACGATCGACATCGACGCGGCAGGGGACCCTGCCGACACCGACGACCGATACGAAGAGCATCTCGACGAACTCGAGCGTGCACTCGAGCCTTACAGCGGGGCGGTGGCCGGTAGTCGTGAAGCCGGACGGTTCGGCGCGCGATTCTCGCTCGACACCAAGAGTGTGAATCCTGTCGAGATCCTCGAAGAAGGATTGCTCATCTTCCACGATGCTGCGGTCGAGGCGAATCTGCCGCCGTGGCAGGTCGTTCGGTGCGAGATCCTCACCTACGAAGAAGACGAGGCCACCGCCGAACCGGAGGCAGCGTCCGATTCGTAGCTGACGCTGTCGCGCGCGTCAGCTCCGCACGACCGGCGTCCCGTCGACCGGGTTGGCCCACGTGAGCACGAGCTTTGCCGGCGGCCGTGCTCAGCGGCTAGCAGCCCGATTGGTCAGCACGCGCCGACCTTCACGATCCGCGCGGCTACAGCAGTTCCACGAGCGCCTGCGACCGCCATGCCGATCGAGCCACGCGGCGCAGCATCTTCAGATCGGCGACAGTGACGGCTCTCACCGAGCAGCAGTCGGTGAGCGCCGCTCGGGCTCAGTAGCCGTAGCTGCTGCTCGGCGTCGACTTCTGCTTCGTGGAAGTCGAGGTGCCGGACGCCTTCACGACGTGCCAGACGCCGCCGAAGCTGCTGATCCCCTCGCCGCTGGCCTGGCCGGCCTTGGCGTCGCCCATGAACCGGTACACCGGCAGGCCCTTCACGGTCACTTGGTCGGTCGCGGACACGCCGAGGCCCTTCACGCCCTTGCCGCCCTTGGGGGTCGTCCCCGCAGTCACCATCAGGGGCGGCCAGAAGTTCGCGCACTGTCCGGTGCAGTCGACCGCGGTGCCGCCGTTGGTCAGTGTGTACAGGGTCTTGCCGTCGGAGTCGACGAGCACCGCGCCGACACCGGCGACCTTCGCCTTTGCGACCGTCGGCTTGGTCGCGTGCTTCGACTTGGCGACTGCCGCCGGCCCTCCCAGCACGAGGGCCGTTGTCGCGATTGCCACCACGGCGCTCGCCCCGATCAGACGCGTCAGACGCGCCAGTCGCTTGGTCGTTCCTCGTCGCATCACCCGTCTCCTCAACTGTCATGTGTCCAAGAGGGCTACGAGTGGGACGGCGGGACGGATTGCATCTGGCTATGACAAGGTGGACTTCGGGAAGCCGTGGCCGAACGCCATCGGGCTCAGGCCCTGATGTCAGTCGCCCGGCAGCGTCACGGTTGCCGTGCCCGGGGCGAGCACCGTGCCCTCCTCCGTTTCCGTCCAGACGTCGAGGTCCACGATGGTCTCGTTGTTCTCTTGTCGAACTGCCGTGACACGCCCGCGGGCGATCGTGCGCAGGCCCCGAAGACTCGGCGCACGCATCTGACACGACACTGACACGATCCGGCCATCGTCGCCGATCCATTGCCGAAGCAGCGCGTGGAGATACGCGACCTGGAGGCTGCCCATCCCGAACGCCCCGGGGTTCCCGGCGCGTTTTCCGGCTTCGTCATCCATGTGAATCGGAACGAACTCTTCGTTCACGGCTGCGAATCGGTTCCAGGCGTGGAACCCGGCCACGCGCTCGAACGTCGGTATTTCGCACCCGATCTCGAGGTTCATCAGTATCGGAGTCCTGTGGCGCGGGAGATTCTCACCGTCTCGTCCTTCTGGTTGGTCCACCTCGTCTCGGTGATCGTGATCAGCATGAGGCCGAGCCGGGTCTCTCGTTCCCGGTACTCCACGAGCTTCGTGCGCCCTGTGGTGATCACGTCGCCGGGACGCATGCGTGCGCCGTGGATCAGCTCCAAGCCGCCGTTCAAGATGAAGGTGGTCTCGGGGCCGGCCACCCCCAACGATTCCTCGGGGCCGCTTCCCCGGATCTCGCCTTCGTACGTCGATGGCATCACGGGTCCGTCGGCGGTGAACCAGGCGAACGGGTTGAACTCCTCGGGCGCGACGATCCCTCGGTGCGACGTCTCCTTCGCGTACTCCTCGTCCCAGAAGAGCCGAGGTGGAACCTCGGGGTAGTAGATGGCGAGGGCCCATTTGCGAATGTCGGACAGCGAGATCGGCACCGACTGACGAGTTGTGCCGAATTCTCGGCCGACGACCGACCGCATTTCGTCGGAGATCCAGGTGTCCGGCACGGGCGTAGGTTAGGGACTGCCCCAGGGGAGCATGGTCAGGCGCGCCAGTCGAGGACGGTTCGACCGACGGTTGCTCGACTCGCGAGGAGCTCGAGCTCCGCGGGTAACTCGGTCCACGGCGCGGTGCGGCCGACGACGGTGCGGATGCGCCCTTGAACGAGCAGGTCGACGAGATGCGCGTGGACACGTTCACCGTCGGCGCGAGAGAACAGGTTGAAGCCTGTTGCGCGCTTGGCCGCAGCGGGGTCACTGCGGTACGAGAGCATCACGCCGCACAGATCGAAGTTTCCGAACAGGATCGGCCGTGGCACGATCCCGGTGTCCTCTGCCGCGATGCCGCCGGAGAACCCGGCGAGCACGTACCGCCCGCCGTGCGCGACGCATGGGAACGTGCGAAGCGTCGTGTCGCCACCGACGAGATCACACACCACGTCGACGCCCCTGCCGGCTGTCGCATCGAGCGCGGCTTCGGTCGCGTCTTCCGTGCGGTAGTTGACCGCGAGCTCGGCGCCGAGATCTCGGCACAGGTCGAGCTTCTCGGGACTTCCCGCGGTCGCGATCACCCGAGCCCCGAGTGCGGCGCCGAGCTGGACCGCGGCCGATCCGACTCCTCCCGCGCCCGCATGGACGAGCAGCGTCTGGCCCGGCTGGAGGTGGCCGCGTTCGACCAGTGCGAGATGCGCGACGTGGAACGGGAAGAAGAACGCCGCGGCCTCGATGTCGTCGAGGCGATCAGGCGCATCGAACGTCATGTCCGCATCTGCCAGTACCTGTTGGGCGTGCGCTCCGAAGGCGCCGACGGCGGTCGCGACGACGCGCCGTCCGAGCCATCGCTCCGAACCCTCGCCGACGCGGACGACCTCGCCGACAGCTTCCATACCGAGCGTGTACGGCAGCGGGGGATTGACCGTGCGGTAGCGGCCGAAGCAGCCGTCGACCTCGTTGAAGTTCAGCGGCGTCGTCGTGGTGCGGATGACGAGCTGACCAGGCCCGGCCGTCGGCGTCTCCACCTCGTCGATCCGCAATGCATGGCTCGGCTCGCCGAACCGATGTACTCGCCAAGCGCGCATCGTCACACCCGAAGATTCATGTCGTGTGCTCGACCGCGATGCGTACGAGGTCGACGCGCGAACGAATGCCGAGCTTCGAGAAGATGTGCTTCATGTGAGTCGCCACCGTGTACGGAGATAGGTACAACTCTCCTGCGATCTCGCGGTTCGTGTGCCCGGCGGCAGCCGACCTCGCGACGCGTTCTTCGGCAACGGTCAAGGCGCGCCACCCTGTCGCGGGCCGCACAGATGCGGTGTCGGCATGCGACCGACGGCGGACACCGACCGCACGCAGACGGGCACGCACTCGTGCTTCGTCGCGGATGGCCCCCGCGCGTTCATAGTCCTCCCGCGCGGTCGACAGGTACGCAATGCCGCGCTGCGGGTCGGCCGATCCGACGAGTGCCCGTCCCGCGTCTTCGAAGGCCGACGCTCGCGCCACCAACCGTGGGCTTGCGGCGAACGCATCAGCAGCGGCGACGAGTAACGGCACGTCATCGCGCACCAAACCGCGGGCGTGCATCTCGCACGAGCGATAGAGGGGGACGTCGTCATTGATCTCGACGATCCGAGCGAGCGACGCGACCACCGCAGCGCCAAGATTGCCGTTTCTGACCAGCCGAGTAGCAAGTCGGACGAGCATCGGTCCCTGGGTCGGTTCAATCGCCATCGATTGCACGAGCGCCTGCTCGTTCTCGATGACTTCCTCGAGCATGCGCTCGGCGCGATCACGGTCGCCAAGCGCGTCTGCGACGAGTGCATCGGCAAGTTGCAGATACTCGATGGGGTTGTGCGAATACGTGGGGCGGTAGGCGTTGCTCTGAGTCAGATACTCGCGCGCTCGCCGAAGTTCGTTGCGGTGGAATGCGCTCAGCGCGAGGACACCGAACGCGGAATCGGAGTCAAACCACATGTCGAGCGCTTCGATGAGGTCGAGACTCGCCTCGGCCTCTGCGATCGCGTCGTCGATGCGGCCGGACGCAAACCGTAGAGAGCACACAATGCGCTGGGTGAACTCTTCGGCCCACGACGCGCCGACATCGTTCGCGTAACGACGCGCCGCCAGGAGCGCGCGCTCAGCATCATCGAACTGGTCGTGCACAGCCAAGACGACGCTGTGCCAAAGCCAGGGCATTCGCCGTTGCTGTTCCGGCGTGCCGACTTCGGCCTGCTGGACGCAAGTCTCGATCCGTGTGCGAGCGTCGCCCATATATCCGAGCGAGCCCTCGGTCAGGCTCATTCCGATCTCGCACGAGTACACGAGCTCGTCATCACTCGGACCGGCCGCCGCGATCCCGTCGAGGTACGCCTGGTGGGCGGCTTCGATGTCGCCAACCTGCGCGAGACCTTGCCCAAGGTCGTGCAGGAAGCCGCTGCGGAACGACTCCGGCAAATCGGGCCACGCGAGCGCGGCCCGACACTGGTCGACGAGTTCTATACGACGCGCACTCAGCAACAACGAGTCGAGGAGACCGAGCCGGACGCGGGCCTCGTCCTCTGGGGGGAGCCGCCGCGCAAGTGCTCGTGCGGCGAGCGCATCCGCTTCGGCGAACCGACTTGCCCACGCCAGCAACTGCACGGTACCCACGACGATCTCGGTCCATCCGGGCTGTTCCTCGGGCAGCAACTCGACCGCGCGCGCGGCCAGGTCCGCCGCCGGCCCCGGTGAGTGGGCGGCGATTGCACCGGCCGCCGCGAGCAGGACCGCAGACGCTTCGTGATCGCCGGGCTGCGCCACCGTCATCAAGTGCGTTGCGGCTTCGGTCGGTGCGCCCCCGCTGGCGACGATCATCGATGCGGCCGCGCGATGCAGAGCGCTGCGCGTCGGTCGGGGAATGTCGTCGTATACGGCCTCTCGGAGGAGGTCGTGGCGAAACTCCATCCGATCGCCACGCTCGACCAACAGGTCCACGCTGAGGGCCTCGGCGACGACGGTGAACAGCCCGCCGACCGGGCGATCGAGCACGACGGCCGTGTCAGCGACGCTGAACGTGCGCCCGAGTACCGCACCGACGTACAGCACATCGCGCGCCATCGGTGACAGCGACGCAAGCCGTCCGCGTGTGGTCTCGCGCAGCTGCTGGGGCACGCGTGCTTCCAGCAACGTCGCGATGCCGTCGTCCACGCGCACGAGGTCGTCGGCCACGAAACCACGGAGGAGTTCGAGACCGAGAAACGGATTGCCCTCCGCGGCGGTGACGAGTGAGCGCAACCGCGCGTCGGGAGCTCCGCCGAGGGCGTCGGCAGCGAGCGCGAACATATCGGCCTCACCGAGATGCGTGAGGCCGAGGCGCGCCGCGCCGTTGCGCGCGTACTCGGCCAGCGCGTCGCGGATGACTGTATTCACGAGCGGGACACGCGCAGCCAGGACCCACGCCACGGGCGCAGTCCGGAGACGCTGGCCGAGCATCGACAGCGCCCACGCGGTGGCGTCATCGGCCCACTGGAGATCGTCGAGCATCACCAGGATCGGCTGCTCGGCCGCGCGTCGCTCGAGCAAGTCGACGAGGTCTTCGACGAGCCAGTAGCGCTGGTCGCCGGGTCGCTCGAGGGACTGGACCTCGCGCCGCTCGAGGACCGGCGGGTCGCCGCCAGACAGCGCCGAGAGCAACGGAGCGAGGGGGGCGGCGGACCCCAACTGGTGGGCACGGCCGCCCGCAACCCGCACACCGGCGCCCAGGGCGCGCGCCGAAGCCTCGGCCAGCAGCCGGGTCTTCCCGACGCCCGCCTCGCCCTCGATGACGACGACCCCACCGACGCCGCGTACCGCGTCGTCCACGACCGCCGAGAGCACCGCAATCTCCGACTCTCGTCCGTGTATCGGCAGCGTGGGCATGCGCTGGTGAGGCTGGCTCCGGCGGCAGCTCCTCTGCAAGGTCGCCGACTTTGCAGATACCGCGATCGGGCGATGTGGGCGATCCGGGTCGATGCGACGCTCGCATGGCGTCGGACCTACCGACCCCGAAGGGAGCACTGATGTCTGCTCTGTTGGACCGCATCGCCCGGCTCTGTGCCCGGCATCCTTGGCGCACGATCGCCGCGTGGCTCGGGGTGGTCGTCGTGGCCGTCCTCCTCGCCGGAAGCGTCGGCGGGAGCTCGGCCGACAACTTCCGCCTCTCGGGGAGCGATGCCCAACGGGGCATCGACGTGCTTTCCCACCGCTTCCACTCGGAGTCGGGGAGCAGCGCCTATCTGGTGTTCCGCGCCCGGCACAAGACGTTGACCGAAGACGCCAATGCCGCCGCCGTAGGTGCTGTGCTCAGGCGAGTGGGGCGTCTCGAACATGTGACGAAGGTGGTTGGTCCCTCCGCGGACGACGGTGTGTCGGCGGACCGCACCATCGGGCGCGCCGAAGTTCGCTACGACGAACGGACGAACGACCTCGGGCGAGACGGTTACACAGCGCTGCGTGACGCCGTCCGTGCGTCGACGGACTCGGCTCTCCAGGTCGAGATCGGCGGGCCGCTCGCCGGGTGGGAGCAGTCCGCCGGATCGACCGAGTGGCTCGGCGTGCTGGCTGCGATGGTCGTGCTCTCGTTGGTGTTCGGTTCCGTGCTGGCGATGCTGCTCCCGATCGGGATGACGCTGGTCGCGGTGGGAGTCGGACAGATTGTCGTGACCGTCCTCGCTGGCGTCATGGATGTGCCATCGTCGACGCACGAGCTCGTGCTCATGATCTCGTTGGGTGTCGCGCTCGACTACGCGTTGTTCGTGGTGAGCCGGTTCCTTGACCACGTCCGCTCTGGCAATGACCCAGTCGCAGCCGCGGGCTACGCCTCGGGTACGGCCGGGGTCGCGGTGCTGTTCGCCGGGTTCACCGTGATGATCGCGATCTCCGCGTTGGTGCTGTCCGGAGTCTGGGCGATCGGCGTGATGGGAATCGCGGTCGCCCTGGCGGTGCTGGTGACGGTCGGGGCCGCGCTCACGCTCCTCCCTGGTCTGCTCGGCCTGCTCGGGCGGCACGCGAACGTGAGCCGCTTCGCCCTCTTGCGACGGTCGAACGCTCATGAGTATCGCGGCGCTCGCCGGTGGGCCAGCGCGGTCGTCCACCACCCGGTTCTCGCGTTGCTGGGGGCGCTCGCCGTCCTCGTGGTGCTCGCGAGCCCGGTGCTCGGGTTGCGGCTCGGCCAGACCGACGCCGGCACCCAGCCGCCGTCGACCAGCCAGCGCCGTGCCTTCGACCTGTTGGCGAAGGGATTCGGACCCGGTGTCAATGGTCCGCTGATCGTGGTCGCCCACGGACCGGGGCTCCAGACGCCGACGGGACTGGGCGACCTCACCGACGCGATCCGCGGCGATCGCGACGTGTACGCGATCTCGGTGCCACGTTTCAACGACGACGGCACGGTCGCAGTGGTCGAGGTGTTCCCGCGTACGTCGCCGCACTCCGACGCGACCGCGGAACTCGTGACGCGGCTGCGCGAACACACCGTTCCCAACTACACGCCGCCTGACCTCCATGTGCTCGTCACCGGCCCGACCGCCGCTGCGGTCGACCTGGCCGACCGGATGCAGGATCGTCTGCCGACCGTCATCGTGTCGGTGGTCTTCCTCTCCTTCCTGCTGCTCATGGTCGGGTTCCGTTCGATCGTGGTTCCCTTGAAGGCCGCGGTCATGAACATGTTGTCGATCGGCGTCGGTTACGGCGTGATGGTCGCGGTGTTCCAGTGGGGATGGGGTAAAGGCGTCATCGGCCTCGAGGAGACGGTGCCGATCGTCTCGTGGGTGCCACTGCTCATGTTCGCGATCCTCTTCGGTCTCTCCATGGACTACGAGGTGTTCCTCATCTCGGCAATCCGTGACTCGTATCGCCGTCACCACGACAACCGGCGTGCCGTTGCCGAGGGCTTGTCGTCCACCGCCCGCATCATCACGGCGGCGGCGATGATCATGCTCGTGGTCTTCGGATCGTTCGTCGCCTTCCCGGACCCGGTGGTGAAGATGACCGGCGTCGGGCTTGCGATCTCGATCCTCGTCGACGCGACGATCGTGCGCATGCTGCTCGTTCCTGCGTCGATGGTGCTGCTCGGCGACGCGAACTGGTGGCTCCCGAAGTGGATGGACCGCATGCTTCCGACGGTCGACTTCGAGGGTGCACGGGTGGAGACGATCGAGCCGCCGCTTGCGCTCACCGCCGTCGACAGTCGCGAGCCTGTGGGCGTGGCGTGATGGGCGCCCGGGTTGGTTTGGAGGGAGGGCGGCACGCAGCTACCGCCCTCCCTTCGACCCTCGCCCAGACGAAATGCCCCCGAGAGCTCATAGCCCGGAGTCGTGTCGAGCGCTTCGCCGTCGGCGCCTTCAACGCCGACAACCCCGAAACGCTCCGAGCGATCTGCCGCGCCGCGCAAGCGACCGCGGCGCCCGTGTTGATCGAGGTCAGTCAGCCGGTGGATGTGTTCGGTCTCGAGAATGCACGCGACGTGCTCGACAACGAGATCGACGCGCTTGGCATCGAGGCGTACTTCAACCTCGACCATGCCCCAACGGTCAGTACCGCGATGTCCGCGATCAACGCAAGCTTCGAGTTCGTCCACCTCGACCTGTTCCAATGCGATCCGGAGGCGACCGGCGACGATGTGATCGACGCAACGCGTGAGGTCGTCGCGCACGCGCAAGAGACTGGTGCCCTCGTCGAAGGAGAACCGAGATCCCTCACCGGGAGCTCGACACTCCATCCCGATCACGTGGATCTCGCCGTAGTCGAGGCGTCGCTGACCACACCGGAGCAAGCGCGCACGTTCGTCGACGCGACGGGAATCGACACGCTCGCAGTCGGCATCGGCAACGTCCACGGCCGCCACCCCGCGCCGAAACGGCTGGACCTCCATCTGCTGGCGCGGCTGCGCGGGGCCGTCGATGTCAACCTGAGTCTCCATGGCGGGAGCGGTGCGCGCTACGCCGTCTACCGCGGGGTTGCCCGCGGAGGCGTGAGCAAGATCAACATCAACCCCCGACGTTCGCATTGCGTACCGGACGGGACTCGAGCGTCAATTCGCGCGCCATCCCGAGGCGTACTCCACGGCCAAGCTCATCTGGCCGGTCGTCGACGCAGTGCAACGAGTCGTGGAAGCGAAGATCCGCGTCTTCGGTTCAGCCGGGAAGGCCCAACCGCAGGAAGTCCGACATGACTGACACGCTGGTGCCGATGCCCCGGTCGACGCTGCTCTCGCGGAGCGCCGACTCCTTTACTCCCCCGGACTACTTACCGATCGCGGAGCACGGTGTGATCGGCGACCAGCAAAGCGTCGCGCTGGTCGGTACCGACGGCGCGATCAACTGGTATTGCCCCGAACGGTTCGATGCGCCGAGCGTCTTTGCCGCGATCCTCGATCGGAAGCGGGGCGGGTATTTCCGGATCGCTTCGACGCACGTCGCGGCCCAGGCGAAGCAGCTGTACTTTCCCGATACCAACGTCCTCATCACGCGCTTCCTTTCTCCCGATGGCGTCGCAGAGTTGCACGACTTCATGGCACTCGGCCGCGATCGCCAGCGGCTCGTCCGACGCGTCGTCGGGATCTCTGGCGTCGTCCCGTTCCGGCTCGAGTTGGCTCCGCGCTTTAACTACGGACGTGACGCCCACACTGCGCGCTGCACGCCGGCCGGCGCCGTCTTCGAGACGCGCGTCGCGAGCCTCGCTCTGGCGTCGTCGGACCGGATCCACCTCGCACGCGGTGATGCAGCCTTGGACTTCGAGGTGAGTGCCGGCGATTCGCGCTGTTTCGCGCTCCAGCCGGGCGACGATGCCCAGCCGCTTACTCCCGACGTCGCCGACGAACTGGCGCGGACGACCGTCGCGGCCTGGCGGAACTGGCTCGCGAGGTCGACCTACACCGGTCGCTGGCGTGAGCGTGTGAACCGCAGCGCGCTCACGCTTGCGCTGCTCACCTATGCGCCCACGGGCGCGATCGTCGCAGCTCCCACGACGAGCCTGCCCGAACGAGTGGGTGGAACGCGTAACTGGGACTACCGCTACGGCTGGGCGCGTGACTTCGCGTTTTCGTTGTACGCGCTGTCGCGCCTCGGCTTCACGGAGGAAGCGCGCCGAGTCAACGTCTCACCCGCGTGGTGCGCACGAATCGACCGGGCGGGGCCGGTCCGGGACCCCTGCGACCGCTTTATCGCGTGGACGGCACCGACAACATCACCGAGGAGGTGCTCGACCACCTCGAGGGCTATCGCGGCTCGCGCCCTGTTCGGATCGGCAACGGCGCCGTCACGCAGCGCCAGCTAGACGTCTACGGCGAGCTGCTCGATTCGATCTACCTCTACGAACGGCTGGCGCTCGACGGTCGGGGACAGCTCATCCCCTACGACGGATGGTTGGAGATCGCCGGGCACGTCGATTGGCTGTGCGACCACTGGCACGAACCCGACGAGGGAATCTGGGAGGTCCGCAACGGGCGCCGCCATTTCACGTACTCGCGGCTCATGTGCTGGGTGGCCCTCGACCGCGCGATCCGGCTCGCGTCGATCCGGTCGTTCCCTGCGAACGTGCGCCGCTGGACAGTCGAACGCGATCGGATCTTCACGTGGATCATGGAGCGAGGGTGGAACGAGCGACGGCGCGCATTCGTCCAGTACGACGGTAGCGACGTGCTCGACGCGTCGCTGCTGCTCATGCCGCTCGTGCACTTCATCGCGCCCACGGACCCGCGTTGGCTCTCCACGCTCGACGCGATTGGCGACGCGTTGGTTCGCGACAGTTTGGTCTACCGCTACAACCCTGCGGTGAGTCCCGACGGCATCGACGGCGAGGAAGGCACATTCTCGATGTGCACCTTCTGGTATGTCGAGTGTCTGGCGCGCGCGGGCCGGCTGGAAGAGGCACAGCTCGTGTTCGAGAAGATGCACACGTATGCCAACCACCTCGGGCTGTACTCAGAGCAAATCGGGTCTGGCGGAGAGCTGCTCGGGAACTTTCCCCAGGCATTCACTCACCTCGCGCTCATCGGCGCTGCCGTCGACCTCGACCGTCAGCTCGAGGCGCAGCTGCGAGCGGCGTCGACCTGAGTCCCGACTTGGCACGCGGTCTCGCCAGGCACTTGAAGCCGAAGCGAGGTCACGCTCATCAAGGAGGTTGACGACGCACTGCACGTACCACTGAGGGCCCGCGGAGTTGATGCGCTCCGCAGGCCCGTTGGTAGTCGTGGCGGTTCCAGCCCCGAGCAGCGAGTCGTCGCGAGACACGTGGCTCACGGAAGCGCGCTTCCGATGTTGACTTGCCAGTTGATGCCGAACTTGTCGGTGAGTGCCCCGAAGATCTCTCCCCAGAACACCTTCTCGAGTGGGTTGTCCTGCGTGCCGCCGGCGCTGAGCTCGTCGTAGACCTTTCGGAGCCGTGCCTCGTCGGTTCCGATCAGCGAGAGTGCGACGCGTGTTTGGGGTTCCGTGGTGGCGTCGTCACGGTCGCTGGCTCGCAGATAGAAGTCTTCCGTGTCGAGCGTGGCGTTGATCACGAGGTCCTTGTCGGGTCCCGTTGCGCTCGGGTCCACGTCGCCGCGTCGCACGACGGTCAATCTGCCGCCGAACACGTTCTTGTAGAACTCCATGGCTGCTGGGGCGGTGCCGGGAAAGAAGAGGTACGCGTCGATCTTCATCGTCATCTCCTGTCAGGCCGTCACGGGCGGGGCCGTGACCTCGGTACTAGACGGTACAGTACTTCAATAGAACTGAACCGTCCAGTACTATCGTCGGTATGATCGAAGAGGATCGGGCGGACCGGGCCGGAGGACGTTCCTCACGCAAGCACCGGGAGATCCTCGATGCCGGCCTCGACGCGTTCCTCGCCAACGGCTATGAGCGAACGACGATGGACGACATCGCCGCCGTCGCCCGGGTCTCCAAACAGACCGTCTACAAGCACTTCGTCGACAAGGAGAGCCTGTTTGCCGAGATCGTGCTCGGCACGACCGAGAGAATCAATACGCTCGTCGCGCTCGTCACCGACACGCTGGGCACGACGACCGATCTGCGCCGTGATCTCGAACGACTCGCCGAGAGCTTGCTCACAGCACTGATGGAACCGGACGTGCTTCGGCTCCGTCGGCTCGTCATCTCGACTGCCGACCGGTTTCCCGAGGTTGGTCGAAGCTGGTACGAGCAAGGGTTCGAACGTGTCCTCGCCACGCTGACCAGCTCCTTCCGCGAGCTCGAGGACCACGGTTTCCTCCGCGTCGAAGACCCCGAGATCGCTGCGCACCACTTCGTGGGCATCCTCCTGTGGATCCCGCTCAACAGAGCCATGTTCACGGGCGATGACACCGCGCCGTCACCCGAACACGCAGCGAGCTATGCCCACGCAGCAACCCGAGCCTTTCTGGCTGCATACGGCACCGCCACGACGAACTGAGCGCAACGGCGCAGCGCGACGAGTACGTCGGCGCGACGCCTCTGCCGCACGCCTACAGTCCCGTTCGGCAGCCGACAAAGGGGGAGGATCCATGGGGAGGCTCGACGGCAAGGTCGCGTTGATCACAGGTGGGGCGCGAGGCCAAGGCGAAGCCGAGGTCCGGCGGTTCGTCGCCGAGGGCGCCAAGGTCGTGTTCGGCGACGTGCTGGACGACGTCGGTGAAAAGTTGGCGGCTGACCTCGGCGGTGAGGCCGTGTTCCAGCACCACGATGTCCGCAGTCCCGACGAGTGGGCAGGCGTGGTGGAGGAGGCGGAGCAACGCTTCGGCAAGCTCGACGTGCTCGTGAACAACGCCGGCGTCCTGGTGTTCGGCATCGTGACCCACGAGACAAGTCTCGAGGACTACATGCGTGTCATCGAGATCAATCAAGTGGGAGTCTTTCTCGGGATGCGCGCGGCGATCCCGGCCATGATGCGCAACCGCGGCGGGTCCATCGTGAACATCTCGTCGACGAACGGCTTCGAGGGTTACGGCGGCACGATCGCGTACACCGCGTCGAAGTTCGCGGTGCGAGGCATGACGAAGACGGCTGCCCTCGAATACGGGAAGGCGAACATCCGGATCAACTCGATCCATCCCGGCGGGATCGACACGATGATGACGCGTGCCGACAACCTCGGAGAGATGAACGAGGCCGACCAAGAGGCCATGTACGGCGCGTTCGCGCTCGGTCGGGCCGGGCAGCCGGACGAGGTCGCCAACCTCGCGCTGTTCCTGGCTTCCGACGAATCGAGTTACTGCACCGGCGCCGAGTTCATCGTCGACGGTGGCATGCTCGCCGGCACCACCCACCCCTACGCCCGCCCCGCGTACGACGATTGAGTGCCTGCGCCTATGGGGCCGCCCTCCATTGCGCACGCCACTCGGGAGCCTCCCAGCCCTCAGTCACGTAGATGGACTCATGCGCGATCTTGTTCCCTCGAAGCTCGAGGATGCTCACCCCGAAGCTCTGAGGACCCTGGTCATAGCTGACCGAGAGCTCCACAACCCAGAAATCATCTCGGCCCCGGACCTCACGGAACTCGAAGGCGACCGACGACGGATAGTTGCGTCGCCACTCGCGGAAGTTCTCCACTCCGACGAAGCGCTCGCCCGACTGTGGGAACTCGAGAACCGCGTCCTCGCGGTACATCTCGTGGGCTCTGTCGGGATCGCTCCTGGCGTACTCGAAGTGTTGCTCGAGCATGGCCCTGAGCGTCGCCTCATCCATGCGCCGCTTCCGCGAGCACGCGTCGCGTCGCGTCGGCGGCCCTGCGAGCGGCCTCGGAAGCGTCCATCGCCGCGAGGTCGTCGGAGATGATTTCCGCGCCGATCGGTGCCTGGCACCCGATTCGGTCGAGGGTCCGCACGATCTCGACGACGTCGGCCACGCCGTCGCCCGGCAGGAGCCGCGCCCGCATCGTCTCTTCTGTGATCTCCGGGTAGGCGGGCTCGGCCGGGGCGTCGCTGAGTTGCACGCCCAGAACCCGATCTCCGGGGATCGCGGCCAGGTCCGCGAGCGTCGTGGTGCTGCGCGCGCAGTGCCACGAGTCGACGAGGAGGCCACCGTTTGGACGATCGGCGAGCCGGACGACGTCCCAGGCCGAGTTGAGGGTCGGGAACGCCGACCACGGCAGGAACTCGAGGTGAACGAGCAGCCCGTGTTCGGCGGCGCGGTCACAGACACCCGCGAAGGCTTCGACCGCCGCGTCGCGGTCTGCGGGCGAGCCGAAGAGCTCGGCGGCGTTGACCGATCGTCCACCAATCGATTCGGCGATCTCGTAGAAGTCGTGATCGCTCGCGAACATGACGTCGTCGACTTCGAAGGGGAGGTCAGAGGGCACGGTCGTGTCCGGCAGCCAGTTCGCCAGACAGTCGAGCTCGGCGACTTCCAGACCGTTGTCGTCGAAGAGCGCGCGGATGTCGGTGTCGGTCATCCCTTCCCGGCGCGCCCGCACGACGTCGCTCAGCCACAGCGACATCCCCGTGAAACCCGCGGATCGCGCCGCCTCGGCGCGCTCGGGTAACGAGGATGCGAGCAACGTCGCCGCGCACAGCACCAGATCATCTCGTCCGAGCATGGCCCTACTCCATGTGCGCGAGGGGCGGCCCCGCGGTGAAGCCGCCGTCGATCACGAACTCCGACCCCGTCGAGAAGGTGGCGTCCGAGGCGAGGAACACCATCAAGCGCGCCACCTCCTCGGGCTGCCCGATTCGAGGAATCGGTTGCGCCCCGTACACGGCGTCACTGTCGATGTTGTCGAACTCGGGGATCTTCACCATCTGGGTGTCGATCCCACCCGGGTGCACAGAGTTCACGCGGATGTTGTCGTGGCCAAGTTCCATCGCGGCCACCTTGGTCATGCCGCGGACCGCGAACTTCGACGCGGTGTACGCGCTCAAGCCGATGGTCCCGACCAAACCCGAGGTCGACGACGTGTTGATGATGACTCCGCCGCCACCGGCCCTCAGTGCCGGGACCGCCGCCTGCATGCCCAGCCAGCACCCCACCTGGTTGACGTTGATG
>JBKPCV010000125.1:0-9644 GCA_046727575.1 Actinomycetota bacterium
ACCTGAGCCCGTTGCCGGTGTCGCCGAACGGCTCGAGGCCGTCCGCCGGGTGATGTCGAGACCGTGCGTCAGGGCATGGTGACGCCGCCGTTGGGCCGCAGGATCTGTCCAGTCATGAAGTCGGCCGCGTCCGAGGCGAGGTAGAGCACCGCGTAGGCGATGTCGTCCGGCTCGCCGACGCGCCCGAGCGTTGCGCGCTCGCGCATCGGGGTGATGACCTCTTCCTTGATTGCTTCGTCGATGGTCCCGTCGGGCCGTCGCCAGTGCCGACTGGTCATGCCGGTGAGGATGAACCCCGGTGCGATTGCGTTCACCCGCACCCCGAGGGGGCCGACTTCGACCGCCAGCGTCTTCGTGAGCTGAGCCACCGCGGCTTTCGCCATCGCGTAACAGACGATGGTCTCGCGCGGGACGTCGATCGCGCCGGACGACATGTTGATGATGCTCCCCGAACCTTGTTCGACCATCACGCGCGCCGCTGCCTGGCAGCCGAAGAACACGCCCTTGAGGTTCACGGCAAGCACGCGGTCGAGGTCCTCCTCCTTGGTGTCGACCACGAGGCTCTCGTGCATGATCCCGGCGATGTTGGCCATGACATCGACCCGCCCGTGATCGTCGACGGTTCGCAGGACGAGCGCCTCGACGTCGTCACGCACCGTCACGTCGCACGCCACTGCACTGGCCTTGCCGCCGTCGGTTCGGATCGCGTCGGCGACGCGCTGGGCGCCGGCGCGATTGACATCCGCGCACACAACGGTCGCACCTGCACCCGCGAGCATCTGCGCGCTCGCTTCGCCGATGCCACTCGCGGCCCCGGTCACGACGGCCACCCGCTCGGAGAGGTCGAATGCCTCGCGAGGATCTCTCATCTATGCCTCCAAATTCCCGCTCTCGGCGGCTTCGCCACCGGGCCGCTCCGGCCACGCTCGCTGCTCGGCGGGATACCCGCCTCGCGACGCTCGCTCTCGATTCCCGCTCTCGGCGGCTTCGCCACCGGGCCGCTCCGGCCACGCTCGCACCAGTGCTCCGCGAACTGCTTCGCCGAATACGACGGCGAGGATCCGGTGTCCCTCGTCGCCGGGGTGGATGCCGTCCGGCAAGTGACCCGGCTCGAGCACGTCGCCGCCGGGAACCAACGTGAGATGCTCGTCGCCTGCCGCGATCCGCTCGCGGGCCACCGCTTCCATCGCCGCTCTGAGCTGATCGAGCGTGGTCCCGAGCCGATTCGGTGTTGTCTCGGCGTCCGGTCGGAGCACGGGGCTGGTGACGACGATCGGTGTCTCGGGGTGTCCCTGGCGGACTATCTCGAGGAACGCGCGCGTGTTCTCGCGGAAGAGCGCCACGGAGAACGGTATGCGCGTCCAGCAGTTCGTCCCGTGCGAGATCGAGATCACGTCGGCGTCGAGCTGCGCGAGTTGTTCGGCCGAGACCAGTTCACCGCGTGCGGACCCCGCGTATGCCAGGTTCACGACGTCGAGTTCCTGGTCGCGTGCGGCGACCGCGGGCCACGCACCCGACGGCCCGCTCGCGACCCAGCCCTCGGCGATCGAGTCCCCGTACGCGAGCCAGCGAGGCTGCGGCGGCGCGGGCTCGATCCCACCGCCCACGGAGGTGACTGAGTGCACGACCGGCCGCATTCCTTCGGGCAGGTACACCACGGCGCGTTCGTCGCGCTCGCCGCCTCCCAACCCGAGGCGGACGGTGCCGTCGCCGAGTACCGCCGGCTGTTCGTCGACCAGCTTGCCGGCGCGCACGACGGTGAAAGTGGTGCCCGCGCCCGGGCCGCGGTATCCGAAGTCATTCGCACGGGTCGTGTAGGCGAGCTCGATCGTCTCGGAGTCGCCGACGAGCTCGAAGCGGACACCCACCGGCAGGCGCGCCGACTCAACCGTGTCGATCGGCAGCCGCGTGAGATCGTGCGGATCAGCGCGGGGATAGGGAACGTCGTCGGTTCCGCGCCACGCGCAGCCTCGCAGGTACGGCTCGGGCTGCTGTGGTCGCGTCACAGATTCCCCATCGGGTAGGGAAACTTGGCGCCGACGCCGCCGTCGACAACGAGCGTCTGTCCCGTGACGTAGCCCGACAGGTCGGACGCGAGGAACAGAATCGCGGCGGCGATATCGGCCGGCTGCGCGACCCGGCGCAACGGCGTGTTCTCGGCGTTCATCTCGCGTCCCGCCTCGCCGAGGAACGCGGAAACGCGGGGGGTCCAGACCACGCCGGGAGCGACCGCGTTGACGCGGATGCCGGAGTGACCGAGTTCAACCGCGCCCGTCCTCACGAGCGACATCAGCCCCGCTTTGGCCGCACCATACGCAGAATGGCGGGGTGCGGACGTGATGCCCGACACCGACGCGACGAACACCATCACGCCGCCACCACTCGACATCGCGCGCCCGGCGTGCTGCATTGCGAGGAACGCGTGCCGCAGGACGATATCGAAGTGCCACTCCCACTCCTCGTCCGTCACCTCGGTGAGGTTCGAGTACCGCGCCATGCCGATGATGTCGACGACGCCGTCGATCCCGCCGAGCCGCTGCTCCGCGTCGGCGAACAGCCTCTCCGAGTCGCCACGGTCGATGGCGTTGCCGACGAACGCCTCGGCGTTCACCTCCTCGGCGATGTCGGCCGCCAGATCGGGGTCGACATCGACGGTCATCAGCCGGGCGCCCGCGGACGCCAACGCGTGCGACGCCTGCCGCCCGATCCCCTGGCCCGCGCCGATCACCACGAAGCGACGGCCATCGAGCCGAAGGAGCGTCTGGTAATCGGGGACCGGCGTGTTGTCCGTCCGGGTCATGAACCCACGGCCCTGACGCCGACGGAGACCTCGTGTCGCTCGAGCTCGGGAATCACCTCGGTGCCGAGGAGCTCGATCGTGCGCATCACCGTCTCGTGCTCGAGGTGACCGAACTGCACGTAGCAGATGAGCTGATCGACCCCGAGGTCGGCGTACCGCAGCATCTTCTGGAGGCAGCGGTCGGGATCGCCGACCACGATCATGTCAGCGTCGCTGAATTCCTGGGGTTCGAAGTTCCCTTCGAGCTGACGCTTGAGCAGCGGGAAGATCTTGTCGCGCTCGTTCTCCGGAATGTTGGGGAACTCCCACTCGAGTGTGAACTCGGCAAGGTTCTTGTACCACCACCAGACCGAGTCCCAGATCCCGTTGGCGTCGCACTGCGCCATCGTGTCGGCACAGTGCACGAGCGTGTACGCCGCGACCTTGTTGGTGGTCACGCGCGTGATGGGCTCGGGGCTCGTCGCCGCCTCGCGGTACTGGCCGATGTGTTGGGCCATGCGGTCGATCGGCTGGAGGATCGAGAACGACAGCAGACCGAGTCCGAGCTTCCCCGCCACCGCCGCGCTGCCGTCGGACGTGGCGGCCATCCAACAGGGAGGGTGCGGCTCCTGCATCGGCTTGGGCGTGACCATGCGGCGCGGGAAGTCGAGGTACTTGCCGTGGAACTCGAAGTACTCGTCCTCCCACATCTGCACCACGGCCTCGATGGCTTCCTGCCACTGGTCGCGGCTCTCCTCGCGGGGAACGCCGAACGCGGTCTGTTCCATCGGTGTCGAACGTCCGGTACCCCACTCGACGCGACCGTTCGAGAGGATGTCGGCGGTCGCGACCTTCTCCGCGACCCGCATCGGCGGTGTGAACGCGTGGGGCATGAGCGTGACACCGAACCCGAGCCGCAGATTCTCGGTGCACTGCGAGAGCGCGCCGATGATCACTTCCGGTGCGGGCGAATGCGAGCGTCCTTCTCGGAAATGGTGCTCGACATGCCAGGTGCAGTTGAAGCCCAGCGTGTCCGCAAGCTTGATCTGCTCCAGTGCCTCGCGGTACGCAGCCTGCTCCGCTTCGCGCTGTCCGTAGGGGTGTGGCTTGCCCCACGGCTTCGGCACGTCGATCTCGTACAGCAGGTCGAGTTTCATCCACCTCTCCCGTCGCGTGCAGGGCGCCCGACGCTACCGCGCGTCCTCTGCCGCACACACCTGACGTCGGACGCCACCGCGCGCGTCATGGTCGAGTAGGACCGAGGTGTGTTGTGAGCTCGATCAGATATCGGCCGCCGGAACGACCACCTGCTCGGCGAACCGGTGCGTCGCCTCGATCTTGCGCTCGAGATCGGTACCCCGCTGGGCGCCGGCGATCTCGGTGTGGTCGTCGGGCAGGCCCTGCAGCCACGGCACGCACATCAGCCCGGTGACGCCGGACGCGGCCAGCCGCTCGCACACCTCCGGCGTGGGAGGTGCCTGCACGCCGAGGATGATCTCGAACGGATCGTCGCCGCGGCCGGCTTCCTCGAGCTGCTTGCGCAACAAGCCGACGTAGCGCTCGCACTCCTCGATCGGATACGCGTTGCCCACCCAGCCGTCACATAGGCGCGCCGCGCGCCGGAGCGCGGCACGTGAGTGCCCACCGCACCAGATCGGTATCGGCTGCGTCGGCGACGGCTCGACCTGCAGAGGGCCGAAGTCGTAATGCGTGCCGTGGTACTCGACCCATCCGCCGCGCCAGAGCTCGCGCAGCGCCGGGATCATGTCGTCGAGGCGGCGCCCTCGATCCTCGAAGGTCTGGCCCGTCTGTGCGAATTCCTCGCGCATCCACCCCGCACCGAGTCCGAGGTTGACGCGGTTGTTCGACAACACCGCGGCGGTGCCGACCTGCTTCCCCACAGTGAACAGGTCGCGTGCCGGCGCGATGAACACCGACGTCCCGAACTGCAACCGAGCGGTGACCGCGGCCATCGCGCTGATCGTGACCCAGTTGTCGGGCCAAGCCGTTTCCGGTGGCCAGATCGGCTTGCCGTCGGCCGAGTACGGATAGGCGGTCCTCAGGTCGCGTGGGTAGAAGATGTGGTCGGACATCATGATCCCGTGCACGCCGGCTTCGTCGGCAGCTTGTGAGAGCGGCAGGTAGTGCTCGGGCGGCGAGAACGCCGTTGACGCCCAGAACTTCATCGCTTCCCCCTCGAGACGCGCTGAGACGACTATGTACGCGCGGCGACGTTGCCGCGAGTCTCTGCCCAGGTCTTGCCCTGCTCGACATCGATGTCGTGCGGAAGGCCGAGCAGGCGCTCACCGATGATGTTGCGCAGTACCTCGCTCGTTCCGCCGCCGACGGTGAGCGCCGGGCTGAAAAGGAAGCCGCCCGCCCACTGATGCCAATCCTGATCGAGCGCTGGACCGGCGTCGAGCAAGCCGTACGCGCCCATGAGGTCCTTCGCGAGGTTGAACACCTTCTTGCCGTGGGGATCGGCGAGCGCCTTGCGCAACGACGCGTCCGGGCCCGGTTGCTTGTTCACCTGTGCCGAGATGAGGCGCAGCTTGTGGTACCGGAGGATCTCGCCCTCGATGAACGCGTCGACGAGACGCTGACGCATCACGGCGTTCGGTGCGCCGCCACGGCCGCGCACGAGCGCGACGAGGTCGTTCGCGCTCGGGCCGTGTCCCCACTGCAGCCCGCCGCCCGTGGACAGCGACACCCGTTCGTTGGCAAGCGTGGTCTTCGCCATCCCCCAGCCGCGGTTCTCCTCACCGATGAGGTTCTCGACGGGCACGCGGACGTCACTGAAGAACACTTCGTTGAAACCACCGCCGCCGGTCATGTTGCGGATCGGACGCACCTCGATGCCCTCGAGGTCCATCGGGATGATGAAGTACGAGATACCGACGTGCTTCGGCGCGCTGACGTCGGTACGGGCGATGAGGATGCCGTACTTTGCCCGCTCCGCCAGCGACGTCCAGATCTTCTGGCCGTTCACGACATAGACATCACCGTCGCGCTCCGCACGGGTGCTGAGGTTGGCCAGATCGGATCCGGCGCCGGGCTCGCTGAACAGCTGGCACCAGAGGTCCTCCCCCGTGAGCATCGGGATGAGGTACTGCTCCTTCTGCTCGTCGTTGCCGAGGGCCACGAGGATCGGTCCGCAGTGACCGATGCCGATCGGGTTCATCGGGCGCGTCACGCCGGCGCGCTTCATCTCGTCGTCGATGATGAGCTGCAGTTCGGGCTCGGCGTCGAGGCCGTAGGGCAGCGGCCAATGCGGCACCACGTACCCGGCGTCGACCAGCTGCCGCGGGGTGGGATGCGGGTGAGCCTCGAACCAGGCCCTGACCTCGAGCCGGCGCGGGTCGTCCTCGGGAGGAAGGTCGATCTCCATGCCAGGATTGAAACAGCCGGACCCGGTCGCGACAAGTCGACGATGTGAGGTTGTGCATGACGACGCTGACGCTCATTCGCCACGCGCAGGCACGCGCAGGGGTCGACGGCATCATCGGCGGACCGACGGGCGACACGGGACTCACCGAGCTCGGCCGCCGGCAAGCGGAGGCGCTCCGAGATCGACTGCACGAGACCGGTTTCGCGGTCGACGTCGTGCTGACGAGCGTGCTGCCGCGCGCCATCGAGACTGCCGAGATCCTGGCGCCCTCGTTCAGCGGGATCGGCGCGATCGAGGACTGTGATTTCTGTGAGCTGCACCCGGGAGAAGCTGACGGGCTCACATGGGCCGAGTACCAACAGCGCTACCCGGCCGAGCGGCCGCGAGATCCCGATGCGCGATTCGCGCCGGGAGGCGAGAGTGTGCGCGAACTTGCCGACCGCGCGGCGCGAGCGGTCGACGACCTGGTGACGCGGTTCCCGCACGAGAAGATCGCCATGGTGACGCACGGCGGTTTCATCACGGCAGCGTGCCTGCACCTCCTGGGTTACCAAATGGGCGCCCTTCGATCGTTCGTGCTCGACCCCGAGAACACCTCGCTCACCACGTGGACCCAGTTCGACGGAGACCCGCGACGATGGCGGTTCGACCGCTACAACGACGCCGCGCACCTCGACTCCGTGTCGTGAGGCTGGATCCGCCTCGACCGAGCGCGGTCGAGACGGCGCCGGACGTGGACCCCCGCGGACGTGGTACCAAGGGCGGGACATGTCTGACATCGAATACCGCTGCCCGACCCACGGTCTCGTGGAGCCCGAGGAGAGCGAGGCCGCGGTGCCGACCTGCCCGCTCACGATCCGGCGCGAGGTCAACGGCGTGATCGTCCCGGAGCCCTGCGGTCAGCCCCTGACGGCGTACCTGAAGTAACACGTCGCGGAGAGCTGTCAGGTCGCACACCGACCCGCGCACGAGCCCCGCGGGGTGCAATCTGTACCCGTGGACGACGGCTGGGAGCAGGGAGTCCCGAGCGCGCCGGCCGAGGCCATCGAGACCCGCCCGCGGGGCTGGTCGACTCGCGTCCGCATTGCCAGCGTGGCTGCGGTCGTGCTCCTGTCGCTCGGGGCGCATCTCTGGGGCCTCACTCGTGACCTACCGATGCCCGACGTCGACGAGCGCTACTTCGTCACGCCCGCGGCCTACATTGCAGCGAGCGGCGATCTCAACCCACACTGGTTCGGTCATCCCGGCTCCACCGTGATCTATCCCCTCGCAGCCGCGTTCCGGCTCCGCGAGGTCGTGTTCCACGGCGCGTCGCTCACCGGCACGGCTCCGTCGGTCGCCGCGCGGTTCATGGTCGACCCCGAGAGCTTCTACCTGATGGGGCGGCTGTGGTCGATGCTGTTCAGCCTCGCCGCGCTGGTGCTCGTGTTCGCAATCGGAAGACGGGTGTTCGGCGACCTCGTGGCGCTCCTCGCGACTGCACTGTGGGCGTTGGTGCCGCTCGGCGTGCAGTACGGGAAGATCACCCGCACCGACAGCGTCGCGCTGTTCTTTGCGCTCTTCACGATCTGGGCGTGCCTCCGCGCGCTCGAGCGACCTTCAATCGGCCGGTTCGCGACGGCCGGCGTCGCCGCGGGGCTCGGAGTCGCGTCGCGCTATTTCCTCGCCGCGCTGGTCGTGCTGCTCTGCGTAACGTGGCTCGCCGTTCGCGGTCACGGAGAACGTCGCCGCGCTCTGTCGCCACGCCGCTCGACCCCACTCTCGCTCATCACGGTCGCGCTCGGCGCGATGGCCGCGACGTTCGTGATCACGACGCCATACTTCTTCCTCGACTGGCACGACGCCATGACGTCCCTGAACGGCGAGACCGTGACCGTGGGGCCGTCCCAGTCCAGCAGCGTGTTCGACAATCTCGCCTTCTATCTCACGCACGCGATCCCCAATGCGATCTCGTGGGTGGGACTCGCGGCGGCTCTCGTCGGCTTGATACTCGCCCTCCGCAGGCGTACCCCAGCCCGGATCCTCTTGCTCCTGTGGGTTCCATGCGTGCTTGTCGTGGTGAGCGTGCCTTCGCTGCACTGGGAACGGTGGATCATTCCGGCCATGCCGGTGCTCGTGCTGTTCGCGGCGTACGCCTCGGTCACGGTCGCGCGCACGATGAGCGCCGGGCTTCGAAGCCCCGCCGCGAGAGGCTGGGCATTCCTCGCGGTGCTCGGCGTCGCGATGGTGGTGATGGCAGTTGGTCCCGCGAGCGCGCTCGTTGCACTCGACCACAGGGAAGCCGAGACTTCGACCCGCCTCGTTGCGGCGACCTGGATCACGCAGCACATCCCGGCAGGAAACGGGGTAGCCGTCGAGATCAAGGGGCCAGACCTCAGCAACACCCACTATCGCTACGTGGAGCACTACGCATTGCCCGCGGCCGGGACGATCGCCGACTATGCCCGTGACGGCTACCGCTACCTCGTGATCAATGCCTTCGTCGCGCACCGCTATCTGATGCACGGGCGCCGCTTCCGCATGCAGGCGGCGTTCTACAACTTCTTGCGCGAGGATACGACACGGCTCGCGGACTTCCGACACGACGACGCACACGGAGGACCGCACCTCGAGCTCTACGACTTGGGGCCGACGGCAGATCCACGTGAGCGCGATTCCATCCGGGAGGCCCCGCACGATGAGGCAACGCTCCGATTCACGTTCCCCAACCGTGTCCGGCGGGGAGACCACCCGGTCCCGTTCGCATATCACCAACTGCTACGGCTGGCGCCAGAGGCGCAGTGGGGTGGTCACCGCGACATGGCTGCTCGCGATCTCCTCCGGGCCGCATAGACCTCCAAGATCTTCTGGGCGGCGAAGTACGCGATGACCGCGTAGACCGCGCCGACGACGAGGTCGAAGACGTAGTGCTCGCCCAGATAGACGAGCGCGAGCGCCATGGCGATCAGCCAGGTGACGAGCACCCGGCGCCACCGCCTCGCTCTCGACCAGAAGAACAGGACCACGCCGCTCGTGACGGCGAAATGCAGAGACGGAATGGCCGCGATCGGGTTCACGTAGGTGCTCTTCGACCCGAATGCGCGGTCCATGTTGATGTGCATCTCGTCGGCGAGACCGTGGATGACACGGTAGACGTGCGGTATGTCGTGATGCTGCCCCGCGAGCCAGGGTGGAGTGGCGGGGAACAACGCGTACGTCGCGAGGGCCATCACGGCGAGGATGACGAGCATCAGCGCGTAGAACTTGAACCACTCGTGGCGAAACTGCCAGACGAGCGCCGCCGCCACCAATGGAACGACGAAGTAGCTGACGTACACCAACGTGAGGAGATAGTCCCAAACGTGCGGCGACCCCGGTGTGTAGAACCAGTGCTGCAACCGCACAGTCGGGACGGTACCGCCGAACAACACCTCGTCGAAACGCATCTGCGGATACGTGTAGATATGGCCGGCGATCGTGTGGGTACGGCCTTTGAGC
>JBKPCV010000126.1:0-4850 GCA_046727575.1 Actinomycetota bacterium
GGTGAGTGTCTTCCACCGCCGGCGCTCTGCTTGCGAGCCCGGCTCGGCGACCGTCTACCCCGCGCCGTCGCCGTTGGCAGCCCCGGCGGTCGCCGGCTCGGTAGCCGTGGCGGGCCGCACGCCGCGGGCGTCGGGGGGGAACAAGTGGCACGCCACCCGGACGCCGTCCTCGAGCACGACGTACGGCGGGTCGACGTTTCGGCACACGTCCATCACGTGCGGGCAGCGCATATGGAAGCGGCAGCCGCTCGGTGGGTTGGCCGGCGACGGGAGGTCGCCATTCAGCACGATCCTGCGCCGGCTCCGCTGTTCCACTGGATCGGGCTCGGGGATCGCGGAGATCAGCGCCTGGGTGTAGGGGTGCCGCGCGTTCGTGCAGATCGTCTCGGCGTCGCCTTCTTCGACCACGCGCCCGAGGTGCATCACCGCGATCCGGTCGCACACCGTGCGCACGACGGCTAGGTCGTGCGCGATGAGCACATAGCCGACGTCCATCTTGTCCTGCAGGTCGGCGAGCAGGTTGATGATCTCCGCGCGCGTCGAGACATCCAGACTGCTCACGGGCTCGTCGAGCACGATCAGCTGCGGCTCTGTCGCAATGGCGCGTGCGACCGCCAAGCGTTGGAGCTGCCCGCCCGAGAACTCGGACGGGTAGCGGCCCATGTACGTACGGCTGAGCCCTACGAGCTCGTAGAGCTCGGCGACCCGGGCGCGGAGCTCGGCGCCGCGCATTCCGAGGTGCGTCCGGAGCGGCTCTGCCACGCTCGTCGAGACGAGTGCGCGCGGGTCGAATGAGGCGTACGGATCCTGGAACACAATCTGCATCTGGCGACGGATGCGGCGCATGCGGTCGCCCTTGAGTTTGGTGATGTCAGTGGAGTCGAAGACGATGCTGCCGGTGGTCGGCTCGACGAGCTTCAGCGCGAGCCTCCCGAGGGTGGTTTTGCCCGAGCCCGATTCGCCCACGAGGCCTACGCTCTCGCCACGGTGCACGACCAGATCGACGCCGTCGACCGCCTGCACGTACCCGTGCACCCGGCGGAGCAGGCCGCGCTCGATTGGGAAGTGCTTCTTGATCCCTTTTAGCTCGAGCAGGGCAGGGGCCTCGGTCGCGATCGCCGTCACCGGGTCTTCACCCCCGAACGCCGCTTCTCGACGATCTGGGCCGTGCGGATACAGCGCGTGAGGCGCGCGTTGCCATTGAAGGGCAACAGCTCGATCGGGGCGGCACGGCATTCGGGTATCGCGTACGTGCAGCGCTCCGCGAAGCGACAACCTATGGGCCACTTGTCGGGCGTGGGCACAACGCCGGGAATGGTCACCAACCGCTCCGCAGTCTCGTCTGCGCGTGGGATCGCGCCCATGAGCGCCTCGGTATAGGGGTGCAGCGGTTGCGCGTACAGATCGTGGACTTTTGCTTCCTCGGCGATCTGCCCCGCGTACATCACCACGACCCGGTCACAGATGTCGGCTACCACGCCGAGGTCGTGGGTGACGAAGATCATCGACATCCCGATCTCGGACTGGAGGCGCTTGAGCAGCTCCAGGATCTGCGCCTGGATCGTGACGTCGAGCGCGGTGGTCGGCTCGTCGGCGATGAGGAACTTCGGGTCGTTGATCAGCGCCATTGCGATCATCACGCGCTGGCGCGTGCCGCCCGAGAGCCGGTGCGGGTACTCGCTCATCCTCGACCGCGCGTCGGGGATCCCGACGAGGTCGAGGAGCTCGAGTGCCCGTTGTTCGGCCTTCTTGCCCGGTACTCCCCTGTGGAGCCGGATCGCCTCGACGAGCTGGTGGCCGATCTGGAAGCAGGGATCGAGCGAGCTCATCGGGTCCTGGAACACCATCGAGAGATGGTTGCCGCGCAGCTCGCGCATCTCGTCGAAGCCCATGTCGAGAACGTTCCTGCCCTCGAAGAACACCGCGCCGCCCGTGATCCGCCCCGGCGGTGACGGGATCAGTCGCATGATCGCGAGCGACGTGACCGACTTGCCGCAACCCGACTCGCCCACCAACCCGAGCACCTCGCCCGGCGAGACCGTGAAGTTGACGCCATCGATGACCGTGAGTGGGCCGCCGTCGGTGTCGAACTCCACTTTGAGGTCCTGCACCTCGAGGATCGCATCGGGCGCCGGAACGGCGGTGGGCTGGGCGGCGGAAGTCGCGCTCGTCAGGCCCAGACGCCCGCGTCGCTCCTTTGCCTGCGCCTTCTCGGCTCGCTTCTGCTTGCGGCGCTTCGGTACCCGATGTCCCTGGCCGAGGGCGTCGTTGACGGAGTCGCCCAGCAGGTTGAACGACAGGATGGCGAGCGCGAGGAGGACGCCCGGGTACACGATCATCAACGGCTCCGTGTACACGTAGGCGAAGCCGTCTCGAAGCATGGAGCCCCAGCTCGCGTTTGGCGGCTGGACCCCGAGGCCGAGGAAGCTGAGGGCGGACTCGGCGAGGAGCGCGCCACCCATCGCGATCGTGATCGCGACGATCAGTGCAGTCGCGACACCGGGCAGGATCCGTTTCCAGAGCACCGTGTGGGTGCGCGTGCCGATGGCGCGCGACGCCTCGACGAAGGTCTCCTGTCTCACCGCCAGCGACTGCGCTCGGGTGATGCGCACGAGGCCCGGGATCAGCACGATGGTGATGGCGATCATCGCGTGCTCCAGGCTCGGCCCCAGGATCGCCGCGATCGCCAACGCCAATACCAGGGCCGGGAACGCGTTGAGGGCGTCCATTACCCGCATGATGAAGTTGTCGAACGCTCCGCCGACGTAGGCTGCGAGCAGCCCGAGGGGCACGGCGATGAGCGCGGCGAACGCGATGGTGATGAAGCCTGACTTCACTGTGACCGTCGTGCCGTCGATAAGGCGGCTCAGGATGTCGCGGCCGAGCTGGTCGGTGCCGAGCAGGTGCGCGCCCGACGCGGGGAGGAATTTCTTGGCGTCCTGGTTCGCGGGATCCTGCGGGGTGAGGAGATGCGTGAAGATCGCGACGAAGATCATCAACGCGATGTAGAACAACGCGAACATCGCGACCTTGTTGTGCCACAGCTTCGACAGTGCGCGCCGCGTTGGACGCAGTGGCGTCGAGGCCACCTGCTCAGGCGTGAGCGGCTCGGGGATCCCCATCTGGTCGACGATGTGTGTGTCGGTCATGAGACGCGCACTCTCGGGTTGAGATACCCGTAGGTGATGTCGAGGATCAGGCTGATCGCCACATAAATCAGCACAAACATGATGGCGACGCCCTGAATGACGGGAACATCACGCGCGAGCACCCCTTGGAGCACGTAGCTCCCGAGACCGGGGATCGAGAAGATCTGCTCGACGATCACGGCGCCACCGAGGAGCGCGCCGAGGTAGAAGCCGAACACCGTCACGGCGGGGATCGCCGCGTTCTTCATCGCGTGCTTGGCTACCGCCCGCTTCGTCGCACCCTTGGCCCACATCGCTCTGATGTACTTGCTCTCCATCGCGTCGGCCATCGCGGCGCGGAGCTGGCGCGCGATGGCGGCGGCGAGGCCGAGGGACAGCGCGAACGCGGGGAGGGCGACGTGGCGCGCCCATTCGGTTGGAGAGTCGGAGAACTTCACGAAACCGAGCGCTGGGAAGACGTGCCAGTTGATCGCGAAGATCACGATCAACATCGTCGCGAGCCAGAAGTTGGGGATCGCGATGCCGGCGGTCGTGCCCGCGATGAGGCTGCGGTCTAGGCGGCTACCCGCCCGCATGCCGGCGATCAGCCCGACCGGGACACCGATGAGCAGGCCCAGGAAGGCGGCGGCGAGCACCACGCTGGCTGTGATTGGCAGCGTGCGCGCTAGGTCCTCAGACACGGGGCGACGCGTGTTGAACGAGGTGCCGAAGTCGCCCTGCACGGCATCGACGAGCCAGTCCTTGTACTGCGTGAGGAACGGCTCGTCGAGCCTGAGTTCGTGGCGGACCTCGGCGATTCGCTCGGGGGTGGCGTTGTCGCCGCCGGCCAGGACCGTGGCCGCGTCGCCGGGGATGAGGTGCACGAGTGAGAACACGACGAACGAGACGATCAGCAATAGGGGTATGAGGCTCAGCAGCCTCCGTCCGATTAGTGCCCCCAACTCACCCCCCCTTCTGCTCGCAACCTGGAGGGCACGTTGCGCGCTCGAGGCCGGAGCGTACTCCGAGCACCGCGAACCAGAAAGAGTTCACAGCGTCGGCGATGTGCATCCGTGCGCGTCGCGAAACCCTGGAGCTCGGTGTTGCGACTACCGGACACCGCATCGCGCACGACGCGTGGTCTGCGTTGGCGCGCAGTGGTGGCCCGACCAAAGACCGTTGACGGAGCTGCCGGGTGTACGACACGGTCCGGCGGGCCGACCATGAACTTCGACGCGGAGTGTCGGGTCGACGACTCCCAACGCTGCGCCGAGCGGCGCTCCCGGGGTTGATCGACCGGTTCTGGCGTCACCAATACAGATCGCTCACGTACCGGCGATGCCAAGACGACCTCTCAGGTGGCCGCGCCGACGAGGAAGTTCTCCAGGTTGTCGCGCATGATGCGTCTGACATCGTCGTCGGAGAAGCCGCCGAGTTGCGCCGCGGCATATTGGCCGGGGCGGGCGAGGCCTTCCCCGTGGGGGAAGTCGGAGCCGAACACGAGCGGTTCGATGCCGACCTCGGCGACGACGCGCTGCACGTTCTCCTCGGGGAAGGGCGCCACGATGAAGTGCTGGCGGCAGATCTCCGAGGGGCGGGCCTCGAGCCGCCCGTTCTCGGCCCACTTGGCCTTGCGGCCCATCAAGAAGGCGTGGTCGGCCTTGCGCAGCGTGTAGGGCAGCCACACCGTGCCCTGCTCCGACAGACACACGCGGATGTTGG
>JBKPCV010000127.1:0-6590 GCA_046727575.1 Actinomycetota bacterium
GACGCGAGTCCACCGTGCACCTGGCCGTCGACGAGCAAGGGGTTGAGGATGGTGCCGCAATCGTCGACCGCGATGTGTCGAAGGGGCACGACACGCCCGGTGTCGGTGTCGACCTCCACCACGGAGACATGCGCGCCGAAGGGAAACGTCGAACCCGACGACGAGAAGTCGTGCTGCACGAACAGCGGTTCACCCTTCTCCCGCGCGGCCACTGCGAGCTCGCCCCAGGTGAGCGCCTTCGCGGGAACACCGGTCACGCCCACCTTGCCGTCCATGCCGACGACGATGTCGTCGGGCGAAGCTTCGAGCAGCTCCGCCGAGAGGTCTCTCGCACGCTGCGCCATGAGCTGCGCGGTTTCGAGCACCGCGCTGCCGCCGAGCTGGAGTGAGCGCGAACCGCCGGTACCGCCGCCGCGCGCAACAAGCGCGGTGTCGGACTGCACGAAGCGGATGTTCTCGATCGGGATACCGAGTTGGTCGGAGACGATCGCCGAGTACGCGGTCGCGTGTCCCTGCCCGTGCGCAGACGTCCCGGCCTTCAACGTCGCGCTGCCGTCGTCGTGGATCTCGACCTCGGAGAACTCGCCGCCCGCGCCGCCCGTGATCTCGACGTACAGGCAGATCCCGATGCCGAGGAGCTTCGAATCGCCGCGCTCACGCCGGGCCGCCTGCTCGGCGAGCAGACCGTCGTAGTCGGCGACGCGCAACGCCTCACGCAGGGGGGCGTCGTAGTCGCCACTGTCGTACGTGACGCCGGTCGCGGTGGTGTAGGGGAACTCGTCCGGCCGGATCAGATTCTTGCGACGCAGCTCGACCGGGTCCATGTCGAGCTCGTCGGCAGCCATGTCGAGGATGCGCTCGACGAGCGAGGCCGCCTCGGGTCGTCCGGCACCCCGGTAGGCACCGGTCGGCGTGGTGTTGGTGAGCGCGACCACGACGTCGAAGCCGATCTTCGGGATGTGGTACACGGCCTGCGCCATCGTCCGCGTCGAGCCCATGGCGAGTGTGCCGCCGAACCCGCCGTAGGCGCCGGCATCGCCGATCACGCGACAGCGCAAGCCGGTGATCGTGCCGTCGCGCTTCAGTCCGAGCTCGACGTACTGCACCTGCGCGCGCCCGTGCGTCATCGCGATCATGTTCTCCGAGCGCGTCTCGACCCACCGGATAGGTCGGTTCAGCTCGCGCGCCAGCCGCGCCGCGATCAGCGTCTCGGCGCTCCAGTGCTTGGCGCCGAACGACCCCCCGACGTGCGGTGCGATCACTCGGAGCTTGTTCATGTCGACGCCGACCGCGCCGGCGACGAGCATCTTCACCATGTGCGGCATCTGGCACGCGAGGTGCAACGTGACCTCGTTGCCCAGGCCGTCGTCGCCGGGCACGACCGCGATCGCGCTGCCCTCCATCGGCACGACTGCTAGGCGCTGATTCTCGAAGCGGCCGCGCACGACCACCTCGGCGTCCACGAGCGGGTCGCCGGGCGCGCCTCGGTTGCCGCTGACCACGTTGGTCCCGAGGTCGTCGAACAGGATCGGCGCGCCGGGCGCGAGCGCGGCGTCGGGGTCCGAGACCGCGGGCAGCGGCTCGTACTCGACGACGACGGCTTCGGCCGCGTCAGCGGCCTGCGCGCGCGTCTCGGCGGCGACGACCGCGAGGATGTCGCCGACGAAGCGCACGCGATTCTGCGCCAGCGCGGGACGTGTGACCGCAGGGTTGAGCTTCATGAACTGGAAGTACTCGGGCACGTCGATGTCGTTGGCGGCGTACACGCCGACGACGCCGGGCATGCCGCGCGCCGCACTCGTGTCGACACTCTCGAGTCGCGCATGGGCCACGGTCGAGCGCACGAACGCGAGCTCGAGCATGCCGTCGAGCCTCAAGTTGTCGATGTAGGTGCCGCGTCCCGTCAACAGGTCGGGATCTTCGACGCGCCGGACGGGCGCGCCCACGAGCGATCCGGCCGGGAAGGTCGTGACGTTGACGGTCACTCTTGCACTCCTCCGCTACCACTGGCACTCGCACTCGCGGCACGCTCGAGCGCTCGTCGGGTGAGGACGCGCGCGAGATGACGGCGGAACTCCGCACTGGCGTTGAGATCAGCCGGCGGATCGGTGCCCTCGTCGGCGGCTTCCGCGGCCTCTGACGGCGACGCACCGTTCGCGAGCCGTTGCTCGACAGCTGACGCGCGTACAGGCGTCGAGCCCATGTTCACCAACGCGACACCAGGTTGATCGCCGGTCACCGCCGCCACGCCGACGATCGCCCAGTCCTGGGCGCGGCGGTTGAACTTCTCGAACGCCCATCCGGCGCGGTTGGTCTTCCGGACCTGCACTTCGGTGAGCACCTCGTCGGGCGCCAGCGCCGTCTCGAGGAAGCCCTGGAAGAACTCCGACGCGGGAATCGCACGCTCGCCGCCCGGACCACGCGCAACAATCGTTCCGCCCAGCGCCAGCACGACCGCGGGTAGATCTGACGCGGGATCGCCGTGCGCGAGCGACCCGCCGAGCGTGCCGCGGTGGCGGACCTGCGGGTCACCGACGTGTCCGGCGGCCTCGCGCAGCAGCGGTACGTGCTCCGCGAGGACCGCACTGTGCTCGACGTCGTGGTGCCGCGTGAGCCCACCGATCGCGACGTGGTCGCCGCGGTCGTCGATGTAGGAGAGATCACGGAGCCCACCCAGATCGACGAGCACCGATGGCGTCGCCAGTCGCAGCTTCATGAGCGGCAGCAGCGAGTGGCCGCCGGCGAGGAGCTTGGCGTCTTCACCGTGCTCCGTGAGCAGCGCGATCGCCTCGTCGACCGAGTCGGCGCGGGCGTACGAGAATTTCGCGGGGATCATCGCGACGCTCCGGCACTCATGCTGTCCGCTCCTGGCGGCTGCGCCGGCTGCTCCACCTGGGGCGAGCTCGGGCCCCGCTCGCTGCTCGCCGGAATATCCGGCTCGCGACGCTCGCTCATCGCTTCCGAGCCCGCGATGACGGCCTTCACGATGTTGTGATAGCCCGTGCACCGGCAGAGGTTGCCTTCGAGGCCGATGCGCACCGACGCCTCGTCCAGCGGTCCGTGCTCCTGTGCGAGCGACACGGCAGCCATCACCATCCCCGGCGTGCAGTACCCGCACTGCAGGCCGTGATGCTCGCGGAAGGCCGTCTGCATCGGGTGGAACGTGTCGCCGTCGGCGAGGCCCTCGATCGTGGTGACCGAGCTCCCGTCCGCCTGGGCCGCCAGCACCGTGCACGACTTGACCGATTCGCCGTCGAGCAGCACGGTGCAGGCGCCGCACGACGTCGTGTCGCAGCCGATGTTGGTGCCGGTCAGGCCGAGGACGTCGCGCAGGTACTGCACGAGCAGGGTGCGCGCCTCCACTCGATTGGTGGTCTGCGATCCATTGACGGCGATCGAGACGTTCACGTCTTCCGATTCACGAGGCATCGGCGGAATCTATCGAAAGTGCCGGGAGCACGTTCCGGTCGGCGTGTGGTCGAATGGCGCACGCCGAAGAGCTGGAGGCGGATCACATGTACGACGGGATCCTCGCGGAGACGGTCACGATCGAGGGAGACGGCGGTGACGAGATCCCCGCCTACTTCGCCAGACCGCTCGGGCCTGGTCCCTACCCCGGCGTTGTCGTGATCCACCACATGCCTGGCTACGACGCGTCCACGAAAGAGATCACGCGCACGTTCGCGACGCAGGGAAACCTCGCTCTCTGCCCGAACCTGCACCACCGGTACGCGCCCGGCGCGGACCCCGCTGCTGCCGCAATGGCCACTCGCGAGGCGGGCGGCGTGCCCGACGCACAGTGCATCGGCGACGTGGGCGGCGCGATGAAGTACCTGCAGGCCTTGCCGTACGCGAGCGGCAAGCTCGGCGTCATCGGATACTGCTCGGGCGGCCGGCAGGCGTACGTGGTCGCCTGCAACCTGCCGTTCGACGCCGCGGTCGACTGCTACGGCGGACGCGTGGTCGCGAAACCCGACGAGCTCACCGACCACCAGCCGGTCGCGCCGATCGACATGACCCCCGATCTCACGTGCCCACTGCTCGGCTTGTTCGGCGCTGACGACGGCAATCCGTCGCCCGAGATGGTGGCGCAGATCGAAGAGGCGTTGCGGGCCAACAACAAGGACTACGAGTTCCACACCTACGAAGGCGCGGGACACGCGTTCTTCGCGGTCGACCGTCCCAGCTTCAACGTCGCCGCCGCCACCGACGGCTGGCAGAGGATCTGGGACTTCTTCGGCAAGCACCTCGCCTGACGCACCAACGAACTTGCGTCAATACACCGCGTATAACGCGGGGAACTGACGCAAGTTGGAGGGGTGCGGCGGTGGGTTACGGGTCCAGCCGGGCGGTCGCGGTGCCGCGGACGACGGTGTCGCCGTCCTGGTTGACGGTTTCGACGGACAGGTCGGCGAACCACTCGCCGTCCTCCTCGCGAATCCCGTCGACGGTCGCAGTCGCGGTGAGCGTGTCGCCGGGCCAGACCTGCTTGGAAAAGCGCACGCCGTACCGGATGAGTCGACCGTCACCCATCCAGTCGGTGAGCAGCCGGCCCGTCATGCCCATCGTGAGCATCCCGTGCGCGAACACGCCCGGGTAACCGGCTACCTCCCTCGTGAACTTGTCGTCGGTGTGCAACGGGTTGTAGTCGCCCGACGCGCCCGCGTACTGCACGATCTGCGTACGCGTCAGGTCGTCGACGAGGACCATCTCGCGCGAATCACCGACCGACAGCTCCTTCGCGGAGACGCTCATCACTCCGCCTCCTGCTGGCTGACCGGGCGCTCCGTCATGACACCCACGCCCCGCGCCGTGATCACCAGCTCACCGTTTTGGTCGCGGTACTCGGTGATGGTCTCGGAGAAGAGCAGCTTCCCGGAGCGACCTTCCCGCTCCCACCGGTCGCCCTCGCGCGTCGTGGCCGACAACACGTCGCCCGGCTTGATGTGCCGGTGGTACTCGAAGTGCTGTTCGGCGTGGAGGCCCCGCCCGGCGCCGCCGCCTCCACCTCCGGTCCCGCCACCACCCTCGCCCGCCTCGCGGCGGATGCCGGTGGCCTCGCGTCCCGACCCGAACCACGGCTGGCCGATCTTGGGCCGGAGGACGTAGTCGGGGTCGAACTGTGCGCTCGCCTGGGCGAAGGTGGGCGGAGCGATGATGCCGCCGACCTCGGTGCCCGCGGCGTAGGCCTCGTCGGCATAGATCGGATTCGGGTCTCCGATCGACCGGGCGAACATCATGATGTGCCCTGCTTCGATCGGGAATCGGTCGACTGCCACGAGCCGCTCCTCGGCTTCTCACCATCTCTTTACACAGGGACTTACCCCAGTCTTATCCGGGGTCCGTACTGTCGGTCCACACCGACGGACGACCATGAGCCCCGATGGAGCACGCGCGCCGCAAGCCGCCGCCCCGAGCTCGGCGCGCGCGGCGCGCGGTGGCCGCTGCGAGCGTCGTCGCGACGATCTCGCTCGGCGGCACGATGGCCTGGAGCGACGCGCACGCGACGAACAAGAACGCCGGCACATCGGCCACGTCGAACACGTCGAACACGTCGAGCTCAGGCAGCTCCGCGACGCCCGGCTGCTCGCGACCCGCGTGCTCGGACGCCGCCCCGCGCCCGCGTGGATCCTGAGCCTGCACCGGTACCTCGGCGCGCTGGCGGTGGCGTTCCTCGGTGTCCACGTCGGCGCGCTGCTCGTCGACAACTACACGAACTTCACGGTCGTGAACGTGCTCGTGCCGTTCACCGGCTCGTGGGATCCGGTGGCCGTGGCGTGGGGCATCGTCGGGATGTATCTCTTGCTCGCGATCGAGATCACGTCGCTCGTGCGAGATCGGCTGTCGGTGCGCTCGTGGCGCGTCGTGCACCTCGCGAGCTACTTCCTGTTCGCGACCGCGACGATCCACATGCTGACCGCGGGTACCGACGTGAAGGCAGTCGTAGCGGCGAGCGCGACCGTGCTCCTGGGCGTGATGGTCGCGTTCGGGTCGACCGCCGCGTACTTGTGGCGCTCCGAACCGCGCGCTCGGACGAGGCCGCTGTGAGCAGGGCACGGTGACGAACTCGAGAGTACGGAGCTGCGAGCGAAGCATCGAATAGGGTCCGGCTCTCATGCCCGCGACCGATTCGGACCATCAGCGCGCGGCTGCCATCGCTAGCGGGGCCGGTGAGCTGCTCCTCGAACTGCGCTCGAACCTCGAACGCCTACACGTGCCTCCACGCCTACGGCGCGCCGAGGGTGACCGGCGATCGCACGACTACATCATCGAGGCGCTCGCGCGGGAGTGTCCGGACGACGCCGTCCTCTCCGAGGAGGGCGCCGACGATGCCGCCCGTTTGACCGCGCCGCGGGTGTGGATCGTCGATCCGCTCGACGGCACCCACGAGTTCGGCGAGTCCGGCCGCACCGACTGGGCCGTCCACGTCGCGTTGGTGATCGGCGGCGACGTCGCCGCGGCCGCGGTCGCGCTCCCAGCGCTGGGCGTGACACTCACCGCCGAGCCGCCCCCGCCGCCGCCACCACCGCACGAGGGCCCGCCGCGGCTTGTCGTCAGCCGTAGCCGGCCGCCGGCGGTCGCCGCCGCGC
>JBKPCV010000128.1:0-2276 GCA_046727575.1 Actinomycetota bacterium
CGAGCCGGACCAGCGGCTCCGGTACGTGCGCGAGCTGCGCAACCAGGTCGACAGTCACGTGCGCGAAGAAGAGACCGACATCTTCCCCGAGTTACGCGATCTCGGCGTTGATCCCGAGGAGCTCGGTCGCTCGGTCGAGGCGGCCAAGGGCGAGGCCATTGCCCGGAGCAGCGGCCAGGTCGGCTGACCTGCGTCTCGTCCGTCGCCCCGGGGTGCTCGGATTGTGCGCGCTCGTAGTCCTGGCGACGCTCGCGTCGGTGCACGTGGCGGACGCGCAGGGCCTGCGCATCTCGGTCTTCGGCGATTCGGTGCTCCTCGGCGCGGCCGAGGAGATCCAGGCGATCCTCGCCGGCAACGACGTCACGGTGGACGCGCACGAGAACTTGTCGTTGCTCGGCTCGTTGAGCACGTTCGAAGCCGCCCGCCCGACAATGGGCGACGTCGTCGTGCTCGATCTCGGCTACAACGACGGCGCCGACCTCACGGCGTGGCGCGACCGGATCGACCGCGCCATGGCGATCCTCAACGGCGTGCCGAAGGTGATCTGGCTGTTGCAGCGCGATTTCGCCGCGGGGCGCGCCGACATGAACGCGGAGCTCGTCGCAGCGACGCAGCGATATCCGAACCTCGAGGTCGTCGACTGGAACACAGTCGTCGACGCACAGCCTGGCCTCGTGTACGGCGACGGCATCCACCTCACTCCCGCCGGCCAGAACGCGATGGCCGACCTCGTCCGCTCGCGCATCGACGCGTACGTCGCGGCGCGCATCGCCGCCACGTCGACGACGCTGCCGCCCACGACGACGACCACGACGACGACCACCGTCGCACCCGAGGCGTCGGCGGCGTCGGGCGCGGCCGGCCGGCACTCTCACCAGCTCGCGACACGAGCGGAGAGCCACGAAGGAGACCACGGCTGGGTCTGGATCCCGGTGGCCGCCGTCGGAGTACTGCTCGCGCTCGGGATCGCTGTGCGGCTGTGGCTCCGGAACCGGTCACGGGTTCGCTGAGTAGCGTGCTCTCGATGGAGACGATCGACCTCCGCGGATCGGGGGGCGTGCGCCTGCGCGCCGACGTGTTCGGCGACCCGGCCGATCCGCCGGTGGCGCTGCTGCACGGCGGCGGCCAGACCCGCTTCGCGTGGGGTACCACCCCGCAGGTGCTCGCCGACCACGGGTGGCACGTGTATCGCGTCGACCTGCGCGGCCACGGCGAGAGTGAGTGGCCCGCCGACGGCGACTACTCCCTCTGGGCGTTCGCCGACGACACACGCGCGCTCGCGACGTCGATGTCGTCGCTGCCCGTGCTCGTGGGTGCGTCGCTCGGCGGCTTGTCGTCGATGGTGGCGATCGGCGAGTCGGCCGAGCCGGTTGCACGCGCGCTCGTGCTCGTCGACGTCGCACCCACCATGGAAGAAGAGGGCAAGGAGCGCATCAGCGAGTTCATGCGCGAGCACCTCGAGTCGGGCTTCGGGTCGCTCGACGAGGTCGCGGACGCGATCGCTGCGTACAACCCGCATCGACCGCGCCCCAACGACCTCTCGGGGTTGCGCAAGAACGTTCGGCTGCGCGACGACGGCCGATGGGTCTGGCACTGGGACCCGCGGTTCATGACGCTGTCGCCCGACGAGACGCGTTCGTCGTTCGCGTCGACCGACCGCTTGCGGGACGCGGCGCGGAACCTGAGGATTCCCACGATGCTCGTGCGCGGTCGGGTGAGCGACCTGCTGAGCGAGGAAGGCGCGAAGGAGCTTCTCGAGCTCGTGCCGCACGCGGAGTACGCCGACGTCGCAGGCGCCGGCCACATGGTGGCCGGCGACCGCAACGATCTCTTCAACGACGCGATCGTGGGGTTCCTCGACCGCTTGCGCTGATCAGCCCTCGCCGCCACCCGATCCCGAGTGGCCCGATCCCGAGTGACCGGATCCCGAACCGCCGGATCCCGAAGAACCGGATCCCGAGTGGTCGTCCGCTTCGACGCCGTGGTCGTCCGCGACGTCCTCGCGCTGGTCATCGTTGACGTCGCCGGGACCGGAGTTGACGCTGCCCGGACCCGAGTTGTCGACGCGCGTCGCCGGTGCCGGCGCGGGGAGCACCTCGATCTCGGTGCCGCTCGCCTGCTCGACTTCACTCGCGAAGCCGGGGTTCGCGGCCACGGCCAGCACGGTGAGCGAGTCTCCGTCACGCCGGACGCTCACGCTCCCGGCATTGCCGGCGGCAAACGTCTGCGCCGCGCCCGCTGCGAGGTTCACGACCTGCTCGTCTTCGGCCTCGCGT
>JBKPCV010000129.1:0-2120 GCA_046727575.1 Actinomycetota bacterium
CATGATCGCGTTGGCCGGTCCGCGCACCGCGACGTCGCCCTTCGCGTGCTCCGGACGCAGCGCGACGCCATCGGGAGTGAGCTCCACGACCCACTCCACCTCCCGGTCGGTGCAGTGGAAGTGGAGCGTCTCGCCCTCACCCTTGATCGCCTGCACGGCCGGCACCAGCGCGAGCAACTCGAAGTATTCGTTCACGCCGTCGGCCGCGACGTCGGCGTCGATCGAGCCGAGGGTGCCGCCCGCGAGCTCGGCGTCGCAGCGGTGGATCGTCACCTCGTGCGCCTGGCGGCGGGCCCAGAAGCGGACGGTGTTCGATCCGTCGAACGTCCACGCCGGCGTGTCCTCGGGGGTCGCGGCGAGCGCGTCGGCGAGGCCGTGGCCACCGGCGCGCACCCACTCGAAGCGCTCGTCGCCGTCGGGCGCGGCGGCCGTCATCACCGAGAAATCGGGCGGCGCGGTCGAGCCACTGCGCACGACGCCGGTCCAGAGTCGCTGCACCCTGCCCATGTGCAGTGTCAGGTCGTCGACCGTCCACCCCGGACAGGTCGGCACGGGGGCCGCCAGGCCTGCCACTTCGCCGGCGTCGGCGGCGCGGTCGGTGTCGGCTCGGATCACGTTGATGAACCGCGGGTAGTCCATGACCTCGGCAGACTACGAGGTTTCACGTTGCGCCGACGCGGCTCGATGCGATCGGATGTACCGGTGACCGCGACCGACAACGTCCGCGAAGAAGCCGGGCTCGGTTACCTCGCGGTCACCGTGGTCGTGCTGCTGTGGGGCCTCGGCCCCTTGTTCGTGCGCGCGGTCGACGCGCCATCACTCACCATCGCGACCGCTCGTAACTGGATTGCGGCGCCGGTCGCGCTCGGCATCGCGTGGCTCGCGAAGTCGCCGGTCACGTGGCGCGCACTCCGTGTCGCGATACCAGGAGGGCTGCTGTTCGCGCTCGCACAGACGCTCGCGTTTGCGTCGTTCATGGAGACCTCGCTCGCCAATGCCGCGATCATCGGCGCGATGTCACCACTGCTCATCGTAATCGTCGCGGTACCGCTCTTCGGCGAGCGATTGAGCGGCAAGCAGATCGCGTTGATGGCGCTGGCGTTTGCCGGAGTCTTCGCCGTCGTGATCGGCGCCGGCAGCAGCGGCGACGCGAGTTTCTCGGGCGACATGCTCGCGCTCGGGGGCCTCTTCGCCATGACGGGATACCTGCTCGTGATGAAGCACGCGCGTATGACCGGAGTGCCCGCCGCCGCGTACGTCGCCGGGGTCTTCCTCGTGGGCGCCATCGTCGTGACGCCCGCCAATCTGATCTGGGGCGACAGCCTGAGCACGATCGTGGGCGTCGACTGGCTGTGGGTGTTCCTCCTCGCGATCATCGCCGGCTGCTTGGGCCACACGCTGATGACGTGGGCACAGCGGCACGTCAACGTCGGCGTCGCGTCGATCATGGTGCTGGCCACCACGGTCGTCACCGCCGCGGGCGGCTGGATCTTCTTCGGCCAGTCCCTCACTGCAGTTCAGATCGTCGGCGGCCTCGTCGTGCTCGCGGCGCTGAGTGGCGTGCTCCTGCTCCAGCTCAGCGACCCACGCCGGTCGCCGGAGGTGCCCATGCTCGTGGAGCTGGCCGAACCCCCGTTGGCCGAGTAGGGCCCGACGCCAGTGGGTATGGCGGCATGATGCACCCGCGAAGGTGCGGGTACTCCGCGCGAGTCCGAGAGGGGCGCGACGATGGCTGACGGGTTCCAGATGCTTGAGCGCGACCACCGCGCCGTCGAGGAGCTGTTCGACGACTACGAGCAGAACGGCGACAATGCGATCGCCGAGCAGATCTGCTTCGAACTCACCGTGCACGACGAGGTCGAGCAGCAGGTGCTCTACCCCGCGCTACGGAGCTTCGGTGATCGCACCGAGGAGATGGCCGATCAGGCCGAAACCGCACACACGCTGATCATGAACCTCGTCGGGCGAATCCGCGCCGTCGAGCCGGACCAGCGGCTCCGGTACGTGCGCGAGCTGCGCAACCAGGTCGACAGTCACGTGCGCGAAGAAGAGACCGACATCTTCCCCGAGTTACGCGATCTCGGCGTTGATCCCGAGGAGCTCGGTCGCTCGGTCGAGGC
>JBKPCV010000130.1:0-5295 GCA_046727575.1 Actinomycetota bacterium
GCTCACCATGCAGTTGCTGCGCTTGGCGTTGGACGACTTTCTCGCCGACGCCACGATGCGCGACTTGCCGATGGCCGCGAGCGCACGCGCCCTCGAGACCGACGATGGCGTGGTCAGCGTCTTGCACGAGCTCGTTCGCACGAAGGTCGTCTCCTGTTACGACGAGGGACCCGACGCGGTGTACGGCATCGGGCCCGATCAGCATCTGGCGGCGGCCTTCTATCGAAACTCGATCATCCACTTCTTCGTGAGCGGGTCCATCGCAGAACTCGCACTCGTGCGCGCAAGCGAAGTGGTTGCCGGGGGCATCGATGGGTTCTGGAACGAGGCGCTGCACCTCCGTGACCTGCTCGAGTTCGAGTTCTTCTTCGCCGACAACGACGAATTCCGCTCGATGATCACAGGCGACCTCACGATGCGCGACAACCAGTGGCAGAGCCGCATCCCGGAGGGACCGGACGCTATCCGTGGTCTGGTCGAGCGACTGCGTCCGCTCACTGCCTACACCGTGCTGCGATCGTTCCTCGAGAGCTACCTCGTGGTCGCGGAGGCGCTCGAGGACCTCGAGCCCGGCGACCCTCTCGACGAACGCAGCTTCCTCGCCAGCTGCCTCAAGTTGGGGCGCCAGTTCCTCCTCCAGCGTCGTATCCAGCGTCCCGAGGCGATCTCGAACCAGGCGTTCCGCAACGGCCTCGAGCTCGCCCGGAGTCGCCGACTCGACGTACCCGCGCCCGACGTCATGGAACGTCGCCGTGCGTTCAGTCGCGAGCTGCGCCGCGTGATCGATCGAGTCGACGTGGTGGAGGGCATCGCCACCGAACAATTCGTGCGACGTGCGACCTCAGCGCATCGTGGGACGCGCTTGTGAGAACGTCCACCGGTTGCCCTCGAGGTCGTCGGCGACGTAGACGGTGTCACCAGGGTAAGCGTGAAGCTCCTCGACGATGGTCGCTCCCTTGTTGCGCGCACGGCAGAAATGCGCCTCGAGGTCGTCGACATAGACCCACGGGACGTGCGTGCGGACGTGATCGCTTGGTTCGCGGTCGAGCTTGAAAACGTTGAGCGCGGCGTTGCCGATCCGGAACTCGATCCACGGGTGGCCGTACTTCCCCTCGGGCAAGGGGTCCGCACCTTGCGGCAGGTCACTGACCGGTTCGAACGCGAAGACCTCGGCGAGCCAGCGCGCCGCCGTCGCCGGGCGCCTGTAGTAGACGCCGAGCGCGAGCCGCGCGATGTCGATCTGCTCGTGGGGCACGTGGTCACGCTTTGCACACCACGCGCCGAACCACGTGGGTACGACGCGGCTCCATGCGGTGCCGCCCTTGTCTTCGCCACCGGGCGGGATCGTGTGCTCGACCTTCACGCGGGTTCCGCCCTCGATCGGGACGAAGCTCACCTCGGTCTGGACGTCGTCGACGGAGCTCGCCCAGCCGAGTCGGACGCCGGGCTCCCAGAGCGTGATCCGAGCGCGCTCGAAGAACCGGCCCGCGTCCACGTCGTCGAGGACCTCGAGGATGCGCCCGCCCACGCCGGGCTCACACCGGACCTCGACGACGCGCGCAGCCTCGCTGTAGAAGTTGATCGGTCCGCGCACCCACCACAGGTCCATCTCTTCGGTGAATGCCCGGAAGGCGGTGGCCGGATCCACCGATACTGCAACGTCGGAAGTGACCACTTCGTCTCCTGTCACTGCTCTCCTTCCACGTGACGCTTGAACGACCGCAACTGCTCGTCCCAGTGCGCCTGGAGCTGATCGAGCCACGCCTCGAGCGCGACGACCGACTCCGGTCGGAGACGGAACACCCGTACCCGGGCATCGTCGGGTGGTCGTTCGTCGGCGACGACTCCTGCCCGGAGCAGGACGCGCAGGTGCTTGCTCATGACGGGCGCGGAGACGCCCGACGCGGCCGCGAGCTCGCCGGCGCGCCGCGGGGCGACGCTCAGGAGCTGGACGACACCGAGCCGCGTGGGATCAGCGAGCGCCTGCAGCAGCGGGACGAGCGGCGCCTCCTCATTGCGTGTCATGCTCGACAACATTTACTCTGATTGGAAACTATTGTCAAGCGCCAGTCACAGCTCGATCTCGGGATACAGCCGGTACCGGCCCAGCAGGTCCGTCACCCGTTGCTGCGCCGCGTCGGCGACCTTGTCGTCGAGGCGGAACTGGACGAGCGACGGCTTGCCCTGGTTCCGGCCCGACGCGATCACACCGGGAGAGACCGCGTGCAGCACCGTTGCGATCACGTCGGCGACCTCGCGCATCTCGTCGACGCCCATGCCGAGGGTGGTGGCGGCAGGCGTGCCGAGTCGCAAGCCACTCGTGTACCACGCGCCATTGCTCTCGTCCGGCACAACGTTGCGATTCAGGGTGACGCCCGCCGTCCGCAGCGCACCCTCCGCCTGCCGCCCGTTCACGCCGAACGGGCGCACGTCGACGAGCACAAGATGGTTGTCGGTGCCGCCCGTGATGACCGGCACGCCGCGCGCCAACAGCGCGTCGGCGAGCGCCCGCGCGTTGTCGACCACCGCAGCCGCGTACTGCTCGAACGACGGTTGTGACGCCTCCGCGAGCGCGACAGCCTTCGCGGCGATGACGTGGGGCAGCGGACCACCGAGCACCAACGGACAGCCGCGGTCGACGAACTCCGCGAGATCGCGCCGGCACATCACCAGTCCGCCGCGGGGACCGCGGAGCGTCTTGTGCGTCGTCGTCGTGACGATGTCCGCGTGCGGGACCGGGTCGAAGTCGCCGGTGAAGACCTTGCCCGCCACGAGACCGGCGAAGTGGGCCATGTCGACCATGAACGTGGCACCGACCTCGTCGGCGATCTCACGCATCACCCGAAAGTTGATCAGCCGCGGATAGGAGCTGTAGCCGGCGATCAGGATCAGCGGCTGCTCTTCCTTCGCGCGCCGTCGAATCTCGTCGTAGTCCACGAGGAACGTCTCGGGGTCGACGCCGTACGAGCGATGCCGGAACAGTTTCCCGGAGATGTTCGGCCGGAAGCCGTGCGTGAGGTGTCCCCCGGCCTGCAGCGACATGCCGAGCAGCGTCTGGTTGCCGAGGTCTTCGCGCAGGCTTTCCCACTCACCGTCCGAGAGATCGTTCACGTGTCCGGCGCCGAATCGCTCCAGTGCCGGTGACTCGATGCGTTGCGACAACACCGCCCAGAACGCGACGAGGTTGGCGTCGATGCCGCTGTGCGGTTGTGCGTACGCGTGCTCGGCACCGAAGAGCGCACGCGCGAGCTCGTCAGCCCGTGATTCGATCGTGTCGACGTTGTCGCATCCGGCGTAGAGACGGTGGCCGGGCGTACCTTCCGCGTACTTGTCGGTGAGCCAGTTGCCCATCGCGAGCATCACCGCCGGGCTGGCGAAGTTCTCGCTCGCGATCAGCTTCAGATGGGTGCGCTGGTCGGCCAGCTCCTGAATGATCGCACGCGCAACATCCGGCTCGACGCGAGCGATGGTATCGAGGGCGGCCGCGAACGCGACCGTCTCGTACGAGATCCGGTCCGGGTCGACCCCGCGACCCGAGAGGCCGAATCCGGAGAGATAGGTCTCCATCAGTGTGCCGACAGACATGGCGGGCTCCTTGCTCGGCAACGGCCCAGGCGTTCGGCACGGTTTCGAGGTCGCTCCCCGGTGGTCCGTTCCACCTCACAACGCCAGTCACGACTTCAGCCAGGAGGGTATCGGATCCGGGAAGTCGCGAGTCGCGGATGCCTCTACCATGGTCGTCTCGACCGCCCCCCACCGACTCGACGGCACGCGGATGGCAGCCGATGACCGACACCACAGCAACCGACTTGGGCGACGACGTCGAGAGCAGCGCCACGCGCTCCTCCCGGACCTTCGAGCCCGCGCTCGAGCAGTATCGAACCGAGCTGACGGGCTACTGCTATCGCATGTTGGGGTCGGCGTTCGAGGCGGAGGACGCGGTCCAGGAAGCGCTCGTCCGGGCATGGCGGAGCTTCGATCAGTTCGAGGGGCGATCGACGCTGCGGTCGTGGCTCTACCGCATCGCGACGAACGTGTGCCTCGACATGATGAGCGGGAAACAGCGCCGCGCCCGTCCGATGGATCTCTCGTCGCCGTCGACAGCCGACGCGACCCTCGGTGAGCTCCCCGAGGCCCGGTGGATCCAGCCGATCCCCGACACCCGCGCGCTGCCGACCGAAGGCGACCCCGCCGAGCTGGCCGTCGCGCGCGAATCGATCCGCTTGGCCTTCGTGGCTGCCCTCCAGCTGCTCCCGCCGAAGCAGCGGGCGGTGTTGATCCTGCGCGACGTCGTGCGCTGGAAGGCAACTGAGGTCGCCGAGCTCCTCGGCACCACGGACGCGTCGGTCAACAGCGCGCTCCAACGGGCGCGGTCGAAGCTCGCAGCAAGCGACGTCACGCCCTCGAGCACTCCTGACCCGGCCGAGACGATGGACGACACGCAGCGGGAGCTGCTCGACCGCTACGTCGATGCATTCGAGCGCTACGACATCGACGCGCTCACCTCACTGCTCCACGAGGACGCCATCCAGTCGATGCCACCGTTCGAGCAATGGCTGCGGGGGCGCAGCGAGATCTTCCGGTTCTGGCTGGGGCCCGGTGCCGCGTGTCGCGGGTCGCGCCTCGTTCCCGTCGCCGCGAACGGCAGGCCGGCGTTCGGCCAGTACCGCCCCAGCAGTAGCGGCGACGGCTATGACCCGTGGGCGCTCAAAGTGCTCGAGATCTCCGACGGGCGAATCGAGGAGCTCACCTTCTTTCTCGACACCGCGGCGTTCTTCCCGCTGTTCGGCCTACCGCCGCACATCGACGCGGACTGACGGAGAACGGCCGCCCGTCAGGCGAGCGCCGCGCACGCGGCGAGCTCGTAGACGGCGCGCAGCACGCGGAATTCCCTGCGGTTCGTGTCCGGTGTGATCTGCGCGTTGACGGAAACCGTTGCGGAGCGCGTGCCGTCCCCGGTGGCGGCGACGAACTGTGTGTACCCGGGGGTGTTGCCAGTGTGCCCGTACACGGTTCCGCAACGCGTCCGATAGCGGAACAGGGCGAGCCCGGCCGCATTCTTGCCCGGTCCCGGCGGCTCGGAGCTGCCTCCTTCGACGAACCGCCGTTGCGCGGCGCGCGCGGTGATGTTCGTGGTGGAGCCCTGGACATAGCCGCGCACGAAACGGTTCGCGTCCGACGGTGTCGACACGATGCCTCCGGACGCCCACGCCCAACCGGCCGCTATTACTTCGCTCACGTCCTCGGGTGGCTCGGGCGGGTCGGGTGCATAGCCGTGGATGAACGGGGCCGGCA
>JBKPCV010000131.1:0-14705 GCA_046727575.1 Actinomycetota bacterium
GGGTGTAACCCGTGTAGATCCCGAAGTCGGGCACCCCGGTGGAGTCGGCGTACTTCTTCAGATCAGCCTGGAGCTGCTTGGTGGCCTTGGTCTTGGCTTCAACCGGCGCCCACTGCTGGGTGAAGATGACCTCGGGTCCGAGCTGCTTCGCGATGGGCTCGTCGAGGAGCTGCTGGCCGTACCCCGTGGCCATCATCTCCGCCTTCATCTTCACGCCGTTCTGCACGAGACCCTGCGCGATCGCGAGGTTCGTGTTGCCGTTCATGGCGTAGAACGCCGCATCGGCACCCGCGTTCTTGATGCCCAGCACCAGCGGGCTGACGTCGGTGCTCCCGAAGTCGACCGTCGTGTTGGTGTAGACGGGCTTGAGGCCTGCTGCGGGCGCTGCGTACTGGTTGAACGCCTTGGCCGCCGCGGTCGACGAGGGCGAGATCCCGTAGCCGAGCGACGCGGTCTTCGTGGCGCCCAAAGCCTTCGCCATCTTCGCGCCGGTGTCATACGTGATGCCCTGCACCGGAGCGTTGTTGCCGAAGCCGGAGATGACGTTCTCGTTGCCGGGCGCGCCGTAGTACGTGCCGTCGTAGCCGCCGCCGATCAGCGGCACGCCGTGATCGAGCAGCCAACGGTAGGTGAGGAACGCGAATGCCGAGTCGTTCACGATCATGAACACGTGCTGGTTCTGCACCAGATCCTGCGCTCCAGTGAGGTTGGCGCCCGACGACTGATCGTCGGAGTACATCACTTGGATCTCGCGGCCGTTCACCCCACCCTGGGCGTTCTCGCGTCCGACGCGCGCCTTACAGCCGATGTCGGAGTCACCGGAGGTCGCCGAAGCCACCCCGGTCTTCGAATAGATGAAGCCGATCTTCACGGAGTTGTCCGTGACGCCCTGATCGGGGCCGGCCGTCGCCGCAGCGCTCACCCCAGAAAGAGTGAGCGCGCTGACCAGTCCCGCAAGCACTGCGGTGACCAGTGCCCGTTGACTGAAGGTCTTCACCGGATTACCCCCCTTGATCGAGGCGTTGGCCGCGCGTCCCGCGGAAGCGTCAGCGCAGCGTCACCTTCTTATTCCGACGTCGATGTCGATATTGTGCCCGAAGGGCACCGCGGACGCAACGCGGGTGAACGTCTTGGCATGGTCTCGCCGGAGCGTAGCGAGCAGTCCGCGCTCAGGTCTTCGCGGCGCCGTCGTCTCGAGGCAGGTCGGCTTTGTCCTTCAGCTGCAGCGCGTTCACGAAGAGCCTGGTCAGCTGCTCGACGCCCTCGTCGAAGCTGCACTCGACGAAGCCCTGGCCGAGCCACATCTCGGCGAATCTCCACGTCATCGCGCCGACACCTGCGGCTGCGATCGTCGGGTCGAGCGCGGGGTCTGCGAGACCCCGCCGCTGCAGCTGGCGGATCGAGCCTGCGACCTGTTCGTTGTAGTGCTTGTACCGGGCATTACGGAGGGCGTTGACGTGGTCGTCGTAGTGCGCGACCTGCTCGATCACGCCCATGATCTCGGCTTCGTCCCGATAGGCCTCGAGGTGAAGGCGGATCGCTTCCGCGACGCGTTCGTGCGGGGTCGCGGTGGAGGAAGGGGCGAGGATCACCTCACTCAGCGGTTCGCTGAGCTCTTCATCGACCGCGGCGGCGACCTCGCGGAAGATCTCCTCCTTCGAGTCGAAGTAGTGGTAGAAGGCCCCGTGCGACAGGCCCGCCCGCTCGGCGATGTCGGAGATGCGTGCGTCGAGGAATCCGTACTCCTTGAAGATCTCCTTGGCGGCGTCGACGAGCCGGGCCCGCGTCAGCATTCCCTTGCGGGAGCGCGGTCCGATCGGCTTTTCGCTCTCGACCGGTGCGGCCGTCGACAACCCGTCTCCTTCCGGCGCGACCTCAGCGGCAAGGTCGTGGGCACTCTACCTGCGGTTTTGGCAATGCCAGCGCATCTTTTGATTACGACGTCAATATCTTTTATTCTCACTGTTGTGGCGCGAGGCGTCGCCGCGACGCCGCGAGAGGAGCAACCATGCACCTGAACGACATGATCCTGGTCAGCATCGACGACCACATGATCGAGCCGCCGGACATGTACCGGAACCACGTGCCTGCCAAGTGGCTCGACGAGGTCCCGAAAGTGGTCCGGAACGACCAGGGTGTCGACGAGTGGGTCTTCCAGGGCCAGAAGACCTCGACGCCGTTCGGCATGGCGGCGACGGTCGGGTGGCCGCGGGAGGAGTGGGGCTTCAACCCCGGATCGTTCAGTGAGCTACGCCCCGGGTGCTTCGACGTCCACGAGCGGGTGCGGGACATGAACGTGAACGGCGTGCTCGCGTCGATGTGCTTCCCGACGATGGCGGGCTTCAACGCACGCACCTTCACCGAGGCGAGCGACAAGGAGCTGTCGCTCGTGATGCTCCAGGCCTACAACGACTGGCACATCGACGACTGGTGCGCCGCGTACCCGGGCCGGTTCATCCCCCTCGGGATCGTGCCCATGTGGGACGTCGCGGCAGCAGTCCAGGAGATCAAGCGGATCTCGAAGAAGGGGTGCCGGGCCATCAGTTTTCTGGAAGCGCCGCACTCGCAGGGCTGGCCGAGCTTCCTGTCGGGTCACTGGGACCCGATGCTGCAGGCACTCGTCGACGAGAACATGGTGCTCTGCCTCCACATCGGCGGCGCGTGGGACATCGTGAAGCTCGCCCCGGAGGCCCCGGTCGACCACATGATCGTGATCCCCTCCCAGATCACCATGCTCACCGCCCAGGACCTGTTGTTCGGGCCGACGCTCCGCCGGTTCCCGGGCCTGCGGGTCGCCCTGTCCGAGGGCAGCATCGGGTGGATCCCCTTCTACCTCGACCGCGTCGACCGCCACTTCCAGAACCAGGCGTGGATCGACAACAGCTTCGGCGAGGGCAAGCTGCCCTCCGACGTGTTCCGCGAGCACATCCTGGCCTGTTACATCACCGACCCGTCCGGCCTGAGGCTGCGCGACCGGATCGGTATCGACGTGATCGCGTGGGAATGCGACTACCCGCACACCGACACGACGTGGCCGGAGTCGCCGGAGTTCGCCTGGAACGAGTTCCAGGACGCCGGCGTCCGCGACGAGGAGATCCACCAGATCACGTGGGAGAACGCCACTCGGTTCTTCGGCTGGGACCCGTTTGCACACACGCCCAAAGAGCAGGCGACCGTCGGCGCGCTGCGGGCGCTGGCCACAGATGTCGACACCGGCCGGATGCCGCGTGAGGAGTGGCGCAAGCGCAACGAGGCCGCCGGGATCGGCACGTTCTGACCCAGATCACGAGCCGCGCCTTCTCCGCGATCACAGGTTGACGGTGCAAGCGCTCGACGGTGTCCGAATCCTCGACCTGAGTGGCGGCATCGCCGGGCCGCTCGGCGTGCTCCAGCTCGCCGAGCACGGTGCCGACGTCATCAAGGTGGAGCCCCCGGGCGGGAGCTCCGGGCGTCGCTCGCCGTCCTCGCGCGTGTACAACCGGAGCCGACGCTCCGTCACGCTCGACCTGGACCACGCGGGAGGTGTACGCCTCTTCCGCGAGCTGTGCGGTTCCGCGGACGTGGTCGTGGAGGCGTTCGCGCCCGGGACGATGGCACAGTGGGATCTCGACTACGAGTCGCTGCGCGACGAGTTCCCGCGGCTCGTGTACTGCTCCGTGCCGGCGTGGCCGTCGGGCACGCGTTTCGAGGATGTGCCGGGTTATGAGGCACTGGTGCACGCGCGCACGGGGCAGCACTGGGAGACCACGACCTACCGCAACGGTCCTGTGTTCCTGCACAGCCCCGTGGCGAGCCTGGGCGCGATGCTGCTCGTCCCCATCGCGATCATGTCGGCGCTTGTCGCGCGCGACCGCACCGGCCACGGACAGCACGTCGAGGTGTCGTTGCTGCAGGGCGTCCTGTCGCTCACCACGCAGAACTGGAACTGGACCGACCGAGGTCAGTTCCTACTCCCGAAGACGCATCCTCCCGGCGTCCACCAGTCGTCGATCTACGAGTGCGCCGACGGTGAATGGATCCACGCGGCCGCGTCGCCGGGAACGGCGCCGAAGCGCAGTGAGGCATCGATCCTCGGCTTGGAAGAGGTCACGCTCGAGGAGGTGTTCGCGATGAACCCTGCGGAGCTCGACGAGTACGCGGAGCGTCGCCGCGCGGCCTTCAAACGTCGCAAGCGCGCCGAGCTGGTCGAGGAACTCCGCGACGCGGGGTACCCAGCAGAGGCGATCGTGGCGCCCCACGAGCGGTTCGACCATCCTCAACTGCGCGCCACGGGCTCGGTCGTCGAGGTGACCGACCCCGAAGTCGGTCCGACGACCCAGATCGGGGTGACGATCTTCCTCGACCGCACGCCGGGCGAGGTACGCGGCCCGCAGCCGACTGCGGGTGCCGACACCGACGACGTGCTCGGTGAGTTGGGTCATGGCGACGCGGACATCGCGGAGCTGCGAAGAATGCGGGTGATCTAGTGCCGGGTCCGCTCGAGGGCATCCGCGTGCTCGACTTCGGTCAATTCCTGGCCGGCCCGTTCGGTCCGATGCTGCTCGCCGACCTCGGCGCCGACGTCATCAAGGTGGAACCGACTCGTGGCGATGGCATGCGTCTCAACTTCGTCGGGCCGTTCATGGGCTGCCAGCGCGGCAAGCGCGACATCGCGCTCGACCTGAAGCAGCCCGAGGGCCTCCACATCGCGCTCGAGCTGGTGGCCACCGCTGACATCGTCCACCACAACATGACGCTCGGGACGGCTGACCGGCTCGGCATCGGTTACGAACACTGCAAAGCGGTGCGCCCCGACATCCTCTATTGCAACACCTTCATGTACGGCGCCGTCGGCCCCCTCGCGCACTTCGGCGGGGTCGACCCCCTCGCCCAAGCGGCAGCAGGGCTCGAGTGGGAAGAGGGGCCGGTCGCGGAGGGCAACCCGCCTCTGTGGTACCGCTACGGCCACGGCGACGTCGCGGCCGCGATACCGTCGGTCACCGCCCTGCTGATCGCGCTCTACCACCGGAACCGCACGGGCGAGGGGCAGTCCATGTGGGCGTCGCTGCTCCACGGGACGATGCTCTACACCGCCGACTCATGGCTCGGCGCCGATGGCACACCCTCGCCCCGCCCGACGCTCGACCGCGAACAGCTCGGCCTCGACGCCCTGTACCGCCTCTACGAGACGCAGGACGGGTGGCTGCAACTCGCCGCGGTGCGGGACGAGCACTGGTCTCCGCTGTGCCGTGTGCTGCAGCGCGAGGAGCTCGTCGACGACGTGCGCTTCGCCACGTCCGCCGACCGGAAACAACATCGATCCGAGCTGACTGCACTGCTCGCGGAAGCGTTCATGGCCGACCTCGCGACCAATTGGCGTCGCGCGCTCATCTCCGCCGGCGTGCCGGCGGAGGTGTCGGTCGATACCTGGGACGGCGAGACCATTCTCTTCGACGACGAGTTGGTGCGCCTCGGCCTCGTCGCGGAGTACGAGCACCCGTTGCTCGGACGCGTGCGCCAGTTCGGCAACCTCATTACATTCAGTGACACGCCCGGCCGCCAGGAGCGGCCGACGCCGATGCTCGGCGAGCACACCCATGAGATCCTCGGCGAGCTCGGTTACGACGACGACACGATCGATGACTACCGCACCCGAGGCATCGTGACGTGGCCGGGCGCGGACTACGGGTTTCCTGTCTGAGTGGAGGCGACGTCAGCAAGATCGTCGTAGTGAGCGAGCCGTGGAGAGCGAGCGAGGGTGGCGATGGGATCGCATGAGACACGACCGGAAGTGATCGACTCTGACGGGCACGTCATCGAGCCCGACACGGTCTGGAGGGACTACGCCGAACCCGCATACCGCGAGCAGCTCGACCGACCGGGCGGCGGTGTGCAGATGCTCGGCATGATGCGCGCCTACCCGGAGTCCTTGACCGCGCTACCGGCGGTGAACGACAGCGACTCGTCGTGGGCTGCCGACGTGGGCGGCGAGGGGTGGGACGACGAGGCGCGGACGAAGATGGGCCGCCCCGGTGGATACGACCCACACGCGCGGCTGGTCGACATGGACGCCGACGGCATCGACGTCGCGGTGCTGTACCCCACGTCGATGCTCACCTGGGTGGAGGATGCCGAGCTGTTCGGCGCCGCGTGTCGCGCGTACAACAACTGGTTGCGCGACTACTGCTCGGCGGCCCCGAGCCGTCTCTATGGAGTCGGCATGGTGCCGCTCCAGGACCTCGCCGCCGCCATCGGCGAGATGCGCCGTTGCGTCGACCAGCTCGACTTCAGGGCGATCATGCTCCGACCCGCGGCCTACCGGGGCAACGAGAAGTTGAACCATGCGGACTACGACCCGTTCTGGCGCGCCGCGAGCGAGCTCGGTTGCCCGATCGGCATCCATCCGTCGCCGCACGGCGACATGCCGAACGCCTGCAGCTTGTTGGGCCTCGCCGAGGGCGTGACCGATCCGGTTGCAGGCCTGGCGCTGCAGCAAGGCTTGACGAACGCGTTCGACCTCCAGATGGCGGTCGGGCTCTTCGTCCTCGGCGGTATCTGCGAGCGGCATCCCGAGCTGCGCGTCGCATTCCTCGAGGGCACGGGCGGGTGGATCGTGCCGATGCTCGAGCGGTTCGACCACCAGTTCAAGATCTTCGGCAGCCCGCACCAGACATCGCTCCCGAGCGAGCTCTTCGCCCGCCAGTGCGTGATCAGCTTCGACCCCGACGAGGTCGCACTCGCCTTCACCGCCGAGCACCTCGGCGCCGACAAGATCATTTGGGCGTCCGACTACCCGCACCCGGACGCGAAGATCCCCGGCGTGGTCAAGGAGCTCGAGGAAGCGGTCGCCTCCCTGCCGCCGGAGGCGCAGGCAGAGGTGATGGGAAGATCCGCGCGTCGCTTCTACATGCTCTGACGATTTACGCCGGCTGAAACCAAGGAGAACGACGATGGCTTCGACCACCGAGGATCGCGACGAGATCCTGCAGCTGCTCTACCGCTACAACCACGCGATGGACAGTGGCGACGCCCATGGTTGGGCGGACTTGTTCACCGAGGACGCCGTGTTCGACGCCGCCGGTCAGGTGGTGTCCGGACGGGAGGCGCTGGTCGAGTTCGCGTCCAGTGTGGGCGGGAGCCGCCACGTCCTGGCCAATCCAGTCATCGACGTCGCGGGCGACACCGCCACGGCGCGCGCCTACCTCTTCCTGTTCCGAGGCACGACGGTGTCGATCGTCGGCTCCTACGAGGACGAGGTGGTGCGTACGCCCGCGGGATGGCGGTTCGCGAAGCGAGTCTTCACACGTGACGCGGCGGCGGACCAAGCATGAAGGCGGGCCAGATGGAGTTCGCCGAACGGTACGGGCCCTGGGCCGTGGTCGCCGGGGCGTCCGAAGGTGTGGGTGCATCGGTGGCCCGCATCCTCGGCGACCGCGGCGTCAACGTGGTGCTCGTCGCCCGGCGAAAGGCCGCCCTCGACGAGGCGGCCGCCACGGTCGGCGCCGAGACGAGGACCGTCGTGCTCGATCTCAGCACGACAGCGGCCCACGAGGCGCTCGCCGCGGCCACCGCCGACCTCGACGTCGGCCTGCTCGTCTACAACGCGGGGGCCGACCCCTACATGTCCCAATTCCTCGACCAGCCAGCGCACGTGTGGCAAGGGCTGCTCGCGCGCAACTGCACCACCGTCCTCGGCGCTGCCCACCATTTCGGAGGCCGCATGGTCGAGCGAGGGCACGGCGGCATCGCGCTGCTCACGTCGGGCGCGGCCTGGGCGGGTGGGTCGCACCTCGCCGTCTACGGCGCCTCGAAGGCCTTCGACCTGCTGCTTGCCGAGTCGCTCTGGGCCGAGCTGGCGCCGCTCGGGGTCGACGTGCTCGCCATGGTGCTCAGCGCCACCGACACCCCGGCCCTCCGCCGGGTCCTCGGCGATCGGGTGCTCGACGATCTCGCCGACCCGGACGACGTTGCCCGCGACCTGCTCGAGAACCTCGGCAGGGGCCCGACGTTCCCGCCCGGGCCTTCACCGTTCGGCACCCTTCCCCGACGCGACGCGGTCCACCTCATGAGCGAGGGTTCGGCCGCCTTCCACGACTGATGCCGTCGCCGTCGGCACCAGTGGCGTCATGACCTCTGGATGGTTGAAGCGCGCCGATTTCTCTAGGCGTACTTGCCCACGCGCATCGCCTTCTCGAGCGAGCCGCCCATGATCCACGCCTGGTGTTCCAGGGGCAGATCGGCGACCACGTCGGAGTAGGCCAATGGGTCGGCCATGCCCTCCGGGTGCGGGAAGTCGGACCCGAACATGATGTGGTCGACCGGGATGCCGAGGTCGATCAGGCCCTTGGGGTCGGGCTCGTGGAACGCGTGGACCCAGACGTTGCGCTTGAACACCTCGACTGGGTTCTCGTCGAACAGCACTGGCCGCTCGTCGTAGTTCTGCTGCAAGTTGGCGTAGAACGGCCGGATCCACCGGCTCGAGAACTCGACGGGCATGAACCTGAGCCGTGGGAACCGCGTGGCGAGACCATGACCAATGATCGAAGCCATCGCGTCGACGAGGCTGTCCTTCTCGGACGAGAGCGCGAGGAACGCTGGCGACGCCCGCCGCGCGTTGCGGTCGATGCTCATCTCCTGGTCGCCGAAGCCCTCCCACTCGTTGATGTACCGGTGGTAGCCGGGGTCACCGCTGTGCATGCCGACAACGATGTCGAGCTCCTGGACCCGCTCCCAGAACGGGTCGAACTCCGGCAGCGCGAACGACCGCCGGCCGCGCCACGTGGGGACCGGCGCCACCCGGATCAGGAAGATCTTCGCGCCGCGCTCGTGGATGAGCTCGAGCTCCTCCAGCGCGCGGTCGAGCACTGCGAGCGAGATGATCGGCGTGGGGTAGATCGCGTCCGAGTACACGTACGTCCAGTGCTCGTGCATCCACTCGTTGAGCGCGTGGACGACGGCGCATGCAGCGTCGGGATCGTCGGCCAGCCGCTCCTCGATCGCGCTCGCCAACGTGGGCCACAGCAGCGTGCGGTCGATGCCCATCTCCTTCATGAGCTCGAGGCGAGGCTCAGGGTCGAAGAACGCGTCAACCCCCGGCATGACGACCATCTTCTTGCCCTCGGCGAGGCTCTGCCCCTCGCCGAAGCCGCGCCCGCCCTTGGTGACGTCGTACCCCGCGCCGCCGGGGACCGCCACCTTGACGAAGGTCGGGTTCGGGATGTAGTTGCTCAGCCGGTCGCGGATCGCCAGCTTCGTGCGCCCGTTGATCTCGACGTACTTGATGATGCCGTCGAATTCCGGGGGCAGGAACTTCGTGAGCGCGTCGCGGTTCTCGTAGAGGTGGTTGTCGGCGTCGAACGTGGTGTACGGCAGCTCGCGGTGGACGACCTCGATGTACTCAATGCTCATGCGCACCACCCTAGCTAATTTTGACTGCGACGTCAATATCAGTATCGACGGCCCGCGGCGGTCCCCGTTGCTCAGTTCGTGGGGAAGCCGAGGTCGATCGCGCCGCGCGACCGCTCCGGCCATCGTGACGTCACGACCTTCGGCCGGGTGTAGAACCGGATCCCGTCGGGCCCGTACATCGAGGTGTCGCCGAACAACGATGCCTTCCAGCCACCGAACGAGTACGACGCGACCGGTACCGGAATCGGGACGTTGATGCCGACCATCCCGATCTCCACGTCGCGTTCGAACCGTCGCGCAGCACCCCCGTCGCGTGTGAACAGCGCCACGCCGTTGCCATAACGATTCGCGTTGACCAGCGCGAGCGCCTCGTCGAAGGTGGCCACACGCACGACGCTCAGAACCGGCCCGAAGATCTCCTCGTCGTAGACGCGCATGCCCGGCTTCACCTGGTCGAGCAACGAACAGCCGACGAAGAACCCGTCGCCGATCGAAGTGGCGGAACCGTCGACCACGACGTCGGCGCCTTCATCGGCGGCGCGCTGCACGTACGACCGCACGCGGTCGCGATGCTCGGGCGTGATGAGCGGTCCCATCATCGACTCCTCGTCATCGCCCGGCCCCACGACAACATCCGGGATACGACCGGCGATGGCGTCGACGAGCGTGTCTGCGACCGCCCCGACTGCTACCACGACCGAGACGGCCATGCAGCGCTCACCGGCCGATCCGAAGGCTGCCGAGATCGCAGCGTCGGCAGCGGCGTCGACGTCGCCGTCGGGCAGCACGACCATGTGATTCTTCGCTCCGCCGAGGGCCTGGACCCTCTTACCGTGACTCGTTCCGGTCTCGTAGACGTGTCGCGCCACTGCGGTGCTACCGACGAACGACACCGCGTCGACCTCTGGATGGCTCAACAGCGCGTCGACTGCTTCCGCGTCGCCCTGCACCACGTTGAAGACGCCATCGGGAAAGCCCGCGCGTTGCACGAGCTCGGCCAGGCGTAGTGAAGCGGACGGGTCCTTCTCCGACGGCTTGAGCACAAACGCGTTGCCGCATGCGATGGCGTTGCTCAGCATCCACAACGGGACCATGACGGGGAAGTTGAACGGCGTGATACCGGCGACGACGCCGACCGGCTGCAAGACCGTGTGCACGTCGACTCCCGCAGAAACCTGCGAGGTGTGCGAGCCCTTCAAGAGATGCGGGATGCCGCACGCGAACTCGACGCACTCGAGGCCGCGATCGACTTCTCCCTGCGCGTCGGCGAGCGTCTTGCCGTGCTCGCTCGTGACGATGCTTGCGAGATCGGCTCGGTGCGCGTCGATCAGCTCGCGCAGTCGGAAGAACATCTGCGTGCGTCGGCTCAGCGGCGACGCGCCCCATGCGGCCGACGCGCTCACCGCGACCTTCACTGCGTCGTCGATCTCCGCACGGGACGCGAACGAGACCTCCGCCGCTTGCACGCCGCGCGCCGGGTTGTAGACGGGCCCCGCGCGGCCCGACGTCCCGGCGACGGCTCTGCCCTCGATCCAGTGTCCGATCGCCCGCATGGCGTCCTGCTTCTACTTCAGAGTCGATACAACTTGCGCGCGTTCTCGCCGAGGATCTTCCGACGCGCTTCTGGAGACAGCGTGTTCATCTTCGCCTCGACGCTGGCGAGCGGCTTCGGATACAGGCACGTCGGGTGCGGGAAGTCGGTCTCGAACAGGATGCTGTCCTCACCAACCGCGTCGACGAGGTCGGGGAGCTTGTTGCGATTGTTCTCGAACCAGAACGTCGCGTAGAGGTTGCTCCTGAAGTACTCCGACGGCTTCTTGTGGAGCTCCGAGAGCTCCTGCGGTGCGTTTTCCGCCATTTCGTAATCGAGCGCCTCGAGGATGAACGGAATCCATCCGACGCCACTCTCCACCGACACCATCTTCAGGTTCGGATGACGGTCGAACATGCCCGAGAGGATCACGTTGACCACCACGCGCGCGTTGCCGATGAACAGCAATGTTCCGCCGATCGCGAGCTTCGTGTTGTCGGGGTGGGACGGCCACGGGTACTTTCCGAAGAAGGTCATGCCCGTGACGCTCGCACCGATGTGGAAGTGCACCGGCAACTGGAGATCGCTGACCACTTCCCAGAACGGGTCCCACGCGTGGTTGGCGAGATCGGGCGAACCGAGGTCCTGCGGGTCGGACGTCATGTTCACACCGCGCATGCCGAGGCTCGCCACTCGCTGCGCTTCTTCGATGCAGAGGTCGATGTCCCACGCCGGCATGAGCGGCATCGACAGCAAGCGGTTGTTCGAGTTGGCCTGGATCTCTGCCATGCGATCGTTGTAGATCTCGATCGCGAGACGGCACAGCGCGCGGTCGTCCACGAGCCCGAGGTCCTCGCCGCCGAGCCCGATCGTGCTCGGGAAGATGACCTGCGCGTCGATGCCGGACTCGTCCATCACCCGGAGCCGCACCTCGGGGTCCCACGCGCCGACGTGGACCTCCTCGAAGTCCCACAGGTGGAGCGCAGTGTGTGAACTCTCCTTGTGGCCGTCGCGCGCGATCACGCCGGCCGCGCCGAAGTTTCCCACCGGATGGCCGTCGAAGACCCACATCCTCTGGCCCTCGACCATCTCCACGCGCGGGACCCGGTCGCGATATTCGGGCGGCGCCAGCTTCGTGAAGAGGTCGGGCGGCTCCGTCCAGTGAGAGTCGGCATCGACGATGAACTCTTGTGTTGACATCGACGTCAACATTAGGGTGCTGTCATGCCGCGCGCAAACGTCAACGGGTTGTCGATCGCCTATGAAGTCATCGGCGAGGGACGGCCATGGGTGATCACTCCAGGCGGCCGGTTCAGCAAGGAGTCACCCGGCGTACGCATGCTGGCCGAGGAGCTCGCGCGCAGCGGCAACCGGGTGCTGATCTGGGACCGGCCGAACTGCGGCGAGTCCGATGTGTGCTTCGAAGGAACATCCGAGTCCGCCATGCAGGCCGACACGCTGGCCGCGTTGTTGTCGCTCCTCGACATGACGCCCGCAGTCATCACCGGCGGGTCAGGAGGCTCGCGGGTCTCGATGCTCACCGCCGCTCAGCATCCCGACGCGGCGGCCGGCCTCGCGTTGTGGTGGATCAGCGGAGGTGTGTTCGGTCTGATGAGCCTGGGCACTCACTACTGCGGGGGCTCGATCGCGGCGGCGTGGAACGGCGGTATGGAAGCGGTCGTCGCGTTGCCCGAGTGGGCCGAGGTCCTCGAACGAAATCCTGCGAACCGCGAGCGATTCCTCGACCAGGACTCGAAACGGTTCGTCGCCACCATGGAGCGGTGGATGGTCGCGTACTGCCCGTGTGGCGGCGAGTTGGTGCCTGGTCTGCGCGACGAGGATGCGCGGAAGCTCGACGTTCCGGCGCTCGTGTTCCGCAGCGGCGTGAGCGACATGCATCACACGCGCGAGACGTCGGAGCGCGTCGCGGAGCTGCTGCCGAACGCCCGGCTCGTCGAGCCACCGTGGGGCGACACCGAGTGGATCGACCGCCACGCTCCCGAGACAGCAGGCGAGGGCCTGTTCGCGCGTTGGCCGCTGCTCGCACCAACGCTGCTGGATTGGTCACGCGACGCACTCGTGTAACGAGTCAGTCTCGCCGAGTCCTCAGGTGACCCGGCCGCCGTTGACGCCAATGATCTGTCCGGTGACGTAGCCCGCCTCATCCGACACCAGGTAGGCGCACGCGGCTGCGATGTCCTCGGGCTGGCCGATCCGGCGCACGGGCAGGGTCCGGGCGACGTCGTCGAGCGTGCCGCCACGAAAGTGTCCGGCCTCCGCGGACCGCCGGCTCATCGGAGTTTCGATCGCACCCGGCGGGATGGTGTTCACCGTGATACCGCTCCGCCCCAACTCGAGCGCCAGCGACTTGGTGAGGCCGATCATGCCTGCCTTCGACGACGCGTAGTGCGCCATGCGCTCGGCCCCCGTTTGCGCCGACGACGACGAGATGTTCACGATGCGCCCCCACTCGGCTTCGAGCATGTCAGGTAGCACCGACTGCGTGCAGTGGAAGGCGCCGGTGAGGTTCACCGCCAGGACGCGCTCCCACAACTCCGTGGTGATGTCCACGAACTTGTCGAAGGCGTCCTTCCCCGCGCAGTTGACGAGCACGAGCACCGGACCGAGCTCGCGGCGCGCGCGCTCGACCGCTTCATCGACCTCGGCGCGCTTCGAGACGTCGACTGCGCAGCCAATCGCCTCACCGCCCGTCTCGCGGATGCCCTTGGCCGCCTGCTCGGCGTTGTCGCCGTCGACGTCGAACACCGACACCTTCGCACCGTCACGGGCCAGCCGTTCACTGATGGCCAGACCGATGCCCGATGCACCGCCGGTCACGATCGCGGTGGACCCGACAAACGACATGTCCGCTCCTTTTCGATTGGTCGGTGCGCATCATGACTCGTACACGACCGTGACGTTCGGCGACGCGGGAAATCCTTGACACGTCAGCACCAAGCCCTCGGCGACCTCCTCGGGCGTCAGCGCATTGTTCACGCGCATCGTGGCTTCGCCCTCCTCCAGCCGCGCCATGCACGTTGCGCAACTGCCGGACTCACACGAGAACGGCGCTCGCAACCCCGCGCGCCGGGCCGTCTCGAGGAAGGTCTCGCCCGACTGGTAGTGCACTTCGTGCGGCCGCCCGTCGAGCACGATGACGATGGTCTCCGCCGCCCGGTCGCCCTCGTCGTCACGCGCGGGAGTCGCCGGCGGTTCGTCGCGACGAGCGGTGGCAGCGAACGCGAACCGTTCGATGAACACCCGATCCGACGGAACGTCGGCCTGTGCCAGCGCGTCCTCGACGACGTCCATGAACGGGGGTGGCCCACAGATGTAGAAGTCGGCGTCGAGATCAGTGCCGACGAACTCGGAAACGCCGTTCGAGTGGACGAACCCGTGCTCCGTGTCGAGGTGGTGCACGACCTCGAGCCGGTCAGCGTGCGCCGCGTCCAGCGCGTCGAGCTCGGCGCGGAAGATGATCGAGTCGGCGTCGCGGTTCGCGTACAGCAGGCGCACGCTCCGCAGCGTGGTCGCGAGCGCGCTCTTGATCAGGGAGAAGACCGGGGTGATCCCACTGCCACCCGCGAACGCCACGATCGGCGCGTTGCGCGGCCGCAGCGTGAACACGCCCGCGGGCAGGGTGAGGGCCAGGACGTCACCCTCGACGATCTCGTCGAGCAGCCAGTTGGAGACCCGACCGCCGGCGACCCGCTTCACGGTCAGCGCCAGCTCGGTATCCGTGTCGGGCGAGCTCGACATGGAGTAGCAGCGCAAGAGATCCTCGTCG
>JBKPCV010000132.1:0-12542 GCA_046727575.1 Actinomycetota bacterium
GCACTCGGCGCTTCGGCTGCGGCACCCTCGGCCGCGCCCTCACCCACTTCACCCTCGGCCAGCTCCGCCTCCGCTCCCTCTTCGACCGCGACGCGCGGGGCCGCCACCTGGGCCACCACGAGCTCGGGGTCGAGGTGCGAAGTGACGCCGCTCGGGAGCACCAAGTCGGCCCCGTGGCGCTGGTCGCCAATCGCCAGCTCCGAGACGTCGAGCTCCAACGCGCCCGGAATGTTGCCGGGCATCGCCTCGACCGTGATCGTGAAGACGAGCTGCTCGAGCAGGCCGCCGTCGCGCACACCGGTCGGTTCGCCCACGAGATGGAGGGGAACGTCGGCGCTCACCGCGACGTCGCGCCGGATCCGCACGAAGTCGACGTGCACGAGGTCCCCACGTGTCGGATGACGTTGGATCTGCCGTGGCAACGTGAGCATCGCGTCGCCGTCGACGCGCAGGTTGATCAGGGTGTTGGCGCCGCTCTCGCCCGCGAGGATGTGTGCGAGCTCACGCGCCGGCACGCTCACCGTGAGCGGGTCGCTGCCCAGCCCGTAGACGACGGCCGGAACGAGCCCGGCGCGGCGCAGGCGCCCGGCCGGGCGTGAGCCGCGCTCGGCCCGCAGCGTCGCGGCAAGGACGATGTCCGGCATGACTTGCGGGGCCTTTCGCAGAGCAAACGGGGAGGGAGAAGAGGTTACACGTTGTCGCCGCGAAAGATCTCGCTGACGCTGCGGTCCTCGAACACGGCCGCGAGCACGTCGGCGATGATCGGTGCGATCGACAGGACCTCGAGCGTGTCGAAGCGCCGGTCGTCGGGCACCGGCAGCGTGTTGGTGACCACGACCCGCTCGATGGGCGCGTTCTTGAGCCGATCGATCGCGGGGCCCGACAGGACCGGGTGCGTCGCGGACACCCAGATCTCACCGGCGCCGCGCGAGTGCAGCGCCTCGGCCGCGGCGGTGATCGTGCCTGCAGTTCCGATGATGTCGTCGATCAGTACGCACACCCGATCGTGAACCGGACCGATCACTTCGGCGGCTTCGGCAACGTCGTGCGTGCCCCGCGGACGGCGCTTGTCGATGAAAGCCAGGTCGGCTTCGACGCCCGCCTCGGTGAGGTAGCGCGCGTAGCGCTGCGCGAGCTTGATGCGACCGGGGTCGGGCGAGACGACGACGACTTCACCGTCGAGGTTCTCGACGAGGTAGTCGCCAAGCAACGGCAGCGCAGTGAGGTGATCGACCGGGAAGTCGAAGAAGCCCTGGATCTGACCGGCGTGCAGATCGACCGTGACGACCCGGTCGGCGCCCGCGACCGTGAACAAGTCCGCGACGAGGCGCGCGGTCAGGGGCTCGCGGCCCATCGCCTTGTGATCCTGGCGCGAATACCCGAAGTAGGGACACACCGCGGTGATGCGCTTCGCCGACGCACGCTTGGCGGCGTCGATCATGATGAGCTGCTCGATGATGCGGTCGTTGATCGGAGCGCAGTGCGCTTGCACGATGAAGACGTCCTTGCCGCGCACGTTCTCCCCGTACCGCGCGTACAGCTCGCCGTCGGAGAAGGTCGAGAGGTTGACGTCGCCGAGCGGCACCGCGAGGCAGTTCGCGATCTCCTGCGAGAGCTCCTCGGCTCCGCGACCCGAGAAGAGCGAGAGCTTCTTCCTCGAAACGAGCTCCATCACGCTCCCTCGCCGATTCCGTCGGCCGCGTCATTGTCGCGCTTGACCGCCCAGTCTTCTTCGATCTTTGCGGGGACGCCCTTCGCCATCGCGCCGGGCGGGACGTCACGGTTCACCACCGCGCCGGCGCCGGTCCACGCGCCGTCACCGACGTCGACCGGGGCGACGAACACGGTGTTGGAGCCGGTGTGCACGTCCTTACCGATCTTCGTGCGATGTTTGCGGAACCCGTCGTAGTTGGCGGTGATGTTGCCCGCGCCGATGTTCGTGCGCTCGCCGACCTCGGCGTCACCCACGTAGGAGAGGTGTGGCACCTTTGCGCGCGCACCGATCTCGCTGTTCTTGATCTCGATGAACGTGCCCACATGAGCGTCGTCGGCGATGCGCGTCCCGGGCCGCAACGAGACGTACGGACCGCAGGTGACGCGGTCGCCGATCTCGGAGTCGTAGGAGACCGTCTGGCGGATCATCGTGTCGCGTCCGACAACGGTGTCGACGAGCTGCACGTCGGGCCCGATGGTGGAATTGCCGTGCACGACGGTGTGGCCTTGCAGCATCGTGTTGGGCAACAGCCGCACTTCCGGCTCGAGCTCGACCGACGTGTCGATGTACGTACGCAACGGGTCGGTCATCGTGACACCCGCGAGCATCCACTTGTCGTTGATGCGTGCGCGCAGCTCTGCTTCGGCGACGGCCAGCTGCGCGCGGTCGTTGACCTGCACGACCTCCATCGGGTCGTCCACCTCGATCGCCTCGACGACGTGGCCGGTCTGACGCAGCACGGCAACGACGTCAGTGAGGTAGTACTCGCCCTGGGCGTTCTCGGGCACGAGCCGACGCAACGCGGGCGTCAGCAGCCCTCGTCGGAAGCAGTAGATCGACGGGTTGATTTCGTCGATCGCGAGCTCCTCGGGCGTAGCGTCCGACTCTTCCACGATGCGGTCGACGTGACCGTTTGCGTCGCGGACGATACGGCCGTAGCTCGACGGGTCGGCGAGGCGAGCCGTGAGCAAGGTCGCGGCGGCGTCGGTGAGCCGATGCTCGGTGGCGAGCATCGCCAGGGTCTCCGCCCGCAAGAGCGGCACGTCGCCGAACACCACGATCACGTCGTCTTCACCGTCGAGGTCGAAGGCGTTGGCGGTGAGGCCGACCGCGACGGCGTCGCCGGTCCCGCGTTGCACCGACTGCTCGACGAACTCCACCGGAATGTCGGTGACGACCTGTTCCTGGACCGTCTTGGCGACGTCCTCGGCACCGTGGCCCACGACGACCACGATGCGGTCGAGCGGCAGCGAAGCGAGCACGTCGAGCGCGTGCAGCACCATGGGACGGCCACACAGCGGATGGAGCATCTTCGGTGTGTCGGAGCGCATGCGCTTGCCCTCGCCGGCCGCGGGGACGACGGCGGAGAGCGGACGACGGTGCTGACCGGGCATCAGGCTCTCCCTTTCCTCGGTGTTCTCGGTAGCGGTGGCGGGGGTGGCTCGGGGGCGAGGCCTCGAACCTCGACTTGGGACTCCAAAGGACCCCGTGCTGCCGTTACACCACCCCCGATCGCCTGCCACGACCCTAGCCCGCGACTTGGCCGGTTCCGCCCATTGCGCGTCGCTCGACTAGCGTGCTCGCCGCCATGGGCTCGCTGATCAAGAAGCGCCGCAAGCGAATGCGGAAGAAGAAGCACAAGAAGCTTCTCAAGCGCACGCGTTGGCAGCGCCGTCAGCAGGGCCGCTAGTAGCTAAGCAAGCCGCACGCCGAGCGGAACCGTCGTCGCTCCGACGACGGGGACGCGCAGGCGCCGGCCGACTTCGTCGACCACTCCGGGGAGTTCGCTCGCATCCTGCACGGGCACGACGTACGCGGAACCGCTCCCGGCGAGCAGCGCGGGGCTCCCGGTCGCAGCCTCGAGCGCGGTGCGGAACTCCACGAGACGGGGTTCGAGCTCCTCGGCCGCGGGCTCGAGGTCGTTGACCAGTTCGGGGAGGAGCGACGCGACACGACGGGGCGCCGGGATCGAACGTTTCGCCTGCGGCCCACCGAGCTCGTCCCACATGCGGTACACCTCGCGGGTCGACAAGCGAAACGGCGGGATCGCGACGACGAACACCAGTCCCTGGTGCAGCGCGACCTCCTCGATGACCTCGCCGCGCCCGCGTATCCATGCCGCGCCACCGCGGATGCAGAAGGACACGTCGGAGCCGACCTCGGCCGCGAGCTCCTGCACACCGGCGTCGTCGATATCGACGTCGAGCAAACGTCGGACGGCGAGGAGTGCCGCTGCCGCGTCGGCCGAACCGCCGCCGAGGCCAGCGCCAGCGGGGATCTGCTTCCGGAGGACGAGCCGCACTCCGTGTCCGGAGCGTCCCGCGCGCACGAGCAGCTTCTCCGCTGCGACGAAAGCGAGGTTGCGATGGTCCGCGGGCACGTCCTTGGCGGCGTCGTCGCCGACCACCTCGACGCGCACGCCGCCGGGAGCCGGCACCGCGTACGCCTCGATGACGTCGTAGGGCTGACCGAGCGATACCACGAGCGCGTCGAGGTCGTGGAAGCCGTCGTCTCGACGGCCGAGCACGTTGAGCGAGAGGGTGAGCTTCGGGTAGGCGGTGGCCCGGACGCGAGCGAGCCTCATGCGGCTTCCGCCGCGCTGCGGGCGAGTGCTGCCCACTCCTCGAGGCCGAGTGCCTCCGGTCGCGCCGTGGGCAGGACGTGCGCGGCTTCGAGCACCTCGGTCGCGTGATCACCGAGGAGCGGTTGGAGTGACCGCCGCAACATCTTCCGGCGGTGTGCGAAGCCGCTCCGGACCAACTCGAAGAGCGCCGCTTCGGAGGGCACCGACACCGGAGGCAACGCCCGCCGCCGCAACGACACGAGCACCGACTCGACCTTGGGCCGCGGCACGAACACGCTTGCGGGCACGGTGCCGACGACCCTTGCCTCCGCGTGGTACGCGACCTTCACCGACACCGCGCCGTACGCGGGATCACCCGGGCCGGCCGCCAGCCGTTCCCCCACTTCTCGTTGCACCATCACCATGATCCGACTGACCCTGGGCGCCGTTTCCAGCAGTCCCACAACGACGGGTACCGCAACGTTGTAGGGGAGATTGGAGACGCACGACCACTCGGCGCCGCCCGCCAGCAACTCGGACCAGTCGACCGACGCCGCGTCGGCGACCCGCACCTCGACGGCCGAGCGGTCGACGACGGCGGCGGCGAGCACGGACCCGAGCACGTGCGCGAGCTTGCGGTCGAGCTCGACCGCCACGACGTGCGCGCCGCGCTCGACCAACGCGAGCGTGAGCGAGCCGAGCCCGGGCCCGATCTCGACGACGTCGTCCCCCGGTCGCACGCCTGCGAGCGTCGCGATGCGCCGTGCGGTGTTCGGGTCGGCGAGGAAATGCTGGCCGAGGGTCTTCTTCGGATGGATGTCGTGCTCGTCGAGCAACGCGTGCACCGTCGCTGTCGTGAGCATCTCCATGCCTGCGTGACGCTACTGGCCGTGAGCGTCGGCTCCGTCACCAGCCGTAGTAGCGCCCGCAGCCCCACGCGGTCCAGCCGTACCGGGCGCGGATGCGCTCGCCCACCGTGATCTGCTCTTCGCGCGTCGCGCCCGCCGCGGTGGGCGCGAAGTCGCGGCCGCCGAATGCAACCCATGTGGTCTGCGCGATACCCAGCCCGCCGTGGTAGCCGCCGGGCGAGTGGTCGACCGTGTTCCACCGACCGCCCGACTCGCACTCGGCGAGCTTGTCCCAGTGCCAATCCGCGAGCGTGCCGTCACCGATCAGGTGTGACACCGGCTCCCGCGTGCGGACGTCAGAGACGACCGTCTCCCCCACCTTGACACCGTTCTCGATCCGCTCGCGGTACGTGATGGTCCGCTGCCCGGGAACGCCCGCCCGGAGTTCGCTCGTCTGGCCGATCGGCGTATTCGGGTCGGGTTGATGCTCGTCGACGGGCGGGATGTCCTCGTAGCGCTGCTTCGTGTCGCCGCCGACTCGGAACACGGTGACGGTCTGCCCGTCGGTGAGCACCGCGTCGGGATCGGGTCGCACGTAGTCCTCGCCGACGAGCAGCACGTGGTAGGAGGTGAGAAGCTCGTCGACCGTGCGCGACGCGGAGTCGAACACGATCCTCTGGTCGTCGACCGCGAGCGTGCCCTCGTGCCGCCTCCGGAGGACGACGACCGAGCCATCGTGCAGGTGGCCGGGGATGTTGCGGACGGCCACCAACTTGCCGACGTGCAGCTCGCGCATCAGGTCGGGCGCGCGGGTCGCGCTGGTCCGCACGGTGCTCACGACCCCGTCCAGGTCGACCGTCACCTCGTAGGCCCCGCTCGACGCGGCCGGGGCTGCACCACTACCGACGACGCGCACCGTGACCACAGCCGCCGCTGCCACCACCGCGACGACGAGCAAGGCCCGAACACCCAGCCCGAAGCGTCGCCTCGTGCCGCCCGCTGTCGGCCGGGCCGCGGACACGTCGCCGGGAGCCAGCTCGGGAATCGTGACGAGACGGTCCGGGTCCGGCTCAGGCAGCCAGGCCGCGGGATCGTGCGGCGCGGCCCGGGCAGGCGACGGCGCGACCGCGGCCTCGGCGGCGGCCGCGGCGTCGCGCACGATCGAGTCGGCATCGTCCAGTACCGCCGCACGCACCGCCGGTGGCGGCGCCAGCAGTTCGTCGACCGACGGAAGCGCGTCGACGTCGGCGGGCAGCGGCATCCAGGAGGCGGGGTCGTGCGGCGCGGCGCGAGCAGGCGACGGCGACACGATCGCGTCGAGCGAGATGTCGGCGATCGGCGGGAGCGCACGCGGATCGGGCAGAGGAAGCCATGCGTCGGGGTCGTACGGCACGGCGCGCGCCGGTGACGGCCTCACGGAGTGTGCGACGAAGCGCCGCGACCGAGAGTGGCGGTGAGGCTCACGACGGGGGGGCGCGCCGGTCGCGGGGCCGGCGTGAACATCGACGTGCTCGGCGATGGGGTAGCCCTTCCGTCGAGGCTGGGGGAAAGGCGACGTTAGCGAACCACTTCTGCCGGATCAACAACTGCGGCCGCGCATGCCGTTCAGCCCGCAGGCCGGACCTCCTGGAATGACCCGAAGACGGCGTTGGCGCTCGCCCGGGTCGCGTCGGCGACCTCGTCGAGGGGTCGGCCCGTCGCCGCCGCGACCGCGGCGCCCACGTCCACGACCCAGGCCGGCTCGTTCTCCCGACCGCGGTGGGGCGCGGGGGCGAGATACGGGGCGTCGGTTTCGACGAGCATCCGCTCGAGTGGGGTGCGCGACGCGGCGGCGCGGACGTCGTCGGCGTTCTTGAACGACACGATTCCGCTGAACGAGATGCGGGCGCCGAGCGCCAGCGCGCGCTCCGCATACTCGGGACCTCCGGTGAAGCAGTGGAACACCGTGTGCGCGGGCAGGCCCTCCTCCTCGAGCACGCGGAACGTGTCGTCCCACGCGTCGCGGGAATGGATCACCAGCGCGCGACCGAGCTGGCGCGCCAGCGCGACCTGCACCCGGAACGCGACCTCCTGCTCGGGCGCGGTCGAGTGGCGGTAGTGAAGGTCGAAACCCGTCTCGCCAACCGCCACGACGCCCGGCGCGGCTGCGAGCGACTCGAGCGCGTCTCGCTCCTCCACGAGGCGTGAGGCGTCGTGCGGGTGCAGCCCGACGGTCGCGCGCACGTCAGCGTGTCGGGCGGCCAGATCGATCGCTGCCCGTGATGTCGCGGCGTCGGTGCCCACGCACACGAACCCCGTGACGCCCGCGGCACGCGCGCGTGCCAGGGCCGGCTCGGCCCCTCCGGTGAGCGACGTGAGATGACAGTGGCTGTCGACCCAGCCGGTCACGTCTCAATGCGAGGAAAGAGCGGTTCGCCCTTCTCGAGCTTCGAGCCGGCGGGGAGGAGCCCCCACGCCGCGGCTGCCGGGAGCCGCTCATCGGCCGGATCGCCCGCGAGGCCCAGGCGCCGCCACAGCTCGGCGGCCGCCCGCGGGACCACCGGCGACGCGAGCAGCGCGATGATCCGGAGCGCTTCGAGGCAGTCGCCGAGCACGCGCGCCGCGGCCTCTTCGTCGCCCGACTTCGCGAGCGCCCAGGGCTGGCGGTCCTCGATGTACGCGTTGACGTCGCGGATCAGGTCCCACACCGCGCCGAACCCGCCCGAGAAGTCGAGCTTCTCCATGCCGGCGCTGAGCGCGGCAAATGCCTGCTCCGCGGCCGCGACGAGCGGACCACCCTCACGCGAGCCGGGAGCCACGCCTGCGCAGTAGCTCATGCCCATGTTGAGCACACGGCTCGCGAGGTTGCCGAAGTTGTTCGCGAGGTCGGCGTTGTACCGCGTGACCATCGCCTCGTAGCTGATGTCGCCATCCGGACCGAAGCGCTGGTCGCGGAGGAAGTGATAGCGAAAGCCGTCGACGCCGAAGTCGGCGACGAGGTCGGCCGGCGCGATCTGATTCGCGCGCGTCTTCGACATCTTCTCGCCCCCGACGAGCAACCACCCGTGCGCGAACACGCATTTCGGCGGCTCGAGGCCTGCCGCCATCAGCATCGCGGGCCAGTAGACCGCGTGGAACCGGAGAATGTCCTTGCCCACGAGGTGGTAGTCGGCTGGCCAGTAACGGTCGAAGCGTTGACGGTCGTCGGCGTAGCCGATCGCGCTGCAGTAGTTGAAGAGTGCGTCGAACCAGACGTAACAGGTCTGGGACGCGTCCCAGGGCAACGGGATGCCCCACGTCACCGACTTCCGGCTCATCGAGAAGTCGGCGAGCCCTTGACGGATGAACCCGAGAACCTCGTTGAGCCGGGTCGTTGGCTGCACCGCCTCCGGGTGTGCCTCGTAGTGATCGAGAAGCCGCTGCTCGAAGAGCGACAGCTTGAAGAAGTAGTTCTCTTCGGTGACGCGCTCGACCGGAGTCCCGTGGACGGGGCACATGCCGTCGATGAGCTCGTCTTCGGTGTAGTACGCCTCGCAGGCGACGCAATAGAGCCCTTCGTAGGTGCCCGGCTCGATGTACCCCGCGTCGTAGACCACCTGCAGGAACTGTTGGACCGCCCGCTCGTGGCGCGGCTCGGTGGTGCGGATGAAGTCGGTGTTGGTGAGGTCGAGGAGGGGCGTCAGCGCCCGGAACTGCTCGCTCGTACGGTCGACGAGCTCCTGCGGTGTGAGGCCCTGCGCCTCCGCGGCGCGCTGGATCTTGGTCCCGTGCTCGTCGGTGCCCGTCAGGAACGCAACGTCGTCTCCCCACAGACGCCGCCAGCGAGCCAGCGCGTCGGCCGCGACGGAGGTGTACGCGTGACCGATGTGCGGCGCGTCGTTCGGGTAATAGATCGGCGTCGTCAGGTAGAACGGCCGCGGCATAGGCGACAAACTCTAAGTTCTCCGAAGCCGTGTAGCGGCGTTGTATACGCGCCGTCGGGGCACACCGAGGTCGCGGGCAACGCGCGCGGCGGCGTCGCGCGTCGACAATCCTTCCGCGAAGGCGGCCAGCACGTGGGCGTCCACTTCGTCGTCACTCGCCGCCGGGGGCTCCGGCGCGGGAGCGAGCACGATCACGTGCTCACCGCGAGGCTCGTGCTCCGCGACGTGGGCGACAGCGTCCGAGAGCTCTCCTCTCCAAACGTCCTCGAAGACCTTCGTCAGCTCGCGCGCGATTGCGACTTCACGCAGCGGCCCACAGGCCGCGAGCAATTCCTGGAGCAACGCGGCGACACGTCCGGGCGCCTCGAAGAGCACCACGGTGCGACGCTCACCAGCAATGTCGGCAAGGCGTGTACGACGCGCCGGCCCTCGCCGAGGGAGGAATCCCTCGAACACGAAGCGCTCGGTCGGGAATCCCGACACCACTAGCGCGGCGAGGACCGCGCTCGGACCGGGGACGATCTCCACGGGCAGCCCGGCGTCGAGGCACGCGCGCACCAGTCGCTCGCCCGGGTCGGAGATCCCGGGCATGCCGGCGTCGGTCACGTAGGCCACCCGCCGCCCGGCTGCGACCGCGTCGACAACGGTTTCGGCCGCGGCTCGCTCGTTGTGACCGTGGACCGCCCGCAGCCTTCGGGCGGCCGGGACGCCCGCGTGCGCGAGGAGCGCGCGCGTGCGCCGCGTGTCCTCCGCCGCAATGAGATCGGCGTCGCGCAAGACCTCGACGGCGCGCGGGGACAGGTCGCCGAGGTTCCCGATCGGGGTCGCGACGAGGATGAGCGCGCCTGCCGGAGCGTTCGTCATCCGCGGAGCTCGAGCCGGTCTCCGGGCCGCAGCTGCCACCGGTCGAACGCACCCGCCGCCGCTTCGACGCCGAACGCAGCCCGGAAGACGACGGGCGACACGCGCCGGGGCCGGAGCGTGGAGGTTCGCAGCACGACGCCGTTCACGTCGCAGAACCCGACGTCGATCGGGAACCGCATGCCGAAGGTGTGCACGTGCCGGCACGGGCGAAGCACGAGCGCGCCTTCGAAGGAGTCCCGGCCGAGGAGCCCGCGTCGCCGTGCACGAGCGTCGCTCGCGACCTCGGCGGTCGCCAACACCACACCGTCACGAACGAGCCACACGGGACCAGACCTCAGATGTTGAAGCGGATCTCGAGCACGTCGCCGTCCTCCACGGCGTAGTCCTTGCCCTCCACGCGCAGCCGGCCCAGGTCGCGCGCCTTGTTCCACGACCCGATCTCCAGCAGCTCTCGCCACTGGATGACCTCGGCGCGGATGAACCCGCGCTGCAGGTCGGAATGGATCACCCCAGCGCACTCCGGCGCCTTGGCGCCGGCGCGGAACGTCCACGCACGCGACTCCTTCTCGCCCGTGGTGAGGAACGTCCGCCGGCCGAGCAGGTGATACGCCGCGCGCGCGACGCGCGGCACCACGCCGATGCCGAGCCCGAGCCCTTCGAGCAATTCGCCGCGGGCGCCGGCATCGAGCTTCGCCGCCTCCGCCTCGAGCTGCACGCAGACAGCGAGTGTCTCCTCACCGCGCCCGACGCGCGCGGCGAGCGCGTCCGCGTCGTCGAGCTGGTCCTCACCGATGTTCACGACGACGAGCACCGGCTTGTCCGTGAGGAGGAACGCGGGCGCCAGGAGCGCGCGTTCGTCGTGGTCGAGATCGGATCGATAGATCGGCACACCCTCTCCCAGCACTACGACGGCGCGTTCCAGCGCCGCTACCTCCGAGGCGAGCGCTTTGTCGCCCTTGGCCGCGCGCCGCTGACGGTCGAGCCGGCCTTCGGCCGATTTCAGGTCGGCGAGGACCAACTCCAGCTCGAGGATGTCGAGCGCGGCGGCCGGTTTCGTGTCGCCGAGTACCGAGTCGTCCTCGAAGGCCCGGAGCACGAACAGGACGGCGTCGCAGTCGCGGAGCGACCCGAGAAACGAGTTCCCGAGGCCCTCGCCGCCGCTCGCTCCCTTCACCAGCGCCGCGATGTCGACAACTTCGAAGCCCGTGTACACCAGCTTCTTCGAGTGCGACATCGCGCCCAGGAGGTCGACGCGCTCGTCCGGCACGTGCGCAACGCCAACCGTGGTCTCCGTGGTGGAGAACGGGTGGGCCGCCACGGTCGACGACGCGCCGGTGAGCGCGTTGAAGAGGCTCGACTTGCCACTGTTCGGCAGGCCGACGAGCCCGAGACGTTCCACCCCGCGGATGCTACGGCCGCGAGCGCAGGCGTCCGCTACCCTGCACCGACCTCGGGGAACCTGAGACCTGGATTGCGCCGACATGAGCAAGAAGACCAGTAGACGAAAGCTGCGTTCTCGCCGGAGCAAGGCGAACCACGGCAAACGCCCCAACGCCGGCCGCCGCTAGCTGCTGCCGCGAAACCTCACCCGCGCTACTTCGCGATCACGGGGCCGGGCGGCGTGCCGGTGAGCGCCTCGAGGATCACCGTCTGCAGGCCCCGTCCGATCCGGCCGCGCTCGTCGTGGAGAACAGTCTCGGCCACCCCGATCCCGGTCGGCTCGGCGAACATCAACCCGTCGAGCCCGATCCATTCACCCACCGGCAGCCGATGGAGCGAGACACTGACGTCGGCGTTGATGAACGAGATGCGGGTGCGGTCAATGCCTGATCCGACGCCGTTGCCGAAGTCTGCGACGGCGGCGACGCGTTGCAGCGGCGACGGCTCGACACCGGCGACAACCGGCACGAGCAACCGGAACCATACGGACGCCGGTCCCGGCACGAACAGCTCGCCCGCGACCGGGCTCATCTCCACCGCGTTCCAGAAGCCGACTTGGCCAGTGTTCATCCGCAGGAACCGTCCCGGCTGCCGGGGAGGCGGCAGCGGATCGACGTGCGGCGAGTGCCACGCGGGTTCGAGCTCGTCGTCCAGGGTGCGCAGCCGCAGCGCGCGCGCCTGCGCGACTTCGACGTCGCCGTCGAGGAGCGCCGCTTCCACGATCTGAAGTTTCTTGCCGGGGCGCACGACACGCGAGACCACACGCAGCGGCGTGAGCGGCACCGGTCGCATGAGGTCGACGGTGAGCCGGGCCGTGAACGCGGGCGGTCCCGCGTCCACGTGCTCGAGGATCCCCGCGAGCAACGCCGAGGGGGCGCCGCCGTGCTGCGCATCGGGTGACCACGGACCGCGGACGATCTCGGTCGGAACGGCGAGATCGCCCTCCATGTGGAACATCGCTCCGGGTTCCGGCACGGGAGTGGAAAGTAGCGTGGGGTGATGGACCTGGCCGAGCTGATCGAGCCCGCCGACACGAAGATCCTGCTCGTGGTGATGGACGGGCTGGGCGGCTACGCCGACGCCGACCACGGGACCGAGCTCGAGGAGGCGGAGACGCCCAACCTCGACCGCCTCGCGACCGAAGGCTGTACCGGTCTCGTGGAACCCGTGGGCCCCGGCATCACGCCGGGTTCGGGCCCCGGTCACCTCGG
>JBKPCV010000133.1:0-4324 GCA_046727575.1 Actinomycetota bacterium
GGAAGTTCGACGACCGCGGGATCTCCGAGACCGACACCGACGCGTCGAAGAACTTCGGCTCCTTGGCGGGGAACTGCCCGTAGCCGTAGCGCTTGCCGTCGTTGAGGTACATGAACTTGCCCTTCCCCGCGAGCGAGGCGACCGCGTTCGCCGGCCCGCTGATGTCAGGGTTCCACCAGGCGAGGTTCCGGTCGGTCCCGAGCAGCGCGTACTCGTTGTAGGGCAGACCGACGGTCTTGCCGTACCCGGAGCGGAAGTTCGTGGTGCCGTCGGACGCGCCACCGACGCCCGGCACCGAGAACAAACCCTGCTCGACGTTCTTCGGCGTGAGCGTCGGTCCGGCGTACTCGATCGCGCTGTAGATGAACGACATGGCGCCCTGCGTCGCCGCTGCGTAGCTCCCCTGGTTGTTGCCCCAGTACCACTCGAAGATTCCCGTCGACGACTCTGACCCCTCGTAGGACGGCGGGAGCACGCCGATCCCGAATGCGTGGGCCATCTGCTGCTGATCGTTCGTCCGAGCGAAGCCGTCGAAGTCGTGGAACAGGTAGCCCGTGATGATCCACTCGGGCCGGTACTCCTGCTTGGTGGCCGCGGCCATCAACGCGCGGACCATGTTCGGCTCGGCGAACAACACCACGCTCGTGACGCCTGCGCTCTTGAGTCGCGTGACCAGCGTCGGCGCCGACGCCTCGTACTTCGACGGATCGCTGTTGTCGTACTCGACCGCGTCCACCAACTTCGAGCCACCGTTCTGCCGCAGCAGCCGTTTGAAGGCATCGAGATCGAGACCGCTCGCGGGGTAGACCGCCGAACGCGCGCGTCTTCGACTTCATCGCGCTGTCGCCTGCCCACTTCGCCTTCTCGCCCGACAGCGAACGCGCGACGAAGCTCGCGGTGAGGTAGGCAGCGGCATCCGGATCCTGCCCCGGCACCCAGCGGTACGGACGCTGCCGGGCGGCGTTCTCCGCGTTGGTCGACGGGCTGGCGACGATGATCTTCCTCGCCGCGATCGTCGCCGCGAACACCGGCGAGCCCGACACGACGTTCCCGGCGTCGATCACGATGAACGGCTTCTTCTCGATCACCTCGAGCGCGTCCGCGCGCTGCGCGGCCTCGTCGGGCCCGGTTGCAGTCACGAACTCGTAAACCGGCTTGCGTCCCCACGTCTGCCACGTCCCGTAGGTCTTGATCGCGTACTGGTACACCGCGTCGAAGTCGTGGACGACCTCGCCGAGTGTGGTGCGACCGCCGGTTTGCCGATTCGTCGCTGCCTGGCCGCCCGCCGCGAGCTGAGCATCCGCCATCTGTTCGTTCGGCTGGTAGAAGACGACCTTCACCTCGGACGCGGTGACGCCCGGTGCAGTGGCACCACCGTTCTTCTTGCCCTGCGGCCACGGGTTCACGCAGAACGGACCGGCGCCGACATACACGAAGCTCGTGCGCGCGTTGTCGTCGCACGTGTCCTGCGCGAGCGCCGCCTTCGAACCGAGACCGAGACCCTTCGGCTGCGGGCCGGTGCCCTCCGCGTTCGCCCCAGGGACGGTCGACGCGCCCCAAGCGCTCGCTGGCGACAGCACAATCAGTGACGCCGACATCACGGCGACGACCGATACCCAGACGAGTCGCATGCGTGCCCGCACGGCATTGCTCCAAAGCCTCATGTCGTTGCCCTCCCCCCGGAGGCTGTTCGTCGAGGTTTAATCGAGTTGATTAGCCTCGGGCGCCCATGCTGACAGCGTCGCGGGCGCGAGTCAAGGCACCGACCGCGCCTACCCTGCTTCCATGTCGGCGGCCGCCGTCGAGTCACCATTGGACACCAAGCAGCGGTTGCTCCGCGCCGGCGAACAGCTGTTCGCGCGCGACGGCATCTACCGGGCACGCATCCGCGACATCAACGCGCTCGCCGGGCAGCGCAACTCCTCTGCGCTGCACTACCACTTCGGGTCGCGCGACGGCCTCGCCAACGCGATCATGTTCGGCCACCAAGCCGAGATCGACGCCGCCGTCGAGATCGGTCTCGACAAACTCGAGGCGCGCGGTGAGGAACCCTCGGCGCGCGAGGTCCTCGGCGCCGTGATCCCCTCGATGGCGGCGCGGCTGCGGACCGACTCGGGTCGCGACTGGGCACTTATCGTCCCGCAGATGATGCCGATGGTGAGCGAGAACCTCCGCCATGGCGTGCTGAAGCCCGGTACGCCGCAATCGAACCGTGTGCTCCGATTGCTCCGGCCCGCGCTGCGCGACCTTCCCGAGACGCTGCAACGCGAACGGCTTGTCGACTACTCCATCGCCTTGACGGCGCTCCTCGCCGAACGCGCACACCAATTGAGCTGCGATCACACACCGGTCCTGAGCGACGACGAGTTCACGTCGAACCTCATCGACATGCTCACCGCGCTCCTCTGCGCACCACGCTCCGATCTCAAGCCGCGGTCGTAGTCTCACCGCCCCGTCCGCGCGAGCCTGCGGCCAGGGACTTTGTGGAGGTGATGGTGTCTGAGTTCAGGAGATAGCGGACACATGTCGCGAGACATCGTGGACACGAATGCGGAGGTGTCCCTGTGGACTCGCAGTGTTCGTCGTGCAAGCCGTCGTCGTCGAAAAGCGCAGCGTTCGAGAAGTGGCTCGTATCTCCAAGACGTGGCTCTATGAACGCGTGGCCGGCTACCGCACGGGCGGCGAAAGCTGCGCTGATTCCACGATCATGGCGGCCGCACCATTGGCCCAACCGGATCCCCGAGGCCCTCGAGAACGAGATCGTCGAGTTGCGAAGTCAGCTATCCCAGTTCGGCACCGACGCCGGCGCCGACACGATCCACACTCACCTCGACCGCAGCCACGGCGGCGCGGCACCGTGTTCGGTGTCGACCATCTGGTGCACGCTGACCCGAGCGCGGCTCATCACCCCCGGGCCGCGCAAACCCCTAAGAGCGCCACGGTTCGCTTCGAAGCCAACCTGCCGAACGAGTGCTGCCAGATGGACACCACGCACGTCCAACTCAAAACGGACGCACCGTCGAGCTACTCAACATCCTCGACGACTTCAGCCGCCTCTGCGTCGCCAGCAGCGCCTTCGAGGTCACCACCGCCGCCGACGTCGCCCGCGACTGGCGTTACCACGTGTTCGTCACCAACCTTGACACACACACCGGCCGTCGACATCGACGCGTTTCGCCGCGATCACGCGACGATCGAACTCGCGATCCGCGACCTCAAAGACGGCGCCGACCTCGAGCACTGCCCCTCCGGGCACTTCTTCGCCAACGCCGCCTAGCTCGCCTGTGGTGTGCTGGCCCACAACTTGTATCGCTGGACCGTCGCGATCGGCGCCTACATCCCGGCGCCCAACTCACAGTCGCGCGCACCATCGGCACGCGACTGCTCGCGCTCCCCGGAAGGCTCGTGAACCGCGCGGGACGCTGGATCCTGCGGCTCCCACAGCACTGGCCGTGGGAGGCGCAGTTTCTCGCCGCACTCGCGCCTCGCGCTGCTCGTGGCACGAATGTGGCATGAAACGGCAGCAGACCTGCGTACCGATGACCACGAAACCGGCGCCTGGGCGCGGTTCCGTTACAACCTGCCGTGCGCGATCGACGGCATCCGCGCCGCCGTCGGCGCAGTCGCGCCGACCGATCAGAACGCGCGCGCCTCGCCGGTACTTCACGCGCAGCGGGCTCGCATGTCGTCACACTGCCGCGCACCGCCGCGAAGGAAGTAGCGGGAGTCGTAGAGGAATGACAGCAGGTTCCGGACCGGGATCCCGCCGATCTTGATCGGGGTGTTTCCTGTCTCGTCCGTCCGGCCCTTCGCCGCTTTGCCGGCGTCGAAGAAGCCTGCGCCAATCGAGTACGCGTCGGCGGAGCGATCGAGGCGGTCGGTTCCACTGGCCGTCAAGCGCTGCAGCGCCCTCTTGGCCACCGACTTCGACTCGCGCTCGGCCTTGCGCGAGTGCGTCGCCATCAGCGGCTCGACATATCGATCCAGCCACGCCAACGTGTAGTACCCGCCGACCATCTCGCCGTAGATGCCGTGGTCGATCGAAGGGCCGAAGGGATTGGCTCCGGCGAAGTGCGTCCAGTCGAGATGTGTCGCCGCGCGCGGCGCGACCTGCATGACGTCGACGGTCGCAGCGTGGTACGTGTCGAAGAAGGTGTACTTCGAGCCGGGAGCCACCACTTCCCAGGCGGCATGGAGGAGCTAGCCGAAACTGCTCTCGAGGCGTCCGGCCGGATCGTCGCCGACACGCTCCGCGAAGCATTGGACGGAGCACCCAACGCAGCCGAAGGCGTCCTCCGATTCCTCGACATCGCGCAGAGAGCGG
>JBKPCV010000134.1:0-24914 GCA_046727575.1 Actinomycetota bacterium
CGACAACCGCTCATACCGCGTGGACAGATCAACCAGCCCCTTGGCGCTCGCCAGATCGAGGCAACCGGGCTCCAGGTCCGCGGCGACCTCTTCCAAGGTCGCGACCGCCGACCGCGTCCAGTCGAACACTCCCGCCGCCACACCTCCTCGACGCAGTGCCTACGTCGACTCGGGACGTCGAGGAAGTGGCTTCAGTGTAGCGAACATATGTTCGGTGTCAACCCCAAATGGGGTCGTCGGCTACTGCCCCACCCGGTTGCTGCTTCAGCTTCGCGACCTCGTCGGCGACGTCCGCGCCGAGGAGCGTCGCGTTCCACGTCGTCTCTTGCAACGATGTCGAGGCAACGTACTTGGGAAGCGCGTTTGATCCTGTCGGTGTACTCGACCCCGCTTCGCGTCGGCCACGACGCCGCGAAGCCGTCACAGGTCACGCGACCGAGCAGCAGCGCGTCGGCGTCGAAGAGCAGGTCCCGCGCACAACTCGCGTGTTCGTCGTTCCAGTACGGCGAACCCGACTCCGCCGGTGATGGTATGACGCCGTCGAGCGTCACGAACGTGGATTCGACATGTTTTCTCATGTTCGGCGTGCTCCTGCGCTCGACCGATCCAGGTTGTGCCTCCATAGACGACCGACGAACCACGAATTCATCGACGTGCCGAGCGTGCTCGACCACGGTCGGGTCGCGACGATTCAGTCGGCCGGCTCTACCTTGTGTCCATTGGCGTCGATGACTCGGAGCGGCGTCTCCAACCGTCAACCTCCTCAACAGCCGTGCCCGGCCTCGCGTCAACGGCCGGTCCAGGTCGGGGCACGCCTCTCGACGAAGGCTCGCGCGCCCTCCTTGGCGTCATCACTGCCGAACACCTCTGGCGCCAACGCGGCCTGCCGCTCCCACCCTTCATCGCGCGACACGTCGAGCGCTTCCCACATCAGCTTCTTCGTGACACGGATTGCCAGGGGTCCGTTCTCGGCGATGCGGCCGGCGAGCGCGACTGCTTCGTCGAGCACGCGCTCCTCGGACACCACGCGGTTGACGAGACCGAGCTGGAGCGCACGCGACGCGTCGATGGTGTCGCCGGTGAGCCCGAGCTCGAGCGCAACTGCGAGCGGGAGGCGGCGGCCGAGCTGGACCCCCCCACCGGCCGGGAAGAGGCCACGCTTCACCTCGGGGAGTCCGAAGTGCGCACGTTCGGACGCGACGACGAGATCGCACGCGAGCAGCAACTCGAACCCGCCCGCGACCGCCGTCGCGTTCGCCGCTCCGATCACCGGCTTGTCGATGCCGGCGCGCAGGAAACGCGCGTATCCCGCGGCTTCGTCGCCGCTCGGTCCTTCGTCGCCGGTCGGTCCGACGCGGTCTCGCTCGGCGAACTCGCGAAGGTCCATGCCAGCGCAGAAGGCCCGGTCCCCCGTGCCGGTGATCACGATGGCGCGCACACCGGGATCCGTGTCGGCCGACTCGAGCCCCCGGCCGAGCGCCGCGATCACCGTCGGGTTGAGCGCGTTCCGTGCCTCCGGACGGTTGATCCGGAGAATGCGTACGAGCCCGCGTTCCTCCACGACGACCTGATCGGTCGCGTCCTCCGTCACGTGACTGCCTCCTTGATCTTCAGGTCGATGATCTCGTCGTCGGTGAGACCGAGCTCCTGCAAGATCTCGTCGGTGTGCTCGGCGAACTGCGGCGCCCGCGTGAGGGTGGCCGGTGTCTCGTCGAACTGCACCGGGTTGGCGAGGAGCTCCCGTTCGTTGCCCTCGGCGTCGATCACCTGCGCGATGTAGCCATTCGCACGCAACTGCGGGTCATGACCGATCTCGAGGCTGTTCTGCACCGATGCCCATTGGCCTTCCATCGTCTCGAATCGCTCGACCCATTCGGCAAACGTCCGCGACTTCATCACCGCCGCGATGATCTCGGCGGCCGCGGCCGTGTTCTCGGCGATCCGTTCGACGGTGCAGAACCGCTCGTCGTCGATCAGGTCTTCGCGCTCGATGCGCTTGCAGAAGTCGGCCCAGTAGCGGCCTGCCTGCAGCATCGTGAGGTTGATCCACCGCTGATCGGCGGTCTCGTAGTAGCCGACCAGCGGGTTGTGGGGCGCAGTCGCACCCAAGGGCATCGGCGAGACCGGCTCGTCGACGAGGAGCGAGATGTTCACCGAGAGCGCCATCGCCCAGGCTCCCACGCTGAGCAGCGACACGTCGACGACCGCGGGCTCCCCCGTGCGCTCGCGTCCGAACAGCGCGGCCGAGACGCCGCCCGCGATCGTCATGGCACCGATCGAGTCGCCGTAGGCACCGGCGGGCATATCAATGACGCCACCGAGCCCCGCAGGCGTCGCGCCGGCGGAGCTGCCGGCGCGAGCCCAGTAGATGCTCTTGTCGTAGCCACCCTTGTGTGCCTCGGGGCCGCGAGCGCCGAGTGCGCTGCCCCGCACATAGATGATCGACGAATTCACGGCGCGCAAATCGTCGACATCGATCTCGAGGCGCCGTCGCGCGTCCGGAAGAAAGTTGGTGAGGAACACGTCGCTCCGTCGCGCGAGTTCGTACAGGACCTCGCGGGCCGCCGGATTCTCGAGCGCGAGGCCGATGCTGCGTTTGCCGCGGTTCGGGTGCTCCATGATCGGTGAGAACGTGCCCTCCGCGGCGCTCCCGGTGCCCAGCCGCAGCCCGCGCTGCGCGTCGCCGGTGACGGCGTGTTCCACCTTGATCACGTCGGCTCCCCAGTCGGCGAGCACGGCACCGGCTGCAGGCGTGTACGTGAACTGGGCAACCTCGAGAACCTTCACGCCTTGCATGGGCAGGTGCGCCACGTGAGTAACCCCCTCGGTGGTCGCATGACAGAGAGCTCAGATCTTCCGCTTACGGCCTTCCCAGTAACGGTCGCGGATCCGTTGTTTCCGCAGCTTCCCATTGGGATCGCGTCCGAGCGACTCGACGAAGTCGACGGCGCGCGGGCACTTGTAGTGCGCAAGGCGCCCACGACAGAACTCGACGAGCTCGCGCTCGAGCTCGGGACCCGGCGATCCCGCGACCTCGACCACGGCGCGCACCTCCTCGCCCCACTCGTCGCTCGGCACGCCAACGACCGCCGCGTCGCCGACCGCCGGATGAGTGAGCAGCGTGGCCTCCACCTCGGCGGGGTACACGTTCACGCCACCCGAGACGATCACGTCGGCCTGACGGTCGCAGAGGAACAAGTATCCGTCGTCGTCGAGGTAGCCGATGTCGCCGACGGTGAACAGATCGCCGCGTCGGTTCGCGCGCGTCTTCCCGGGATCGTTGTGGTACTCGAACCTCCAGAACGCCTGACTCACGTAGACGAGGCCGGCGATGCCCGGCGGGCACTCGTTCCCCTCGTCGTCGAGGATCTTCAGGGCGACGCCGGGCGACGGCCTGCCAACCGTTCCGGGCTTGCGCAGCCACTCCTCCGACGTCACCGTCGTTCCCGCGCCCTCCGTCGACGAGTACGACTCGACGATGATCGGTCCCCACCAGTCGATCATGCGACGCTTCACGTCGACCGGGCATGGAGCACCGGCGTGGCTCACGATCTGCAACGACGACACGTCGGCCGCGGCCCGTACGCCCTCCGGCAGGGCGAGCAGCCTGTGGAACATCGTCGGCACCATGCTCGCATTGGTGACGCGATAGCGCTCGACCCGATCGAGGAAGGCCTCCGGTGTCCAACGGTCGAGCATCACGAGGAGCGCGCCGTTGTCGAGCGCGCCGCACGCGAGGGCGAGGGGCGCCGCGTGGTACATCGGCCCGCATGCGAGGTCGACGCGTTGTTCCGACTCAGCGGACGGGGATGCCGGGAACGACGACGCGCGGAGTCCGATTCCCGTGATCAGCGCGATCTCATCCGAGCTCGCACCGTCGAGGAGCTTGCTGACGCCCTTCGGTTTGCCGGTCGTCCCGGACGTGTAGAACATGACCCGACCGACCTGCCGCGATTCGAGCGGCGCGATCGAGTGCCCCTGTGACAACTCGTGCAGCGGTCGGTGCTCCGATTCCCCGTCGACGACGAAGAACGCCCCGTCGGCGATGCCGGCGTGCGCGGCGGCGTCGCGCGCGGCGGGCGCGAACCGCTCGTGCGCGATCACCGCTTTCGCCTCGGAGTCCGTCAGGATGTAGGCAAGCTCGTCGGCGCCGAGGTGCCAGTTCAGCGCGATGAACGTCAAGCCACTCTGCACCGCGGCCCCGTACAGCTCGAGCAGCTCGCGGCAGTTGGGCAAGACCACCGTGACCGTGTCACCGGGCGCGAGCCCGAGCGACCGCAGCCCGCGTGCGTACGCATTCATGCGCGCGACCAGCTCGCCGTAGGTGATGAGGCGCTCGTCCGGGTCGACCACCGCCTGCCGCTCGGGGTCGGCAGCGGCGACTGCGAAGACCCCGAACTCGCTCATGGTCTCCGCTCTCGCGCCGGCTCAGTTGCCGGACGGGCCCTTGGGCACGTCACGGAACGGCATGTTCCGGTCATGCGTGACTTCGCGGGGCATCCCGAGGACGCGTTCGCTGATGTTGTTGCGTGCCATCTCGGTGGTACCGCCTCCGATACACGCGGCCTGACGCATCAGGAAGTGCATCCCCGAATTGCTCCACGGGTCGCCTTCGCTCGCGGCCACCGCCCCCGACCGCGCGAGCTCGAGCCCGATCGTGGTGTTGCGAACGGAGACGACCGAGATCATGAGCCGGCCGACCGCAGCCATCGTGTCAGGGAATGCGCCCGCGGCCATCCCTTCCGCCATGCGACGCGTCAGCTCGCTCCCGGCACGCGACAGCGTGCGCGCCTCGCCGATGAGGTCACGGGTGTGCGTGTCGTCGAGACGTCCGGTGGCGCGCGCCATCTCGATGAACGGATCGCGGTCTCCGCCGCCGCCGGAGCGCATCCGAGGACCGCTCACGTACGGCGACCCACCTCCGACGGCGGCGCGCTCGTGGAACATCCACCGCGTGCCAACCGTCCACCCATCGTCGACTTCGCCCACCCGGTCGCTGTCGGGAACGCGAACGTCGCTCATGAACTCCTGGCAGAACTCGCGTGACCCGTTGACCATCTCGATCCGGTGCAGCTCGATGTTGGGCTGGTGGGTCGGGATGATGAACACGGTCAGACCGCGGTGCTTCGGGACGTCCCAATTCGTGCGAACGAGCGCGAGCCCGTAGTCGGAGAACCACGCGCCGGTCGTCCAGATCTTGGAGCCGTTCACCACCCACTCGTCGCCGTCGCGCACCGCGGTGGTCAGCGCGCCCGCGACGTCCGACCCCCCACTCGGCTCGGAGAGGAACTGCATCCAGATCTCCTCGCCACTCATCATGTTCGGCAGGTGTCGCTTCTTCTGCTCCTCGGTGCCGAACTCGAGCAGGACCGCCCCGCACGGCGAGAACGTCGGCACCTGCAGGATCGAGGGGAACTCATATCCGGGCACTTCTTCGTTGAATGCCTGCTGGTGGGCCAGGGTCAAGCCCTGCCCGCCGTACTCCTTCGGGAAGCAAATCCCCGCGAAGCCGCCCTCGCAGTACTTGCGCTGCAGCGCACGGGCGGCCTGGATCTGGGCAAGCTCCTCCTCCTCGCTCTCCGCGATCAGGAAGGAACCCCCGATCGGGTCGCCCTTGGGGATGTTCGCGGCGAGCCACTCACGGGCGCGCATGCGAAACGACTCGACGCTCTCCATCTCTGTGTCGGTCATGACAGAGCCTCCGTACTCCAGGTCACGCGGCGCGCAGTCGCAGGCTGACGATCCGCTGCCGGTGGTCGGCGGGTGAGCCATGGGTGAGGCGGTCGGCGGTGACGCGCCGCAAGTACAGGTGGATGTCGTGGTCGAACGTGACGCCGATGCCGCCGTGCATCTGCACGCAGTCCTGGATCAACTCGACAAGGTAGTCACCGGTGTACGCCTTGGCGATGCTCACCGTCTCCGGGGCGCCCGCCGCCTCGCTCTGCACTTCGCGGGCCGCGACCGAAGCCAGCGCGTGGCTGGCCTCGAGCCACATCTTCATGTCGGCAAACCGGTGCTTCAGCTCCTGGTAGGACGCGAGGGGTCGTCCGAATGAGTAACGGTTGAACGCCCAGTCGACGGTGAAGTCGAACACCTTCTGGGCGGCACCGACGCACTCCGCGGTCTGGATGACGAGTGCGAGCTGGAGCTGCCGTTCGACGTCGGCGTCCGCCGCCCCGGGAGTCCCAACCGCCGCGGACGCCGGCACCCGCACCCCGTCGAATTCGACGCGCGCGTAGCGACGCACGAGATCGATCCCGTTCAAGGGCGTGATCCGAACCCCCGACTCGTCCGCGGGTACGAGGAATTGCGCGAGGCCCTCGTCGGTTCGCGCGGTCACGAGCAGCTGTTCCGATTGTGCGCCCGCCTCGACCGGCGACTTCACACCGGAAATCACGAACCCGTCACCGTTGCGCTCGGCGGTCACCGTGACGGAGCCGAGAGCGTCGTTTGGCGGGGGCTCGGCGATGGCCCAGGTCGCGACCACCTCACCGGCGACGATCGCGGGGAGCACTTCGGCGCGCTGCTCGTCGGTTCCCGACCTGGCGACCGCCGCCGCCACGACGTTGGCGGGCAGCAGTGGTCCGGGCGCCACGTGGGAGCCGAACGCATCGGCGACGAGCGTGAGGTCGACCACTCCGGAACCGCTGACGCTGCCGCCCCCGAGCTCCTCGGGCACCAGAAGGGACGTCCAGCCCAGCTCGGCGCCCTGGCGCCAGTAGTCGCGCTCGAAGCCGTCCGCCGAGTCAGCGAGCTCCCTCACCTTCACGATCGGGCACTCACTCTCCAGGAATTTCTGCGTCGTGTCGCGGAAGAATTCCTGGTCGTCGCTCAGCCGGATCTCCATGGACGCCATCCTGACCAGTTTTTTGGGCGGCGCGCAATCCGGCCCTGGAGCGGCCGCCGCTGGCGCGCGACGCGGTCAGATCACCGCGCCCGACGCCTTCGCCTCGATGATGGCGTCCCAGTCCCAGCCGAGCGACTGCAGGATGTCGTCGGTGTCGGCACCGAACTCGGGCGCGGGCCGGAGGTGCGGTGGCGTTCGGTCGAACTGCACCGGGTTCGCGATCAAGGGCAGCTCGCGATCACCGCCGTAGTCGACGGTCTGCACGAAGCCGTTGGCGAGCGCCTGCGGGTCGACCGCGACGTCCGAGACGCGGTTGACCACGTCCCATTGACCAGGCTGGCTGGCGAGGACGGGCTTCCACTCGTCCAGCGTGCGCGCCACGAATGTCTTGTCGAGTTCCGCGATGCACTCCTCGGCGTGCTGCGCGCGGACGTCCATGGTGGCAAAGCGCTCGTCGTCGATCAGGTCGACGCGGCCGATCGCGCTGCACAACGGCGCCCAGTACACATCCGGCTGCAACATGCACAACGCGACCCAGCGGCCATCTTTCGTCTCGTAGTTGTTGACGAGCGGATTGGCCATCACCGTGCGATTCATCTTCGGGAGTTCCTCGAGCCCAGCGACCGCCGCCCCTACGATCGCCATCTGCATCGACCACATAGCGGTGCCGAGCAGTGAACCGTCGACGAGTGAACCCTCTCCGGTCTTCGCCTTGCGCGCGAGCGCGGCCGCGATGCCGCCTGCGAGCGCCACGCCACTGAGTGAGTCACCGAATGCGCCCGCGGGCATTCCCAGTGGGGGTGAGCCCGGCGGGGTCACCGACGCCGAGACCGACCCTCGCGACCAGAAGGTGATCGAGTCGTAGCCGCCCTTGTCGGCTTCGTCGCCGCGCGCGCCCTGGCCCGAACCAACCGCGTAGACGATCTGCGGGTTTACCGAACGGATGTCGTCGTGATCGATGGCGAGCTTCTTCCGCGCTCGCGGCAGGAGGCTGGTGAGGAACACGTCGGCCGATTCGGCGAGCTGGTGGACGATCTTCTGGGCCACCGGTTCCTTGAGGTCGAGCGCCATGCCTCGCTTCCCGCGGTTGAAGTTCTCCCACGGGTACGTGATGCCCTGGGTCTTGCCGATGCCGCTCGACACGAGCCCGCGGATCGGGTCGCCGGTGGGCGCCTCGATCTTGACGACCTCCGCACCCCAGTCGGCGAGTACTCCGCCGGCGGACGGCACGTACGCCCACATCGCCACCTCGATCACGCGGATGCCCTCGAGCGGCTTGTCCATCGTTCCCCCTCGCGCTCGTCACCAGGATCTGGGTTGCGCCAAGCTAGTGCGGGTCAGTCCGTAGCAGCATCGCACCGGCCTGCGGACCGTGCGCGTTGGCCACCACCGCGACGCGCGCGTCTGGTACCTGGCGCTCGCCGCAGTCCCCGCGCAGCTGCAGCACCGCCTCCGTCAGGAACGCGAGCCCGTGCACCCGGCCGGCCGCGAGCTGACCGCCGTAGGTGTTGAGCGGCATCGCACCACCGGGACCGATACGCGCACCGCCGTCGACCCAGTCGTGGAACTCGCCGATGCCGCACAACCCGAGCGCCTCGATCCACGAGATGGCGATGTGGGTGAAGCCGTCGTAGAGCTCGGCCACGTCGACATCGGCCGGTGTCAGCGACGTCCGGTTCCACAACGCCTCCCCGCACAGGATCGTGCCGCCGAACAGAAAGTCGTCGGCGTACACCCAGTCGGGACGGCTCCCGGTGCCATAGGCCAAGGCGTCGACGACAACAGGCGTCCGCCGGAGATCACGAGCGCGTTCCGCCGTCGTCAGAATTGCCGCGCACGCGGCATTCACCGGATAGTCGCAGTCGTACAGCACCAGCGGATCGGCGATGAGACGCGAGTTGAGGTAGTCGTCCATCGTGATCGGGTCACGGAACACCGCGCGCGGGTTGAGCGCGGCCCACTGCCGCGCGTTCACCGCGATGTGCCCGTAGTCCTCGACCGAGCCCCCGAGCTCGGCCAGACGGCGGCGCTTCCTCATCGCCATCGAGAGGATGATCCCGCCTCCGTATCCGTACGGGGCCAAGAACTGCGCAGGTCCCCGCGCGCGCGTCGGGCCCTCGCGCAATGCGCCGGTATGCCCGGCGTCGCGCGTGATCGTGCGGTACACCAGGGCGGTTTCGCATGCACCGGCGGCGATCGCCATCGCCGCGTCCATGGCGCTCGCGATGCCGGACGGCCCGCTGCCCATGATGTCGTTGAACATCGTGAGGTTGTCGATCCCGAGGAGGCGCTGGGCCGAGACCGCGAGCGGCGAGTCGCCGCGAATCGCGCCGAACGAGTATTCGACGATCGCGTCGATGTCGCGTCCGGACAGACCCGCGTCGTCGAGCGCGGCCTTGGCCGCGGCGAGGGTCAAGGACCCGATGTTCGGCTCGCCCGGACGTGTGACGTCGGAGTAGCCCACGCCCATGACGGCGACGTCACGACCAGCCCGATTCACGACGAGTCGCGGGCGCGTACACGCGGACGGAACTGTGGCAGTGCGTAGCCATCACGGTGTTCGAACGTCACCTCCACCGGCATGCCGACTTCGATCGCGGCGATGTGGCACTCGACGATGTTCGACAGGACGCGGAGCCCAGGGTGTTCGTCGAGCTCGACCAGGGCGATCGCGTAGGGAACGTCGGGGAGGAATGCCGGATCGAAGGCCTGGCGCACGACGGTGAACGAGTACACCGAGCCGCGCCCCGAAACGGCCACCGGCTCCAGCTCCTCGGAACCGCACGCCGGGCACGACACCTCGGGTGGGTGGGACAGATGCCCGTGCGGGACGCAGCGCGAGACGCGCAACTCACCGGCGGCAGCGCCCTGCCAGTAGAAATCGGTGACCGCGTCAGGTTCAGGACTTGGCTTCACGGGCACGCGGCCATCTTCTCGCGGCGTTTACGCTTGGGCCAACAGCTGCGCCAGCGAGGACGACACGCCTGATGCCGGAGTTCTACGACGCGATCCCCAACGATTGGATCGGCCCGGGCGAGACCACGACGGTCGACGTCGAGGGAGTGCCCGTCGCGATCGCGAACGTCGACGGCGAGTTCTACGCGTTCGGCAACTTCTGTCCCCACCAGGCCACGCCGCTCGGGGGCCAGCCGCTGCTGCGGAAGTGCGTCATCGCCTGCCCGGAGCACCACAGCATGTACGACGTGCGCTCGGGTGACTGCGTGATGCCCTCGGACGACGGCTTCACCGGCCATCTCACGATGTACGAGACGCGCGTGGTCGACGACGTCGTGCAAGTCGGCTTCTAGGGATGGTCGAGGCAGGCGTCGCGAGCGACGAGGCGACGCTCGCTGCAAAGGTCGACGACCTCCTCCGCGAGTACCCCCCTGAGTCAACGGACCCGACGGTCTTCCTGCGAGCGCAGTACGACGCGGGACTGGCCTGGGTGCACTTCCCCCGCGGGCACGGCGGATCGGACGCGTCGATCGATCTCCAACCTGCGGTCGACGACCGCCTCGCGGCGGCGAAGGCGCCGCCCAACGGACGCATGTTCAACGCCATCGGCGCCGGACAGTGCGCGGCGACCGTTCTGCTGTACGGGAGCGAGGACCAGAAGCACCACTACTTGCCGAAGGTCTTCACCGTTGAGGCGGAGTGGTGTCAGCTGTTCAGCGAACCGGGCAGCGGATCCGACCTGGCGTCGCTCGCGACCCGGGCCGTGCTCGATGGCGACCAGTGGATCGTCAACGGTCAGAAGGTCTGGACGAGCGGCGCGCAGCGCGCGCGGTACGCACTCCTGCTGGCGCGCACGGATCCCGACGCCGAGAAGCACTCCGGGCTCACTGCCTTCGCAGTCGACATGAATGCACCCGGAGTCGAGGTACGGTCGCTCCGGCAGATGAACGGCGGCACAGACTTCTCCGAGGTGTTCTTGACCGACGTACGCATCCCCGATGCGGAACGGCTGGGCGACGTCGGCGCCGGCTGGACGGTTGCGCACTCGACGCTGGCACAGGAGCGCTACAACATGCGGCGCATCCCGAACCGGGGTTCCGGTGCGATCTCGATCGCGGTCGCCGCGTGGCAGGCGCGGGTCGACAAGGAGTCGCCGGTCGCGCTCGCGCTGAAAGACCGCTTGATGCGGCAATGGGTCGACGCCGAGGCGTTACGGCTCCTCCAGGCGCGCGCGGCGACCTTGCGAGCGCTCGGTGGAAGCGGCCCGGAGGGATCACTCGGCAAGCTCGCCACGTCGGTCGTCGGGCGACGGCTCGCCGAGTTCATGCCCGCGCTGATCGGAGCCGATGCGACGCTGATCGACGGGTACGACAACGTGCCGTCGATGATGCGGCGCGACATACGCCGCGACGGCCGGTACGCGATCCAGCGGTCGTTCGTCGGCAGTCCGGGCATGGCGATCGCAGGCGGCACCGATCAGATCCAGCGCACCATCATCGGCGACCGCGTGCTCGGGCTGCCGCGGGAGCCCTCGATCGACCGCGGCGTCCCGTGGAGCCAGACCCTCCGGAACTAGCGCAGCGAACTTGCGTCAGTTCTCCGCGCTATACGCGGCGAACTGACGCAAGTTGGTTGTTGGTCAGGCGTCGACCTTCATGAGCTTGCCGAGTGTGCCGCCCATGATGAGCTTCTGCGTCTCGAGGGGCAGGTCTTCCACGCGCTCGACGTAGCCGAGCGGGTCACCCAAACCCTCGGGGTGCGGAAAGTCCGAACCCCACATGAGACGGTCAGCGGGCAGCTTCTCCAACAGCTCTGCCGGGTTCGGCTCGTGGAAGATGTGGATGTACACGTTCCGCTTGAAGACCTCGAACGGGTCCTCGTCGAACAGCACCGACTGACGCTCGCTGGCGCGCTGCAGCTTGTTCACGAACGGACGGATCCAGTCCGCCTGGAATTCGACCGGTGCGAACCTGAGCGTCGGGAACCGGGTCGCGAGCCCGTGTCCGATGATCGACGCCATCGCGTCGACGACGTTCGACTTGTCCGACATGAGCGCGAGGAACCCAGCCGAGGCGTTGCTCACGAACGGCCGGAACTCGCGGTCGCCCAGCCCTTCCCAGTCGTTGATGTAACGCTGGTAGCCCGCGTCACCGGAGTGCATCCCGACCGTGATGTCGAGCTCGGTGACGAGCTCCCAGAACGGGTCGAACTCGGGCAGCGCGAACGACCGCCGGCCGCGGTACGTGGGCACCGGCGCCACGCGCAGCAGGAACGCGCGTGCGCCGCGCCCGGCGACGCGCTGCAGCTCCTCGATCGCAGCGTCCATCTTCGCGAGGCTGACGATGGGCGTCGCGAAGATCGCGTCCGAGTAGTTGAACGTCCAGTGCTCGTACATCCACTCGTTCAAGGCGTGGACCACCGCACATGCCGCGTCGGGGTCGTCGGCCAAACGCTCCTCGACCTCACTGGCCAGCGTGGGCCACATGAGCGCGCGGTCGATCCCCATGTCCTTCATGAGCTCGAGGCGCGGCTCGGGGTCGAAGAAGGCGTCGACGCTCGGCATGATCTTCGGCTTCACGCCCCGCTGATCGACTCCCCTGCCCTGCGGGGGGTTGTGGTCGCGCCCGTACCCGCCGGGGACCGCCACGACGTTGAACGTCGGGTTCGGGATGTAGTCGCTCAGCCTGTCCTTGATCGCGACCTTGGTGCGGTTGTTGATCTGCACGTACTTGATGACGCCCTCGAACTCCTTCGGGATGAATTTCGTGAGCGCGTCCGGCGTCTCGTACATGTGGTTGTCGGCGTCGAAAGTGGGGTAGGGCAGGCGCCGTTCCTTCATGTAGACGAAGTTCTCGTTCGTCATCGGAATGTCCCCCTGGGCTCGCGCCCCGTCGAGTGGGTGTTGTCCCTCAAGGGTAAGCCCGGACCGCCGAACCGGGCAACGGGGCCGTTTCTCGGCGAACCGGCGTCATCTGGCGGGTTAGACACCGTCGGCCGACGCCGGTTCGTTGCCGGCGGCGCGTTCCGTTGGCCTCTGGCCGCGCGCGGCCATGTCCCGGCGCGCGGCTTGCGCATCACTCGTGTGAGCGGTGACGGCCATGACGTCGGTCGACATCTGCCAGTGCATGCGCATCCCCATGAGTTCCCACGCACGCGACACGAGCTGCTTGGTGGCCATGAGCGTGGACAGCGGGGCCCTGGCGATGTGCGCGGCGAGCTCATCGACCGTTGGTTCGAGCTCGGCGCGCGGCACGACCCGGTTCACCATGCCCATTCGCAGCGCTTCCTGCGCACTGACGGTCTGTGCCGTGTACAGGTACTCGTAGGCGCGCTTCCAGTTCATGAAGACCCAGGGCTCGACCATCGTCTCGCCGCCGGGGAAGCCCAGGCCCTGCACGAGCGGCATCTGGAAGAACGCATCGTCGGCCGCGATCGTGATGTCGGGCAGGAGCGCCCAGTACGTGCCACCGCCGAGCGCATAGCCGTGGACCTGGGCGATCGTCGGCTTGCGGAACTCCCAGAGTCGGATCGTCGGCCAGAGAAAGAGGTCCGCTTGCGCCTTCCACACCGAGTTCCAGTGCTCCCGGTTCTCGACGAATTCGGGGTACGGGTCGGTGGCGCCGACCGCGTGACCCGCACAGAACCCGTTGCCGTTCGCTTTGATGATGAGGACCTTCACGCGGTAGTCGCGGTCGGCGAGCGTGAGCGCGTCGTCGAACGCGTGCACCATCTCCGACGACTGCGCGTTCGCCTTCTCCGGCCAATTGAGGACGAGACGCGCGATCGACTCGTCGGTTTCGTAGATGACAGGTCCGAGGTCATGGGTTTCCATCGCGATGTTCCTAGAAGTCGAAGTCGTACTCGAGCGGCACGATGCTCCGGTACGGCAAGAACGCGATCGATTCGTACACGCCGCCGTGCGCGGGGTACCGGCCCACGGCCTCGTCGTACCGCAACGCCCGCTCGATCCCGGGCATCACGTTCACCGGGTCGTCGCCGAGCAACAGCACGTGGAGGAGCAGGTCCTGCTCTTCGGCCGTCACGGGGTCGAAGCGCAGCGCTGCGAGGACCCCTTCGACCGCGAGGAGATCGACCAGGTGCGTCTCGCGCCACCAGCGCAGTGCGTCGTCGCGCCCGTCCGCGGACCGCGCCTGGCCGAGCGCGACGATCACCCCTCGGTGCGCGAGGTACGGCACGGCTTCGTCACTCACGAGAATGGGCGGTCGCGTAAACGCCTCCGCGAGCCGCCACCGACGCGCGAACGGGACGCGTCCCGTGCGCCAGAAGCGTCCCGCTTTGATGATCCCGCGGTCCTTGGTGGTCCAGAGCGCGGCCGCGTCGCCTCCCGCGAAGTCCTCGATCCCGAGGTAATAGATCGTGAGATACGGAGGATGGCCGGCCGTGAGCGCGTTCCCACCGCCGCCGAGCTCCTGCAGGTCGCGCGGCGCGACGTAGCGTTTCGCCGTCAGCACGTCGGGCTTCGACGTGTGTTCGGCCAGGTGATCGAGGTCGTACCAGCGGTTGTACTCCTCGGTGTACTCAGGCTCGACGTCGAGCAACGCGAGCAGGATGCCCTTCACTTCCATACGGCCAACGCTACGCCCCTGCCCCTTTGGCGTCCCCGGGTCGCGCATACAGCGACTGGAAGACGCCAAAAGCGACATGATGGGGCCATGCGAGCTGCGCGCTGCCTCGAGTACGGGCCCCCGGAGTCGGTCGTGGTGGAGGAGCTGCCCGACCCGGTCGCCCAGCGCGGCGAGGCCGTGGTTCGCGTCGAAGCCGCTGCGCTCAACTATCCCGACGTCTTGATCGTCGCGAACAGGTACCAGGTGTCGATGCCGCCGCCCTTCATCCCGGGCAGCGAATACGCGGGGACGGTCATCGCTGTGGGCGACGGCGTCACCCAGTTCGCCGTCGGCGACCGGGTCTCCGGAACCGGTTTCGTCGGTGCCTTTGCGCAGATCGTCTCGGTACCGGCGGGCGCGCTCCGGCGCATCCCCGACGGCGTCACGGCTGCGGAAGCGGCCGCCTTCGGCGTCGTGTACGAGACCGCGTACCACTCGTTGCGCAGCGTCGGCGAGGTCGAGCCGGGCGAGTGGGTGACGGTGCTCGGTGCCGCGGGAGGCGTCGGGCTGGCTGCGGTCGAGCTCGCGCACGTGCTCGGCGCCCGAGTGATCGCGGCCGCGTCGTCGCCCGAGAAGCTCGAAGTGTGCCGCGCATCGGGCGCCGAGGCGCTGATCGACTATGACAGCGAGGACCTGAAGGACCGGATGAAGGAGATCACCGGGGGCGGCGCCGACGTCGTGCTCGACCCGGTGGGCGGGCCCTACGCGGAGCAAGCGCTGCGCGCCACGCGCTGGGGCGGCCGCTTCGTGACCGTCGGCTTCGCGTCCGGTGAGATCCCGCGCATCCCACTCAACCTCGTGCTCCTCAAGGGTGTGATCGTCAAGGGGTTCGAGATCCGGACCTACTCAGAGCACGCGCCCGACCTCGCTCGCCGCGACCGCGAGGAGCTCGATGAGCTGTTCCGCTCGGGAAGGGTGCGACCCCACGTGTCGGCCGTCTATCCGCTCGACCGAGTCGCCGACGCGCTCGCCGACCTCGCCGAGCGACGCGCGGTCGGCAAGGTCGTCATCGATCCGTGGATGGAGTGACCGGAGATCGCATGCCGCTTCCCGTCCTGTTCCAACGCCGCAGCACCGACGAGTACCTGCCGCCACCGCTCACCGATCGCGACCGACGGGTGCGCGCCCGCGTCGCCGAACTCGTCGACGAAGGCGCCGCCGCGCTCGGGCGCAGCCCGAGTGTGTATGCGAGCAGTCGCGTCGGAACCGCGGCCGGGCTGTTGTCGCTGAACACCGAGTTCGGGGACAACTATTACCGGCTGCCTACTGAATCGGCACTCGATGCGGACGCGGCGGACGCCGCGCTCGGCGGTGACCACCTGCTCGTCGACGTGCAGACGCACTACATCGCCGCGCGCCCCGACAACGTCGATCTCGAGCACTGGACGATGGACATGTACCGGTCGCTCGCGCCCGACTGGTGGGACGGGCTGCAGGGCATGGTCGCCTACGACTTCACCGAGTACCTGCGCTGTGTGTTCCTCGAGTCCGACGTCGACGTCGCCGTGCTCACGTCGAATCCGGGCGTGACCGAGCGCCGCATGCTCTTCAACCACGAGCTTGCGGGCACGCGTGAGCTGGTCGACCGACTCGCGGGCACCGGCCGCCTGCTCAACCACTCGGTCGTCCATCCCAATGTCGGAGAGACCGAACGGATGGAGGAATGGCGCGATCGGTTCGGGCCGGTCGGTTGGAAGGTGTACACGCTCGGCAAGCTCGTCGACGGCGAGTGGGTCTCGACGTGGCGGCTCGACGACGACGACGGCCACCGCTTCCTCGAGGAAGCGGAGCGGCTGCAGATACGCCTGGTCTGCGCGCACAAGGGCATCGCCATGCACGCGGAAGCCGGCTCGCCCGAGGACGTCGGACCCGCGGCGCGTGCGCACCCGAACGTCCAGTTCGTGATCTACCACTCCGGCTACGAGATGCCGGACGCCGGCGAGGTCGAGGGGCCCTTCACCGAGCCGACTGCGGGTGTCGGCGTCAACCGTTTGCTCGCGACGATGCGCGATCACGGTCTCGGCCCCGGCGACAATGTCTCCGCAGAACTCGGCACCACGTGGTTCTGCCTCGTCCGACGGCCCGAGGCGGCCGCACACGTGCTCGGCAAGCTCCTCGCCACGTTCGGCGAGAACAACGTCGTCTGGGGCACCGATTCGGTGTGGTACGGCCCCAACCGACCAGTGGTGGACGCCTTTCGAGCGTTCCAGATCCCCGAGCGCCTGTGCGACGAGTACGGCTACCGACCGCTGACGCCCTCGGTGAAGGAGAAGATCCTCGGCCTCAACGCCGCGAGGCTGTACGGCATCGACGTCGACGAGGCGCGCGGCCAGCGCGCACGCGACGACCTCGGCTGGATCAGCGCGGCGCGGGCGGAGTTCGAGCGCAGCGGGGTGCCCGTCACCGCCTGAGACCCTTGGCGCTGACCTCCACGACCGACGGCAGAATGTGGGCCCCGTCCGCCGAACCGAGAGGAGCCGGTCCATGCCTGGTGACGTCGACGTCGACGAGCTGGCAGAACGCGCGACGAACGCCGCCCAGGCCTGGGCGGCCGGGTCCCGCGTCGACACCGTCCAACCCCTCTCCGGCGGCGCGTCCAGCCTGACCTTCACCGCCCACGTGACGAATGGCCCGTCGGAACACGAACGGATCGTGTTGAAGGTCGCCCCGCCGGGGCTCGAACCAGTGCGCAACCGCGACGTCTCCCGGCAAGCACGTCTGATGCGCGCGCTCGAGGGCGCGGTCGGCGTGCGCGTGCCGGCCATCCTCTTCGAGGACGACGGCGACCCTCCCGAGACACCACCGTTCCACGCGATGAACGTCGTGCCCGGCGAGTGTCTCGAGCCCATCCTGCAGCCCGTGCCGCCTGCGGTGCTCCCGCTGATCCCCAGCCGCGCGTTCGCCGCCGCGGCGATGCTGGCCGCACTCCATCGCGTCGAGCCCGGCGCGGTCGGGTTGGGAGGCGAGCGCGAGACATCGCTCGAGGACGAGATCAAGCGGTGGACGCGCGCGTTCGAGACCGTGGACGAGCGGATGAACGCGCGCTACCTCGAGGCCAATGAACTGCTCTTCGCGACGATGCCGAAGGCGTACGTGCCGGCGATCTGTCATGGCGACTACCGGCTCGGCAACATGCTCTGCGACGCCGGCGACGTGGCCGCGCTCATCGACTGGGAGATCTGGTCACTGTCGGACCCGCGACTCGATCTCGCGTGGTTCCTGTTCTTCACGGACGAGGCGAAGCACCCGATGGCGAGCAACCCCGGACCGACTGGAATGCCCACCGCCGACGCGTTGTTCGCCGCCTACGTCGAAGCGTCCGGCGAGGAGCCCGCCGACTTCGAATGGTTCCACTGCCTCATCCGGTACAAGGAGGCCGCGGCGACGTCGCTGTTGATGAAGCGCGCGTTGAAGGCGAGCGGACCGCCTCCGGCCAACTGGGACACCAACATCCGCGCGCTGACCGTCGAGTGCATCGAGCGGCTCGAGCGCTTCGAGCCGGCGACCTGAGGTGTCGTGGGAAAGCTGGACGGACACGTCGCGCTCGTCACGGGCTCGACACGCGGGATCGGCCGCGCCACGGCGGCGCTCTTCGCCGAGGAAGGCGCGCGCGTCGTGGTGAACGGCCGCGCCCAGTCGGCGAGCGAAGCGGCGGCCGCCGAGATCCCGAACTCTGTCGGCATCGGCGGCGACGTCTCGGACCTCACCGCGGTCCGCGCGCTGTGCCGGCGCGCGGAAGAGGAGCTGGGCACGGTCGACGTGCTCGTGAACAACGCCGGGATCACGACGCGGCGCGCGATCACCCGACTCACCGACAAGGAGTGGGAGGCGAACATCGCCGTGAACCTCACGGGATCGATGTATACGATCCGTGAGCTCGTACCCGGCATGAAGAAACTCGGATGGGGACGGATCGTGAACGTCACGTCAGCCGCGGGCACGCGGGGCACACCGGGCTTCTCGGCCTACGCCGCTTCGAAGGCCGGCGTCGTCGGACTCGCGCTGACGCTCGCGCACGAGCTCCCCCGGTTCGGGATCAAAGTGAACGTCCTGTCGCCCGGAGCGCTCACCGACATGCTGCGCCAGCTGCCACCCGAGCTGCTCGACCCGCTGATCGAACAGGGCCTTCCGTCGGTCGAGGACTGCGCCGTCGCGGCCCTCGGCCTCGTGGTGCACGACGCGCCCAACGGCGAGGTCGTGCACGTCGAGGCCCCTGCGCCATGACCGCTTCGTCGACGGCCGACACGTCGATGCCAGGGTCGGTGTCGTTCGGGCACCGCGTCACGCTGCTGGCCGAACAGCACCCCGATGGCGTCGCGGTCGTTTTCGCGGCAGAGGACGGGAGCGAGACACCGATCACCTGGCGCGCGCTCGAGCGCCGCGCGAACCAGGTGGCGCACTATTTCGAAGCGCGCGCTGTCGACGACGGCGACATGATCGTCGTCGCCCTCCGCAATTCCCCCGAGCACCTCTTCTCCGTGTTCGGGGCGTGGAAGCTCGGCGCGTCGATACTGCCGCTCCGGTGGGACCTGCCCGTATGGGAACGCGACCGTCTGCTCGCCGTCGCGAGCCCCAAGCTGGTCGTGGCCGGGTGGGACGACCCCGCGCCCGGCACCGTGACCCCCGACGACATCCGCGGCACCACCGACCTGCCCGACACCCCGCTCCACCCCGAGCGGATCCCCGAGTACACGCGGTTGATCGCGACGTCCGGCGCGACCGGGATGCCAAAGATCGTCGCGATCCCGTCGCCGGGAATCATGGAATTCGACGAACAGATGCTGAAGGTCATGGGGTCAGAGGCCGGCAAGACGTACCTCACGACGTCGCCGCTCTACCACGTCAACGGCTGGGCCTACGCGTACAACCCGCTGCTCCAGGACTCCCCGATCGTGCTCATGGAGCGGTTCGACGCCGCGCGCGCGGTCGAGCTGATCGAGAAGTATCACGTGTCGTTCACCGTGATGGTACCGACGATGCTGATGCGCGTGGCGCGGCTCGACGACGTGAAGTCACACGACCTGAGCAGCCTCGAGCGAATCGTGTACGGCGGCGCGTCGATCCCGGATTGGGTCGTGCGCGCATGGTTCGAGCTGATACCGCCGGAGAAGTTCTGCTTCAGCTACGGCGGCAGCGAGGGTCACGGCATCGTGATGTGCACCGGCGACCAGTGGCTCGAGCACCCCGGCACCGTCGGTCTCCCGCTCGACGGCGAGGTGAAGATCCTCGATGAGCACGGCAACGAAGTGCCCCCCGGCGAAGTCGGCGAGATCTTCATGCGTAACAACAACCCCGGACCGACGTACCGGTACATCGGCGTGCCGACACCGGACGCGACTCCGGAAGGTTTCGGGTCCTTCGGTGACATGGGATACGTCGACGAGGACGGCTACCTCTACATCGCCGATCGACGGCGCGACATGATCGTGTCGGGCGGCGCGAACGTGTACCCCGCGGAGGTCGAAGCCGTGATCTCGGAGCATCCGGGCGTGCTCGATGTCGTCGTGGTCGGACTCCCCGACCCGGAGTGGGGGCACCGCGTGCACGGGATCGTCCAGCCGACCGATCCCGGGCAGGCGCCGACATCCGACGAGCTCAGGGCGCACAGCAAGGCTCGGCTCGCGGCGTACAAGGTGCCGAAGGACTTCGAGATCGTCGAGCGCATCCCGCGGTCTGCAGCGGGCAAGGTCAACCGTTCACGGCTGGTCGAGGAACGTTCGTAAGCAGCGGCTACCGCGCGCGGCCGGTGAGCACGGCCCGGCGAGAGACACGAACGCAGGGAGGAGACGTGGGAACGTTCCGGTTGTGGTCCGACGAGGTCGACGCGTTGCGGGCCGAGGCGCGTGCCGCGGTGGATGCGGGTCGGGAGTCGTCGCCCCTCGGCGGGCCTCCCGACGCGAGCCTGTCGAGAGACGAGCGGATCGCGCAGCAGCGAGCGTCGCACACGAGCGTGACGGTCCGCTTGGACGACGGCGAGGACCGCGAGATCGAGGGTGTCCGATGCCGGGTGTTCCGCCCTGACGGAGAGGCACGCGCTCTCTACCTCCACTTCCACGGCGGCGGCATGGTGGCCGGCACGCCGGAGATGATGGACATCCCGAATCGCAGCATGGCGCGCGAGTTCGGTCTGGTGGTCGTCTCGGCTGACTACCGCAAGGCGCCTGAGCATCCCTGGCCTGCGGGTCCCGACGACGGTGTGGCGGTAGCGGCGTGGCTCGTCGAACACGCGCAGTCGGAGTTCGGCACGCCGCGGCTCATGATCGGCGGCGAGTCCGCCGGCGCCTACATGACCGCCGTCGTCGCGCTCCGCGTGCGCGACGAGCTGGGTGCGATCGACCACGTGAAGGGCTTGAACCTCGTCTTCGGCGTCTACGACTGGGGTGGTTCGCCGAGTCAACGCGGCATGCGCCCGCACGAGGGCTTCGACGTGCTCAGCCCCGAAGGGACGCAGTTCGTTGCCGACTGTTTCCTGCCGGGCATGACCGACTCGGAGCGGCGCGTCCCCGAGATCTCACCGGCCTTCGCCGATCTGCGGGGCTTGCCGCCGTGCTTCGTGAGCGTGGGCACCTGCGATCACCTGCTCGACGACTCACTGCTGTTCGCGAGCCGCGCCGCCGCCGCGGGAGTCGAAGTTGATCTGTGCGTTCTTCCGGAGATGCCACACGCGTTCCAGGTGTTTCCCTGCGGGATCACGAAGCTCTGGGCCGAACGTCAAGCCGACTGGGTGCGGGCGCACATCGCGTAGCGCGGCGCGCAGGAGGACGTGTGGAGGATCGCGCACAGCTCGTCACCACCATTCGCTGGCAAGGCGCCGCGTTCGCGGGCTGGGGTGCGCAGGGGTCGCCGTTCTACGCCGGGCTCTGCGAGGAACTGGCCCTCGACGCGGAGCGGGACGGACCGGTCACTCGGATCATCGCGCCCTACGGCGACGCGTCATTCCAAGCCGCGTACGTGTTGCGTCTGCTCGGCGGTCTGCACCGGTTGGTCCTCAGCGGCGCGGCACCCGCGCTCGCCCCGCACTATCCGTCCGTCGGCGGCGACGGCGACGCCCGAGCCGCCATGGCCCTTCTGCGGGAGATGCTGGCGGACCCACCGGCGCTCGTCGTCGACGCGCTGCGCCGGCCGCCCCAGACGAACGAGGTCGGGCGGGCCGCGGCGTTGACGTCGGGACTGCTCGTCGTCGCTGACGCCGTCGGACTACCGCTCCGCCTGCGAGAAATCGGTGCCAGCGGCGGCCTCAACCTGCGCCCGGACCTCTACTGGTACGAGCACGACGGGCACGCATGGGGGAATCGCTCGTCGACGGTGCGCTTCGTCGACCTCTGGCACGGAGGTCTCCCGCCGTTCGAGGCCGGAGTCGACATCGCCGACCGCCGCGGCTGCGACCAGGACCCCATCGACCTCGGGTCGCGTGACGACGCCCTCAGGTTGCTGTCCTACATCTGGCCCGAACCCGCGGAACGCTTCGAGCGTGCCCGTCACGCGATCGATCTCGCCCGGAGCGTGCCGGTCGTCGTCGACCGCGCGGACGCGTCGGCATGGCTGCGCGAACAACTCGCGACCCCCGAGGCCGGCACCGCACTCGTGGTGTATCACTCCGTCGTGTGGCAGTACCTCGACGAGCAGACCCGCGCCGCGCTCACGGCGCAGCTGCGCGAAGCAGGTGCCGGGGCGACGCGAGAAGCGCCACTCGCCTGGCTCCGGCTCGAGCCCCACCCCGAGACGTATGCGCCGGCGGAGCTTCGCCTCACGCTCTGGGACGGTCGCTCGGGAGCACCACGTGAAGTGCTCCTCGCCACTACCGGCTTCCATGGCGGCGCGATCGATTGGTTCCCGGGGCCCGAGCCGTCTGAGAGGTGAGGCGAAGGGAGCGCTCATGCCGAAGCTACGCGTGCACAACGTCGCAATGTTGGCGTCGACAACGATTTCATCGAGCGCGGCGTGACCGGCATCGGCGCCACGATCATCGGCCGCAACATGTTCGGGCCGATCCGCGGGCCGCGGGACAACGACGAGTGGAAAGGCTGGTCGGCGACAACCCGCCGTACCATCACCCCGTTTTCGTGCTCACGCACCACCCTCGCCCGCCGATCACGATGGAAGGCGGCACGACGTTCCACTTCGTCGACGCGGGCATCGATGCCGCGCTCGAGCAGGCGTTCTCCGCCGCGGGGACGACGACGTCAGACTCGGCGGCGGAGCATCGACCGTGCAGCAGTACCTGCGGGCCGGTCTCGTCGACGACCTGCACGTTGTCTCGTTCCCCGCCGCAACGTTCGCTGCGCGCCAGTGCTCGCTGCTGAGCGCCATGAACCGTTGACCGTCCGTCGACGCGTTCCAGGCGGCAACCGTACTTGGGTCGACCGCCCGTCCGGACCCGAGATGGAGCGTCATTCCCAGTAACGCGAGGTCCCATCCGACTCCGACCGCGCCGGGGCCGAACTCGAGCCAGTGCGCGTCGACGGGCACGATGTGCTCGAGCTCGAGGCAGGCTCGGCCGTCGGGTTGGTCGGTCAACCGAACCTCGATCCAGCTGATGCCTTCTCCGTACTCCCACGTCGCGCGGAAACCGCGCGGAGGGTCGCACCACTCGATCGTGCCGCCGGCGTTGCCCTCCAGCTGGTAGCGCCCGCCGACACGCAAGTCACCGGAGATCGGCAGGAACCAGCGGGGGATGCGTTGTGCGTTGGTGCACGCATCCCAGAGATCGTCGACGGTCGTCTCGTAGGTCTGACTGATCGAGACGGTGCGCAGCTCTCCGGCCTCGAGCACGCGTGAGCCCACTTGCCGCGGCACCGCATTGATCTGTTGGACAACGTCGATCATCAGCCACTCCCTTCGTGAAGGGTGGTCGAAGTCTCGGAGCGCAACCGTCGTGCGCGCTTGCCTCGTGCAATCTCGGTACCCAATGCGTCGAGCGGCGGTGACCAGAATGAGCGGAAGCGGTCGAGCCAGACGTCCACATCGTGAAGACCTTCGCCTCGGATCGCATACAGGCGCGCCGTGCCGTCGGCCCGTACGGTCACGAAGCCGCTCTCGCGCAGAACCCTGAGGTGCTGGGACACGGCAGGCTGGGAGATGTGGTGTTGCTCCTGGATCGCACTCGTGATCGCGCCCGCCGTCAGCTCACCGGTCGCCAGCAGCTCGAGAATCCCGCGCCGCACCTTGTCGCCGAGCACCTCGAACGCGTGCACCGAGCGTGTATATCACGCTAGACTTATATAAGTCAAGGCTTAGAGGCGCAACGATCAGCCCGGGCGAGTGAGCCGCGCGCGCAGTGCGGCGCGGTCGGGCTTCTGGAACGTCGCCAAGGCGGGGATCGCGTCGACCACCACGACGCGATCGGGCACCTTGTACTTCGCGACCCCGTACTTTGCGAACCACTCGACACAGCGCCCGCGGTCGATCGGCTCGTCGGCCACCACGAACGCGCCGATTCGCTCGCCGTACACGTCGTCGGGATAGCCGACGACGACCGCCTGGCGGATGGCGGGATGCTGCTCGAGCGCGCGCTCGACCTCCGCCGCGGAGATGTTGACGCCGGCGCGGATGATGATGTCGGTGCTGCGCCCGGTCACGCGGAACCATCCGTCGTCGACGCGTCCCAGATCCCACGTCCGGAACCAACCGTCCACGAACGCGGCGTCCGTCTGCTCACGGTCGAGGTACCCCTCCGCCAACTCGGGCCCGCGCAGCCACACCTCACCCTCGTTCGCACCCGGATCGATCGCGCCCGAGGCGGGATCGCGGAGCTGGATCTGCGCCCCCGGGACGATCCGTCCGTCGGTGGTCCATCCGCGCTCGACGGGATCGCCGGGGAAGGACGTCGTCACAATCGGCGCTTCGGTCGAACCGTACGTGCGTTTGACGACCGCGCCGAACGTCGCGGACATCTCGCGAGCAAAGTCCTCGGTAACCGTCGTGCCGCCACTCGAGATGAGACGCACACTCGCGACTGCGTCGGGTTCGAAGTCGCGCGCACCCGCGATCCCGAGCGCGAACACCGGGGGACCGAACAGCATCGTGACCCGCTCGGCTCGCACGAGCTCGAGCGCGCGTTGCGCGTCCCAGGTCTCCAAGACGACGGCCTTCACCCCGCACGCGACGGGGTGGAGCACGCCGTGCAGCATCCCGGCAAGGTGCGCGAGCGGCGCCGGCACGAGCACGGCGTCGTCGGTGCCGGTTCCGTGCATGCTCGAGAGCTGTCGAGCCTTGTACGCGAGCGTGCGCTGCGTGTGGATCACCGACTTCGGCTGCCCGCCCGACCCCGAGGTCGTGAGGACGACCGCGACGTCCTCGGGCGCGCCTTCCGGTTCCGTCACCGGGTCGCCCCGCAGTCCGCCAAAAGGCGCTGGACCGAGCTCGGCACGCGACAGCAGCGTCGGGCCTGCGAGCCGAGCCAGGACCTCGTCGACCTCGCGCACCGTCAGCTGCTCGTGCAGCGGCACCGCGACGGCACCCAGCCACCACGTAGCCCAATAGAGGAC
>JBKPCV010000135.1:0-25323 GCA_046727575.1 Actinomycetota bacterium
CGGCATCCGGACGAGCGGGACGGCGGAGCGGAGTCGCCTCGACAAAGGAGGAGAAATTGCCGGTCGGGGAATGGGGGCCGTCCCGACAAAGTTGATAGCTGAACACTCAAGGTTCTAGCATCCGGGCCCAGCAAGGTCCCGTTGACCGATCGCACAGGAACGAAGAAAGCAGGAGGCAGCCCCATGCCCAAGGCCGTCGGCATCGACCTCGGCACCACCAACTCGGTCGTCTCGGTTCTCGAGGCGGGCGAGCCCGTCGTGATCCCCAACGCGGAAGGATCGCGCACCACGCCGTCCGTGGTCGCCTTCTCGAAGACCGGCGAGGTCCTCGTCGGCGAGGTGGCCAAGCGCCAGGCGATCACCAACCCCGACCGCACGGTGCGTTCGGTCAAGCGTCACATGGGCACGAACTGGTCCATTGACATCGACGGCAAGGTCTACACCGCGCAGGAGATCTCGGCCCGCATTCTCCAGAAGCTGAAGCGCGACGCCGAGTCCTACCTCGGCGACACGGTCACCCAGGCGGTGGTCACCGTGCCCGCGTACTTCGGCGACGCCGAGCGCCAGGCGACGAAGGAGGCCGGTGAGATCGCCGGCATGGAGGTGCTGCGCATCATCAACGAGCCGACGGCCGCGGCCCTCGCCTACGGCCTCGACAAGGAGCACGACCAGACGATCCTCGTCTTCGACCTCGGCGGCGGCACGTTCGACGTGTCGATCCTCGACCTGGGTGAGGGCGTGTTCGAGGTGAAGTCCACCGCCGGCAATACCCACCTCGGCGGGGACGACTGGGACCAGCGAGTCATCGACTGGCTCGTGACGGAGTTCAAGAACTCGCACGGCGTCGACCTGTCGCAGGACAAGATGGCCGTACAGCGACTCAAGGAAGCCGCCGAGAAGGCCAAGATCGAGCTCTCCTCGCTGCAGGAGACCACGGTCAACCTCCCGTTCATCACAGCGACGAGCGAAGGACCGTTGCACCTCGATCTCACGCTGACCCGCGCGAGGTTCCAGGAGCTCACGAGCGACCTGCTCGAGTCGTGCCGTGGGCCGTTCGAGCAGGCCATCCGCGACGCAGGGCTCGACAAGAACGCCATCAACCGCGTGATCCTCGTCGGAGGCTCGACCCGCATGCCCGCGGTCGCGAACCTCGTGAGGGAGCTCACCGGGAAGGAGGCCGACAAGGGCGTCAACCCGGACGAGGCGGTCGCGGTCGGCGCGTCGCTGCAGGCGGGCGTGCTCAAGGGCGACGTGAAGGACATCCTGCTCCTCGACGTCACGCCCCTGTCGCTCGGCATCGAGACCAAGGGTCAGATCATGACCAAGCTGATCGACCGCAACACCACGATCCCCACCAAGCGCTCTGAGGTCTTCACGACCGCCGACGACAACCAGCCCAGCGTGGAGATCAAGGTGCTGCAGGGCGAGAGCGACATGGCCTATCGCAACAAGCTGCTCGGTACGTTCCAGCTCGTGGGCATCCCGCCCGCGCCGCGGGGTGTGCCGCAGATCGAGGTCACGTTCGACATCGACGCCAACGGCATCGTCCACGTCTCGGCGAAGGACCTGGGCACAGGTCGCGAGCAGGCGATGACCATCACCGGTGGCACCGCGCTGTCGAAGGACGAGATCGACCGCATGATGAGGGATGCCGAGGCGCACGCCGAGGAAGACCGCAAGCGGCGGGAAGAGGCGGAGACACGCAACAACGCCGACTCGCTCGTCTTCCAGACCGAGAAACTGCTCAAGGAGCAGGCCGAGAAGGTGTCGGCCGACGACCGTGAGAAGGTCGAGTCGGCACTGAAGGAGCTCAAGGACGCGCTCGCCGGTCCCGACATCGAGGCCGTCAAGCGTGGCCACGAGCACCTCATGACCGTGATGCAGGACTTCTCGCAGCGCCTGTACCAGACCGCGCAGGCCCAGCAGTCGGCAGCTGGTGCTGCTGATGGCGGCGCGGGTGCGTCGGGGTCGAGTGACGACGAGGTCGCCGACGCCGAGATCGTCGACGAGCCCGGTGAGCAGAGTGCCTGAGCCGGAGGACCGCCCTCGCGCGGCGGAAGCGATGCCCGACGACGAGGTGGCCGAGGACGAGGCCGCGGCCGAAGACGCCGCGGCCCTCGTCGCGTCCGACCTGGCCCAACTCCAGGACGAGCGCACAGAACTCGTCGACACGCTGCGACGGGTGCAGGCCGACTTCGAGAACTACCGCAAGCGGGTGCTGCGCGAGCAGACCGCATTGGTCGACCGCGCGACTGACCGGCTGATCGAGCAGCTCTTGCCGGTGCTCGACTCGTTCGAGGGCGCGCTTGCCAGCGTCTCCAGTGATGCTCCCGAGATCGAGAAGGTCCGAAGCGGCGTGGAGAGCATCCACGCGCAGTTGATGGCGGTCCTGGAAAAGGCGGGACTCGAGCGCATCGACGCCGACGGCGCGGGTTTCGACCCCAGGGAGCACGAAGCCGTCCTCCAGGATCAGGGCGACGGCGAGCCGCGCGTCGCCGAGACCATGCGCACCGGCTACCGCCTGAACGGCAAGGTCATCCGCCCGTCAATGGTGAAGGTGACTCGACAGTGACTCGGTATGGACACGAAGAGACTCGTGTCCGTGAGCAAGCGAGCCAGTGGAACGGGAGCGAGCGCCCGCGAGCCGGGTATCCCGGCTCGCAGCGAGCGAGCCAGTGGAATAGGTGATGGCACCGCAGCGGGAGTGGTTCGAGAAGGACTACTACGACGTCCTCGGCGTGCCGAAGGACGCGTCGGAGAAGGACGTCGCGCGCGCCTATCGCAAGCTGGCGAAGCGGTATCACCCCGACGCGAACGCGGGCAACAAGGAGGCCGAGGAGCGGTTCAAGGAGATCTCGGCCGCCCAGGACGTGCTCGGCGATGCCGAGAAGCGCAAGGAGTACGACCAGGTCCGTGAGATGGTCGCGGCCGGCGTCGGGCCCGGCGGCTTCGGCGGTGGGGGGCCGAGCGACTTCGGTGGCTTCGGCAACGTCCGGTTCGAAGACCTCGGCGACATGGGCGGTTTCGGCGACCTGCTCGGCAATTTGTTCGGGGGCCGCGGCGGACGCGCCGGGCGCCGCAACCGAGGACCGGTCGGCCCGCAACGCGGGCAGGACCTCGAGACCGAGGTACACCTCGACTTCCTCGACGCGGTCCACGGCGTCACGACGTCGGTGAGCATTACCTCGGAGGCACCGTGCTCGGTATGCGGCGGCTCGGGCGCGGAGCCGGGCACACTTCCCGAGGTGTGCGAGACGTGTGGCGGCAGCGGAGCAGTGGCGGTCGACCAGGGACCGTTCTCGTTCTCCCAGGTCTGCCCCACCTGCGGCGGCCGCGGCATGATCGTGAAGGAGAAGTGCAAGCACTGCAAGGGTCGCGGGGTCGAGGTCCGGCCCCGGACCGTGAAGGTGCGCGTCCCTGCAGGCGTCGACGACGGCCAGCGCATCCGCGTCAAGGGCCGCGGCACGCCCGGCCTCAACGGTGGACCGTCCGGCGACCTGTACGTCGTCGTGCACGTTGCGCCGCATCCCCTCTTCGGTCGCAGTGGCAAGAGCGACCTCACCGTGAAGGTCCCGATCACGTTCCCCGAGGCCGCGCTCGGCACGCAGGTCAAGGTGCCGACGCTCGACGAGCCAGTGACGGTGAAAGTGCCGGCCGGCACGCAGAGCGGCAAGACGGTGCGGGTCCGCGGCCGCGGCATCAGGCGCGGCTCGGGCGATCCGGGTGCGCTCCTCGTGACCTTCGACGTCGTGGTGCCGACCGAGCTCGACGACGATGCACGCCAGGCCGTCGCGGAGCTCGGTGAGAAGCTGCCGGCGAACCCGCGCGAGTTCCTGGGGGTGTGACATGGCCACTGACGAACGCGACCGGGCGCTCTACATCATCTCGGTTGCGGCCGAGCTTGCCGGTGTCCATCCGCAGACGCTGCGGATCTACGAGCGCAAGGGGCTGATCGAACCGAGTCGTACCGAAGGGCGCAGTCGCCGCTACTCGGATCGCGACATCGCGCTGCTCCAACGAATCCAGGAGCTCACGAACGAAGGCGTGAGCCTTGCGGGCGTCCGCAAGGTCCTCGCGCTCGAGGCGGAGGTCGACGGCTTGCGCGAGCTGGTCGAGGAGCTCCAGGAGACGCTCGCCCGCGCGTCCCGAGACCTCGAGGAAGCCGTCGACGAGGCCCACCGCTCGTATCGGCGCGACCTCGTGCCGGTGCGGACCCAGACGGTTGTGCGGATCCGGCCCCGGTGACCGCTCTCGCGGAGGAATAAAGTTGACAACGGCGTTGTCAACTTTTGGGTATCCGACTCCCAGTTTGAGGTAGACGCATGCCGCTCGACCCCAACAAGTTCACCCACAAGACTGGCGAGGCGCTCGGCGCCGCTCAAGCGCTCGCGCGCGAGCAGAACCACTCCCAGATCACGCCCGAGCACCTGCTCGTAGCGCTCGTCAGCCAGCCCGAGAGTGTGGTGCTGCCCGTGCTCGAGCGCCTCGGTGTGTCGAGCAGAATCGTGCGCGATCGCGCCGACGCGCTGCTCGCGGGGCTGCCCAAGGTCTACGGGCAGACGGCCCAGCAGGCACAACTGTCCGCCGACGCGTACGCGGCGCTCGAAGCAGCCGACGCGCAGCGCGCCGATCTCGGCGACGACTACCTCTCGACGGAACACCTGTTGCTCGCGATGTCAGAGATCGCCGGAGGCGTGGGCGACGTCCTCAGGAGTCTCGGTGTCACGCACGACGCGGTGCTCGCGGCGTTGAAGGAGGTGCGCGGTAGCCACCGCGTCACCAGCGAGAACCCCGAAGAGCAGTACCAGGCGCTCGAGCGGTTCGGTCGCGACCTCACCGAGGAAGCGCGCAGGGGCAAGCTCGACCCTGTCATCGGTCGTGACGACGAGATCCGCCGCGTGATCCAGGTGCTGTCACGACGGACCAAGAACAACCCTGTGCTCATCGGCGAGCCCGGCGTCGGCAAGACCGCCATCGTCGAGGGACTCGCGCGGCGCATCGTGGAAGGCGACGTGCCGGAAGGTTTGCGCAACAAGCGGCTGATCGCGCTCGACATCGGTGCGATGGTCGCCGGTTCGAAGTACCGGGGCGAATTCGAAGACCGGTTGAAGGCGGTCCTCAAGGAGATCGCCGACAGCGAGGGTGAAGTGATCACCTTCGTCGACGAGTTGCACACGATCGTCGGTGCCGGCGGCGCGGAGGGCGCAGTCGACGCCGGGAACATGATCAAGCCGATGCTCGCTCGTGGCGAGCTGCGCATGATCGGTGCGACGACGCTCGACGAGTATCGCAAGCACGTCGAGAAGGATCCGGCGCTCGAGCGGCGGTTCCAGCAGGTGTACGTGGGTGAGCCGTCCGTCGACGACACGATCGCGATCCTGCGCGGACTGAAGGAGCGCTACGAGGTCCACCACGGTGTCCGCATCCAGGACGCGGCCCTCGTCGCGGCCGCCATCCTGTCGCAGCGTTACATCACCGGTCGGCAGCTCCCCGACAAGGCGATCGACCTCGTCGACGAAGCCGCGTCGCGTCTGCGCATCGAGATCGATTCGATGCCGTTCGAGATCGACGTCGTCGAACGACGCATCCGGCAACTCGAGATCGAGAAGGCTGCGCTCGACAAGGAGACCGACGAGTCATCCCAGCAGCGTCTTGCCGCTCTCGAGGGCGAGCTGGCCGAGCTGGCCGAGGAGCGCGACGCGATGGTCGCGCACTGGCAGAACGAGAAGGACGCGATCACCGAGATCCGCGCGCTCAAGGAGCGGCTCGAGCAGGCCCGCACCGACGCCGAGATGGCCGAGCGCGAGGGCAACCTCGAGAAGGCCGCGCAACTCCGCTACGGAACGATGCGGGAGCTCGAGGCGGAGATCGAAGCGCGGACTGAGCGCTTGAACGAGCTCCAAGCCGACCAGCAGATGCTCAAGGAAGAAGTCGACGAGGAGGACATCGCCGAGATCGTCGCGAAGTGGACCGGCATCCCGGTCAGCCGGCTGATGGAAGGCGAGATGGCGAAGCTCGTGCGCATGGAAGAGGTCCTGCACGAACGCGTGATCGGCCAGGACGACGCCGTCGCCGCGGTGGCGAACGCGATCCGTCGCTCCCGCGCCGGTCTCTCGGATCCCAACCGGCCGATCGGCTCGTTCCTGTTCCTCGGACCCACCGGTGTCGGGAAGACCGAGCTCGCACGCACGCTGGCGGACTTTCTGTTCGACGACGAGCGCGCCATGGTGCGCATCGACATGTCGGAGTACCAGGAGAAGCACAACGTGTCGCGCCTCGTGGGCGCGCCGCCGGGCTACGTCGGCTACGAGGAGGGCGGCCAGCTCACCGAGGCGGTGCGGCGCCGCCCCTACGCAGTCGTGCTGCTCGACGAGATCGAGAAGGCGCACCCCGACGTGTTCAACGTGCTGCTCCAGCTGCTCGACGACGGTCGCCTCACCGACGGCCAGGGGCGCACGGTCGACTTCACCAACACCGTCCTCATCATGACGAGCAACCTCGGTGGCGGCGCCGACGAGCGCACCGTGCTGAACCTCGTCCAGAGTCACTTCAAGCCGGAGTTCCTCAACCGCATCGACGAGATCGTCGTCTTCCACCGTCTCGACGAGTCGCACATCCAGCGCATCGTCGACATCCAGGTGGAGCACTTGCGGGAGCGGCTCGCCGAGCGCGGCCTCGGGCTCGAGCTCAACGAGGCGGCGCGCGCCCACCTGGCGCGCGCCGGCTACGACCCTGACTTCGGCGCCCGCCCGCTGAAGCGAGTGCTGCAACGCGAGGTCAGCGACGCGATCGCGCTCGCGCTGCTCAAGGGCGAATACGCGGACGGAGACACGATCGTCGTCGACGCCAACCCCGACGGCGAGCTGACCTTCACCAAGCACCAACTTGCGTCAGTAGACCGCGTATAGCGCGGCGAAATGACGCAAGTTGCGCCGTCAGGTGACGCTGACAGAGCCGAACATGCCGTAGGCGAAGTGGCCGGGGAGGTGGCACGCGAAGAGCACCTTGCCGGGCGCGTGGAACGAGTAGGTAGTGACGCCCGTCGTGTGCGGCGCGATCGACACCTCGCCGGGCACCGGCAGGTGCCACGGTTCGTGCCCGCCCTCGTGTCGCGCGTGCACAGTGTCATCACCGATGATGAATTCGTGGTTCAAGAAGTCACGGTTGACGACTTCGAACCGCACCTCCGTGTGCGGTCGCACGTGGATGCGTGACGGCACGAACTGGCTGTCGCGCACGACGAGTCGGACGGTCACCGTGCCGGGGCCGAGCACGCGCGGCTCGGCTGCGCCCGACGTGTCGCCCGTACGGACGAGGACGACCGTTCCGGCCGTGGCGATGGCGACTCCGACAACGACGGCGCCCAGTCGCATGCCTGTGACCTTCACTGCGTCACCCGCGCGCACGCTCGTCGTGCGGGCCGCCTCGCAACCCGATACCCACCATGCGCGCGGACGGCAGGACGCCGTCGTGCGTCGAGACGGCGAGGTCGTAGTTCAGGTTCTCAGCCGGCGTGTTGACGCGCAGATAGCTCAGCCACATGTCGTCGGGCACCCACCCCATCCCCTTGTCGGACCGGAGGTCGCCGAGGAGACCACTCGGCGCCGCGTCACTGCGCTCGAGCGTCAACCCCTTGTCACCGGCGCGCACCATCGGGCGATCGTCGCTGAGGAGAAAGACGTCGGCGTCGACCACCTCGCCCTTCCCGAGACCGAGCGCGAGGATCCGCAATGGCACCCACGGCTCTTCGACCGGGATCGTCAGCATGATCGGTGTGCTGTCACCCGAGGTCTGCCCGAGCTCGCGCGCACGCGCCGCGTCGAACCGTGCTGCCATGAAGATCTTGCTGCGCTGCGAGTAGAGGTCGAGCACCTTCGGTGCGTCGGGCGTCAGCAGGAAGCCATGCTCGAGGGCCCACTTGCCGACGGCATTGCCGCCGCCACGGAGAATCGTGATGTCGAGCGCGTCGATCCTGGTCGAGAGGAGGCCTTCGGCATCGCTCGCGGCGCTCGCTCGGGCCGTCAACACCGTCGTCTCGCGCACCGGCCCGCGTACCTCGCGCTCGAGTCGCTGCAGGGTCCAGTCGCCGCCGCGCTGCACCTTCGTCGGCACCGCGGGGAGTGGGAGGATCGAGCCGACTTCCTCGCCTTGCCCGGTGAACTCGAAGCTCGTGACGTAGCGCTCGACGCCGTTGTGGTAGGCGGCGAGCGTGCTCGTGCGCGTGAGTCGGATGGTGCCGTTCTCGCCGACGAGCCCACCGCACGCAGCCGCGGGCGCCGCGCCGAGCACCACGGACGTCACGGCGAGCACGAGCACGAGTGCAGTCCGACGCATGGCCATCCCTCCTCGAGTCGGGTCGACTCCGCTGCGAGGTTGGACGACCGGTCAGCCTGCTGTGGTTCCCGAGTTCCTCGACTACCCTCCCCTCAACGTGACAACCGTTGCGTTCGAGGGTCAGGTCCCATGCCCGGCACGGTGATCGTCGGTACCCACTGGGGTGACGAGGGCAAGGGCCGGTTCACCGACTACCTGGCCAAGGAGAGCGCCGTCGTCGTGCGGTATCAGGCCGGGCACAACGCCGGCCACACGATCGTCGTCGACGGCGACGTGTTCAAGCTCCAACTCGTGCCGAGCGGGATCCTGCACCCGTACGTCACGCCGGTGATCGGCAACGGCGTGGTCGTCGACCCGAAGGTGCTGATCGCAGAGCTCGACATGCTCGAAGAGCGCCAGGTCGACATCGGCGGGCTCAAGCTCTCGGGCAACGCGCACCTGATCATGCCGTACCACCAGGAGCTCGATCGGGTCACCGAGCGGTTCCTCGGCAAGAACGCCCTCGGCACGACCAAGCGGGGGATCGGGCCCGCCTACGCCGACAAGGCGTTGCGCGTCGGCCTCCGCGTCCAGGACCTCCTCGACCCCAAGATCTTCAGGCAGAAGCTCGACCTCGCCCTGCGCGAAAAGAACGGCCTGCTCACGAAGGTCTACAACCGGCTCCCGATGACAGCCGACGAGATCTGCGACGAGTACCTCGGTATGGCTCCCCGGCTCGCACCGTTCATCAGCGACACCGTCCACCTGCTCCACGACGCGATCGACGCGGGCCAGCGCGTGCTGTTCGAAGGCGCGCAGGCGACCTTCCTCGACCTCGACCACGGCACCTATCCGTACGTCACCTCGTCGAATCCGGTCGCGGGCGCGGTGTGCGCGGGCGCGGGCGTGGGACCGCGCGCGATCGACCGGGTCGTCGGCATCGTGAAGGCGTACACGAGCCGAGTCGGCGCGGGACCGTTCCCGAGCGAGCTCGCGGAGGGCACCCAGATCGGCGACGCGATCGTGGAACGCGGGGGCGAGTACGGCACGAACACCGGCCGACGACGCCGGGTCGGGTGGCTCGACGCCGTGATGCTCCGCCATGCCGTCCGCATCAACACGTGCAGCGAGATCGCGATCACCAACCTCGACGTGCTGTCGGGGCTGCCCGAGCTGAAGGTGTGCGTGGCATACAAGGCCGAGGACGGCACCTGCTACCAGCACGTGCCCTACCACCAGTCAGTGCTGCACAAGGTGGAGCCCGTGTACGAGACGTTGAGCGGGTGGGATACCGACATCGAGGGCGCGCGCGTGATCGACGACCTTCCGTCGGCAGCGCGCAACTACGTGCGTTTCGTGGAGGCGATCGCGGGTACCTCCGTCTCGTTCGTCTCCGTCGGCCCCGACCGCGCCCAGACCGTCGTCCTGTCGCGCGCCGCTTGACCGTAATGACTCGCTCGCTCCCGCTCGCTCCGGTCGCCGCTTCGGCCGGGCACGCTGAGTCGTGAGGATCCTCGTTGTCGGCGGCGGGGGCCGCGAGCACGCCATCGTCTGGGGACTGCAGCGCTCACCGGACGCTCTGGAGGTGTTCGCGGCGCCTGGCAATGCCGGGATCGCCGAGACCGCGCTGTGCTTCCCCGTCGACCCGCACGATCCGTCTGCCGTCGCGCAGCTCGCCGACGACCTCGACGCGGATCTCGTCGTGGTCGCGGCCGATCGACAACTCGTCAATGGCGTCGCCGACGCAGTCCGCGCCCGCGGCATCCTCGCGTTCGGTCCCGGCTCCGACGGCGCGCGCCTGGAGGGCTCGAAGACCTGGATGAAGCAGCTCCTCGCCGACGCCGGCGTGCCGAGCGCGCGCTACGGCTCCTTCGCGGATGAAGAGCCCGCGTACGATTTCCTCGCCACGCTCCCGTCCCCCTACGTCGTCAAGACGGACGGCCTCGCCGAGGGCAAGGGTGTGCTGGTCACGGAGTCACTGCCCGAAGCCCGCGACGCCGTCCGCGCCTACTTGTCGGGACACGCCTTCGGCGACGCCGGCCGCACGCTCGTGATCGAGGAGGGCATGAGTGGCCCGGAGCTGTCGTTGCTCGTCATGTGCAATGGCGAGCCCGACGACGCGCGGCCGTTGGCGCCCGCGCAGGACTTCAAGCGCATCGGTGAGGGCGACACCGGCCCGAACACCGGCGGTATGGGCGCGTACTCGCCGGTGCCGGTGGCGCCGCAGGCCGTCGTCGACGAGGTGATGGAGCGCGCGGTCATGCCGACGTTGCGGGCACTCGCCTCGCGCGGCATCGACTATCGCGGCGTGCTGTACGCGCAGATGATGCTCACTGCCGGCGGGCCGAAGGTGGTCGAGTACAACGTGCGATTCGGCGACCCCGAGGCGCAGTGTGTCGTTCCGCGTCTCGCGGTGGATCTGGCTGACCTCGTGTACCGCGCCGCCGCTGGCGAGAGCGGTCTGGACTCGAAGTTCGTCGACAACGCCTGCGTGGTGGTCGCGCTCGCATGCGAGGGTTACCCGACTGCACCCCGGACAGGCGACGCGATCCGGGGCCTCGACGACGAGGCCGTGCGATCCGTGACGGTCTTCCACGCCGGGACCCGCCGTGACCACGACGCGTTCGTCACGAGCGGTGGACGCGTGCTCTACGTCAGCGCGCTCGGGGCCACGATCGACGATGCGCGAGCGCGCGCGTACGAGGCCGCGGCGCACATCGAGTGGCCGGGGCGCTACTTCCGCCGTGACATCGCCGCGTCGGTGTGACCGGGGGGTCCGAGCCCGACGAAGGCGTCACCGCCGTGGCGCCGGGCCCGTAGAGTGTCGGGAGGAGGAAAGGTCCCGTTGATCGACCGCTACGCGCCCCCAGAGATTGCCGGCCTGTTCACCGACGAGGCCCGATTCCGAACCTGGCTGGAGGTGGAAGTCCTCGCCACGGAGGCGTGGGCGAAGCTGGGCGTGGTCCCTCCCGCGGACGCCGCCGCGATCCGGGAGCGGGCCGACTTCGACGTCGAGGCCATCCGGGCCCGGGAAGCCGTCACCGATCACGAGACGGCCGCGTTCGTCGACGTCGTCCAGGAGCGCATCGGCGGCCCGGCCGCGAAGTGGCTCCACTACGGTCTCACCTCCTACGACGTGGTCGACACCGCGTTGGCCGTCACGCTGGTGCGGGCGTGTGACCTCGTGATCGAGGCGGTCGACGCGCTCGAAGCATCGGTCTCGAAACGAGCCCGCCAGTACCGCAACACTCCGATGGTCGGCCGAACTCATGGCATCCACGCGGAACCGATCACGTTCGGCGGCAAGCTCGCGTTGTGGTCGCTGCAGCTGCGACGTGATCGACTGCGACTCGAACGAGCACGTGAGGCCGTTGCCGTCGGCAAGGTGTCCGGCGCGGTGGGCACGTACTCCAACGTCGACCCGCAGGTCGAGGCCTACGTGTGCGAGCAGCTCGGGCTCCGGCCCGCGCCGTCCACCCAGGTGATCGCCCGCGACCGGCACGCGGAGCTGCTCTACGCGTGCGCGGCACTCGGTTCGTCGATCGAGACGTTCGCGCTCGAAGTGCGGCATCTCCAGCGCACCGAGGTCGGCGAGGTGCAGGAGCCGTTTGCCACCGGTGCGCAAAAGGGGTCGAGCGCGATGCCGCACAAGCGCAACCCCTGGCGTTCCGAGCAGCTGTGCGGACTCGCACGCGTGGTGCGCGGGAACCTCCAAGCTGGGCTCGAGGACATCGCGTTGTGGCACGAGCGCGACATGTCGCATTCGTCGGTGGAACGCATCGTCCTCCCCGATTCGCTGATCCTCGCGTACTACATGGCAGGCCGCTTCCGCGGCATCGTCGACGGCATGACCGTCGACGAACAGCGGATGCGCGAGAACCTCGAGGCGTCACACGGACTCGTGTTCAGCGAAGCAGTGCTGCTCGCGCTGGTGCAATCGGGGTTGCCGCGCGATGACGCCTACCGACTCGTGCAACGCGCCGCCGCGCGCACCTGGGAGGAGCACCGACCCTTCCGCGATGTGCTCGCTGACGACGCAGAGATCACTCGACACCTGCCCGCTGCAAAGCTCGACGAATGTTTCGACCTCCACCGGGCACTCGCACATGCCTCGCGCGCGGTCGATGCCCTCGACGAGGGGACATCCACGTGAGCCCCGTCGCATTGCCCCACCACTACACCGGAAAGGTGCGTGAACTCTACGAAGTCGGGCACGACCGGATGCTCGTGGTCGCGTCCGACCGCATCTCGGTGTTCGACGTGGTGCTCGACGACACGATCCCTGACAAGGGACGGGTGCTGACGGCGCTCTCGGCGTACTGGTTCGACGTCACCTCGCCGATCGTCCCCAACCACGTCGTCTCCGCGGATCCCACCGACTTCCCCGAGACCGCCGGCCCCGAGGTCGCGGGCCGCGCCATGCTGGTGCGCGCGGCGCGCCCGGTCCGGCTCGAGTGCGTCGCGCGCGGCTTCTTGTTCGGTTCGGCCTGGGTCGACTATCGCGAGAGCGGTTCCGTGCATGGCCGCCGCCTCCCGCCGGGGCTGGCGGAGGCCGAACGTCTGCCGGCGCCGATCTTCACACCAACGACGAAGGCCGAGGAGGGTCACGACCTCCCGCTCAGCGACAAGGACGCTGCCGGGCTCGTCGGTGACGATGTGTTCGAACAGGTGCGTGAGCTGACGTTGCGTGTCTACGAATACGGCGCCGAGCTCGCGGCCGCACGCGGGCTGATTCTGGCCGACACGAAGCTCGAGTTCGGCACGATCGACGACCAGCTCCTCGTGATCGACGAGATGCTCACCCCCGACTCCTCTCGCTATTGGCCGGTTGAGGAATATCGCGTCGGGACTTCCCCTCCCTCGTTCGACAAGCAGTACGTCCGCGATTACTACCTGTCGATCGGGTGGGAAAAAGTCCCTCCCGCACCTCGTTTACCCGAGGCGGTCATCGCGGCAACGCGATCGAAATATGTCGAGGCGTACGAGCTCGTCACGGGAAAGAGCTTCGACGAGTGGCACGGGGTCCTAGAGCCATGAGCCGGTTCGAAGCGCGTATCGACGTCGCGCACCTTCCGGGCGTGCTCGACCCGCAGGGCGCGACCGTTGAACGAGCCTTACCGGCGCTGGGCTACCACAATGTGAGCGAGGTGTCGATCGGCAAGACGATCCGTCTCGTGATCGACGCGCCGTCCGCCGACGTCGCCCGTGCCCAAGTCGACGAGATGTGCCACCGACTGCTCGCGAACCCCGTGATCGAACAGTACGACGTTTCAGTAGAGGAGCTGTCGGTCACATGAGCGCGCGTGTGGGCATCGTGGTGTTCCCGGGCACGAACTGCGAGCTCGACGTCGCGTGGGCGATCGAACAGCAGGGCGGTGTAGCCGAAACGCTGTGGCACGCCGACAACACGATTCGCGGCGTCGACGCGGTCGTCCTGCCCGGCGGCTTCGCGCACGGCGACTACCTGCGTACCGGTGCCATCGCCCGCTTCTCCCCGGTGATGGACGCGGTCACCGACTTCGCGGCCGCGGGCGGTCCCGTGGTCGGCATCTGCAACGGCTTCCAAGTGCTCACCGAGGCCGGGCTGCTGCCCGGCGCGCTCCAGAAGAACGCCGGACTGTGGTTCCTCTGCGAGACGGTCGAGCTACGCATCGAGACCAGGGCATCTGTGCTCACACGACTGGCGAGGCCCGGCGACATCCTCCGCGTCCCGATCAACCACTTCGAGGGCAACTACATCTGCGACCCCGCGACGCTCCGCCAGCTGCAAGAGGACGACCGCATCATCATCCGTTATGTCGACAATCCCAATGGCAGCCTCGACGACGTCGCCGGCATCGCCAACGAGCGTGGGAACGTGGTGGGCCTGATGCCCCACCCGGAACGCGCGAGCGACACGCTGCTCGGATCGGACGACGGCGTCGTGCTGCTCCGTTCGTTGCTGTCGGCGGCGTCGGACGTGCGCGACGCGGAGCTCAGCGCGTGATGCCGGCCTTCTTCAGGGTCTCGGCCGACACGCCCAACTGGCGCCACGCGGCGTAAGTGATTCCCTTGCGTTCCGCGTACTGGCCCGCGGTCTTCACGAATGCGGCCTCGAGCGAAGACAGGTCGACCTTGGCGTCGAGCTGCGACACCTCCTTCTCGAGGTCCATTCGTTCCTGGACGAGCTGGAGCCGTAACAGGGGAGACGCGTCGGGAAGTTGTGCATCGATCGCGCTGAGGCGCTTCTTGATCGATTCGCCGGTGCGCTTGCGGCCTCGCCTAGGACGGTTCTTGTCGAGGGCCTCGAGATAGCTCTTCACCGCTCTACCCTCGGCCCTTCCCTGGGCCAAAGCCGCCTTGTGCTGCGCGGTCATCGTGCGCCCACGCTTCGCAGTGCTCTTCGCCATGTCGCGTCTCCACCTTTTCACGTGTCATTGCCCGGCGTTTCACCATATCAGTGCTATGGCTGCACTCCCGCAATGTCGAAGAAGGTCGGTTCCAACAACTGCCAAATGAGCAGCCAGTAGCATGGGTGTACTGCAATGACGACGACCGAGCCGCTGCATCGCCAACTTGGACTGACCGACGCCGAGCTCGGCGAGGTCGAAGGCCTCCTCGCCCGCGAACCCACGGAGCTCGAGCTCGCCATGTACGCGGTGATGTGGTCGGAGCACTGCTCCTACAAGTCGTCGATGATCTATCGGCGTCGTTTCCCGACCGAGGCGCCGTGGGTGCTCGTCGGTCCGGGCGAGGGCGCCGGCGTCATCGACGTCGGCGATGGCATGGCGGTCGCGGTGCGCATCGAGAGTCACAACCACCCCTCGGCCGTCGAGCCGTACCAGGGCGCGGCCACCGGCGTCGGCGGGATCATCCGCGACGTGTTCTCCATGGGCGCGCGCCCGATCGCACTCATGGATCCTCTGCGCTTCGGACCGCTCGACGACCCTCGCGCGCGCTATCTCTTCGAGCACGTTGTCGCCGGGATCAGCGGGTACGGCAACGCGGTCGGTGTTCCGACGGTCGGCGGCGAGGTCGTGTTCGACGACTGCTACCGCGACAATCCTCTCGTCAATGTGCTCTGCGTCGGTGTGCTGCCACGCGAGCGGCTCGTGCTCGCGAAGGCCGAGGGTGACGGCAATCTCGCGGTGTTGCTCGGATCGTCTACCGGGCGCGACGGCATCGGCGGCGCGAGCGTGCTCGCGTCCGCCGGCTTCGAACAGGGCTCCGCATTGAAGCGACCGTCGGTACAAGTCGGGGACCCCTTCGAAGAGAAGCGCGTCATCGAGGCGACCCTCGAACTCCTCGAGGCCGGGCTCGCGGTCGGCGTGCAAGACCTCGGTGCGGCCGGACTGTCGTGCGCAGCGTCGGAGACCGCGGCGAAGACCGGGGCCGGGATGGACGTCGACATCGCGCGGGTCGCGAAGCGCGAGCCGGGCATGAACGCGGTCGAGGTGATGACGTCGGAGAGCCAGGAACGGATGCTCGCGATCGTCATGCCTGCCGACCTCGATGCGGTGCTCGCCCTCTGCGACCGGTGGGAAATTCGAGCGACGGTCGTCGGCCGCGTCACCGACACCGGTCGGTTCCGCGTCTATGACGGTCTCTTCGATGCGTTGGGCGTCGCCGGTGCAAACCCCGAGCCTCCGCGCGGCGACACCGCCCCCGGCGTGTCGTCGGACCGCGCGCCGCTTGCCGACGTTCCGGTTGACAGTCTCGGTGACGGTCCCGTCTATCAGCGCCCTGTGGCGCCGCCGCCCGACCTCGCCGCCCACCAGGCCGACGATCCCGCGCGCATGCTCGCGGCGCGGTTCCCGTCCGGCACCGACCTCTCCGGCGAACTGCTCGACCTGCTCGCGCGCCCCACGATCGCCGACAAGTCGGCGGTGTTCCGCCAGTACGACCACCAGCTGTTCCTGAACACCGTGGTGGGCCCCGGTGGCGACGCCGCGGTGCTCCGGCTCAAGGGCTCGCGACGCGGACTCGGCCTCACCACCGACGGCAAGGCGCGCTTCTGTGCGCTCGATCCTCGCGTCGGCGCTCGCCTGGCCGTGATCGAGGCCGCGCGCAATCTCGCCTGCGTCGGTGCCGAGCCGCGCGCGTTGGTCAACTGCCTGAACTTCGGCAATCCCGAACACGTCGAGGTGATGTGGCAGTTCGCAGAGGTGACGGAGGGAATGAGCGAGGCGTGCGAGGCGCTGCACATTCCCGTGATCGGCGGCAACGTGAGCTTCTACAACGAGTCGCACGGGCGCGACATCGACCCCACCCCGGTCGTGGGTCTCGTCGGCGTGATCGACGAGCTCCACGCGGTGCCACCGCCGCCTGCACTGCACCGCGGATCGCAGATCGTCGTCCTCGGTGCTACGCGCGCGGAGGTGGGCGGGTCGGAGTGGGCGACGTCACACGGCTTCCGTAGCGGCAGGCCCCCCGCCGCGGCTCTCGACGTGGCTGCCACGACGCACGAGCTCGTCTGCACATTCGTGCGCGACGAGGTCGTCGACGGCGTCCACGACTGTTCCGACGGGGGGCTCGCGGTCGCGCTCGCCGAGATGGCGATCGCAGGCGACTGCGGCGCCCGGCTGACGCTCTCGAGCGACCTCGTGCCGGCACTCGCGTGGTTCTCCGAGTCTGCATCGCGCGTCGTGTTGTCGGTCGCCCCCGATCAGCTCGACGAGGTGCTGGCGCGTGCGACGGTCGCGGGCGTGCCCGCCGCTCACATCGGACTGGCAGAAGGCGACTGCCTGTCGGCCGCCGAATTCGACGTCCTGGTCGGCGATGCGGCGAACGCGTGGCGCAACACGATCCCGCACGCGCTGGCGAACGTCGACCAAGGCCCAGGCCCGGCAACGTCATCGGCGATACTGGACACCTGATGGATCCCAGCACCGGTCATGCGTGCGGTGTGTTCGGTGTGTACACGCCAGGGCAGCGCGTCGCACAACTCACGTACCACGGTCTCTACGCGCTCCAGCACCGAGGCCAGGAGTCGGCCGGCATCGCGGTGAGCGACGGGCAGACGATCACCGTCGTGAAGGACATGGGCCTCGTGACCCAGGTCTTCGACGAGCACAATCTCGCACCGCTCGACGGGCACTTGGCGATCGGCCACGTGCGGTACTCGACGACCGGTTCGAGCAATTGGCGCAATGCCCAGCCGGTGTACCGCGAGGTCGGTGACGCCGGCTTCGCGCTCGGCCACAACGGCAACCTCACCAACACCGCGGCCCTCGCGGAGCAACTCGGCATGCTCCCGGGGATGCTCCCCGGCGGAGGAAGCCTCGACTCCACCACCGACTCTGCGCTCGTCGCCGAGCTCATCGCGACGGAGTACCCCATGGAGCCGCGCTCGGACGGGCGCGACCTCGAGGCCGCGCTCGACCGGGTTCTCCCTCGCCTCGAGGGTGGCTTCTCCTTCGTGATGATGGACGACGCGCACCTGATCGGCGTGCGCGACCGGCACGGCATCTGGCCGCTCGTGCTGGGGCGCGTCGAAGGCGGCTGGGTGCTCGCGAGCGAGACGTGCGCGCTCGACATCGTAGGCGGGCACTTCGTGCGCGAGATCGAGCCGGGCGAGGTCCTCGTGATCGACGCGTCAGGCGTGCACTCGCGGCGCTTCGCCGATCCCGATCCCAAGCTGTGCCTGTTCGAGTTCGTGTACTTCGCGCGACCCGACACGATGCTCTACGGGCGCAATGCCCACGCTGCGCGTCAACGCATGGGTGAAGAGCTCGCGCGGCAGGCGCCGGTCGCTGCCGACATGGTGATGCCGGTGCCCGAATCGGGCGTCCCTGCCGCCCAAGGTTATGCCCGCGCGTCCGGCGTCCCATACGGCGACGGCCTCGTCCGTAATCGCTACGTCGGCCGGACGTTCATCCAACCGAACCAACAACTGCGCGAGCAAGGGGTGCGCCTGAAGTTGAACCCCCTGGCCGAGAACATCCGCGGGAAGCGCTTGGTTGTGGTCGAGGACTCCATCGTGCGCGGAACCACGCTGCGGCAGCTCGTGTCGATGCTGCGCGAAGCCGGCGCCGCCGAAGTGCACTTCCGCGTCTCGTCACCTCCGTATCGTTGGCCGTGCTTCTACGGTCTCGACACGGGACGCCGTTCGGAGTTGCTCGCAGCCGATCTGTCCGTGGGTGAGATCCGGGATCTCATCGGTGTCGACTCGTTGGCATACCTCGAGCTCGACCGCCTGATCCAGGCGACCGGTGCGTCGGCCGGGTCGTTCTGCACCGCGTGCCTCTCCGGCGAGTATCCCATCGCGGTACCGGAGCTCCGGTCCGCGGAGACGGACTCGAAGCTCGTGCTCGAGCTCGACCCCACGTCCGCGCCTGCGGCTCGATGAGGGACGACGGCGACACCACCGCCGAGCCGCTCACCTATGCGCGTGCAGGCGTCGACATAGGCGCGGGCGAGCGAGCGGTCGAACTGATCAAGGAGCACGTGCGGTCGACGTTCCGCCCCGAAGTCGTCGGTGACATCGGCGGCTTCGGCGGTCTCTTCGCATTCGAGTCGCAGGGCATGCGCGACCCATTGCTCGTCTCGTCGACGGACGGCGTCGGTACGAAGTCGCTGATCGCGCGCCTCATGGGGAAGTACGACACGATCGGCATTGACCTCGTGGCGGGTTCAGTCGACGACGTCGCGGTGCAGGGCGGCGAGCCGCTCTTCTTCCTCGACTACATCTCAACGGGGATGCTGGTGGAGGAGATCATCGCCGACATCGTGTCCGGCATCGCGCGTGGCTGTCGCATGGCGGGCTGCGCGCTGCTGGGCGGAGAGATGTCGGAGCACGACATCATGGATCCCGGCGAGTTCGACCTGGTCGGATTCGCGGTCGGTGTGGTCGAGCGGGAGAGGCTCCTCCCTGCCGGCGTCCGTGCGGGAGACGTGATCGTCGGGATCGCGAGCCCCGGACTGCGGCAGAACGGCTACACGCTCGCTCGCAAAGCGCTGCTCGAGCGCGCCGGGCGCCGCCTCGACGATCCGGCGTGGCGCGGCGCGCATCACACGGTCGGCGAGGAGCTCCTGCAGCCGAGCGTGATCTACGCGCCGGCGATGCGCAAGCTCGGGGAGCGGCTTCCTGTCCACGCGTTCGCGCACGTCACCGGCGGAGGTATCCCGGCCAATCTCGCGCGTGTCCTGCCACCCGGGTGTTCCGCGCACGTCGTGCGCGGAACATGGGAAGAGCCAAGGATCTTCGAGGAGATCCAGCGGGCGGGAAACGTGGCCGATTCTGAGATGGAACAGGTCTTCAATCTCGGTCTGGGCATGCTTGCCGTGGTTGCCGTCGAGGACCGATTGGATACCCTGGACCTCATACGTTCCGCCGGGCACGATGCGTGGCTGGTCGGGGAGATTGTGGAGGGTCGAGGAGGGGTATCGATCGAAACGGCGGCGTAGCCGAACGGGGAACGGAAGCTGCTAACCTGCACATTCAGGACTCTTCCCCCAAACCTCAGGAGCCCACATGGCGGTGAACGATGCTCACGAGCCGGAGCAGCTGCTGACGCCCTCTGAGGTGGCTGCGATGTTCCGGGTGAACCCGAAAACCGTCACTCGCTGGGCTCGCGCGGGGAAGATCTCCGCCATCCGCACACTCGGCGGTCACCGTCGCTTCCGCGCCTCCGAGATCCGTAGGTTCCTCGAGCAAGTCGACGAGCAAACCGAGTTGTAGGACGTCGGGGGCGGGCCCCCCGTGAGCCACGCGCAACGCCCCGGTTGGAGGCTCGCTCGAAGCCCCGTGCGATGCTGCACGACGCCGAGGAGGTGGCCCTGTGCCCGTTGCCGTCGTGCCACTGACGTATCTGCAAGCCATCGTGATCGGGATCGTGCAGGGTGTCACTGAACTGTTCCCGATCTCGAGCCTCGGCCACTCGGTATTGCTCCCCGAGCTCCTCGGCTGGGACAGGCTGGTCACGGGCCAGTCGGCGGACGAGTCGTTCTACCTCGCGTTCCTCGTCGGGTTGCACGTGGCGACCGCGATCGCGCTGCTCGTCTTCTTCTGGCGCGACTGGCGCGAGGTGATCGCGGGATTCTTCTCGTCGCTTCGCAAGCACCGCATCGACACGCCCGTGGAGCGCCTGGCGTGGCTGCTCGTGGTGGGAACCATCCCGGTCGGCTTGGTCGGGCTCGTGTTCGAGCACAACCTCCGTACGATCTTCGCGAAGCCGACCGCGGCCGCCGTCTTCTTGACGATCAACGGGCTGATCCTCTTCGCCGGCGAACAGCTGCGACGGCGTGTCGCGGTACAGACGGTCGTGCTCGGCCGCGCGCACCACGCCGACCCGGGCGGCGATGTCGGACGCGACCTCGACACACTCGAGCTCAGTGAAGGTGCCTTCGTCGGCTCGTCACAGATCCTTGCGCTCTTCGCCGGGATCAGCCGGTCGGGCGTGACGATGGTGGCGGGATTGCTCCGCGGCCTCGATCACGAGGACGCGATGCGGCTGTCGTTCATGCTCGCGACCCCGATCATCCTCGCCGCCGGCGTCTACAAGCTGCCGGACCTCCTCGGCCACAACGGCGACCACATCCGGAGCCAGGTGCTCGTCGGGAGCATCGCGGCGGGTGTCGCGGCCTATGCGTCGGTGCGGTTCCTCGAGCGGTACTTCCGTACCCGCACGCTCACTCCGTTCGCTGTGTATTGCGTCATCGTCGGCCTCGCGATGATCGTGTACACCACGGTCACATCGTGACGGCGGCGCGAGCTGTGTGGGCGGAGCCCGTGAGGGGCCTGCCCCCTCACGAAGAGAGTGGCCGGGACCGGCGTCGATCCGGTGACCCCGCGCTTTTCAGGCGCGTGCTCTGCCGACTGAGCTACCCGGCCTCGTGAGAGCCGAAGCCCTCCGCGGTCCTGACGGGATTTGAACCCGCGACCTCCGCCTTGACAGGGCGGCGTGCACTCCAAACTGCACTACAGGACCAGTGGTGCCCCCAGGGGAGTTCGAATCCCCGTTACCGCCTTGAAAGGGCGGCGTCCTGGGCCACTAGACGATGGGGGCTCGACGTCCACCTGAGCCACGAGATCCTAGCAGTGGCGACCGTCGGGCCTCCGAGGTCAGGCGCGCGCCTGACGGGCCTCGCGATGGAGGGACGAGTCGGCGACCCGACATCCTCGTCCTCGACAGTTGCGAAGGGCGGCGAGCCGAGCGGCGAGCGCGCGCTCGAGGGTCGGCCGAGTACCGGCGAGATTGTGGATCTCTGCCGGGTCGGCACGTGTGTCGTAGAGCTCCCGGTCGCCGTTTTCGTACTGCACGTAGAGGTACCGCAGTGTGCGAACCGCGTCGTAGTCCGGGATTGGCGCATGGCGCCCCAGGACGCGCGCGTCGCGCGGTTCGCGCGTGTGCCCGTGCTCGCTCGGCCGCAAACGAGGTTGTGCGGCGCTACGTTGATCGGGGTCGGGGGGCTCCAAGGGGGGCGTGTGTCGCCGCGGTGGCGCCGGCTCGGCCGCACCTTCTTCGTCGCGGTGCTCGATGAGGTATGCATGTCGCCAATTCTCGGCGGCGCGTGCATTGCCGCGTGCCAACGCCAACAAACTTCGTCCGTCGGTGGACGATGGAGCAGCGGCCCCGGCCATTGCCTCGAACGTCGGAGCGAGGTCGACGTTGCCTGCGAGCTGGCTGACGTGGCTGTGTGCAGGGATGCCGGGTCCACGGATCAGGAGAGGCACGTGGGTGTCGGTGTCGTAGGCCGTTTGCTTGCCCGCCGGCAGGCGGTGCTGCCCGAGGTGGAAGCCGTTGTCCGAAGTGAACACGATGAACGTGTCGTTGAGTTGACGGGTCACGCGCAGGGTGTGCACGAGCGCGCTCACGCCTCGGTCGACCGCTTGCAACGAGCGGATGCGCAGTCGGTAGAGGTCGTCGATCGCGGCGCGTTCGATCCGGCTGAACCGTGGAAGGTCGCGCACGAAGCGCGGCATCGCGTGCACGTCGGGCTGGTCGAACGCGGCAGTCCGCGGGGCGTGGGCATTCGGGAACTTCGCACGATCGATTGGCGCCGGAGTCGCGGGCTGGTGAGGCGCATAGGGCGCGAGATACGCGAAGAACGGCCCCCCGGCCCGATGCGATACGCGAATGAAGTGCTGCGTGCGCTGTAGGTATGCCGTAGTTCCGTAGTCGACCGTCCGCCGGCGGTGGAACACGAACCGACCGTTGTCGTTGAGCAGATAGTTGTATTCCGAGTAGGGACTCCCGCCGACCGGGCTGACCCACGTGGTCCAGCCCGGTGGCCGGTAGGTCGCGCCGGCGATGTTCGGATAGCCGTTGAGGTACTTCCCGACCAGCGCGGTGCGGTAGCCGTCGTGGTCGAGGCGGGTGGCCACCGTGTCCTGCTCGATTCCCTCGGCAAAGGCGCGTTCGAACCCCCCGTCCGAACCGCCGTTCGACCAGACGCCCGTGTTGTGTGAGTACTGGCCGCGCAACGTCGTGACGCGCGACGGGCAGCACAGCGAGTTGCTCACGAAGTAGTTGTCGAACGTCACGCCGTGCGCGCCGATCAGCCGACGCGTGTGGGGCATGAAGCGCAGCTCGGCCGCGTCGAGGTCGTCGGTGAGGACGAAGAGGATGTTGGGGCGTCGGCGCGGAGTGGTCGCGTGAGCAGCGGCCGCGGGGAGGACGCCACCGCGGGTTCCCGCCGCGAGGACGGCGAGGACTGCGATCATCCGGTGCACGACGTGATCATGCCGCCTCGCGGAACCACTTTGGGCATCGCGCGGTTGCGGGTTCATTGCGCCGGATCGGTGTGGCACCATGCGCTGGCTCCACCGGCCAGGGAAGTTCAAGATGGAAGCGGCGCTGTACGACGAGGGTCAGACCGGACCGCAGCAGCGGTATCCGAGGCGTGCGCCACATCAGCGGGTGAACATGGCGGTCACGAGCCGTTCCCGACACGACGAGCTCACACCCCCGAAGCCGCGCTACCCGGTGGGTGGGGAGATCCTCGGTGAACCGCACACCGGTGTGGCAGCAATTCGTCGGAACGCGACCAGGCCGTCCCAATGACTCAGCGCGTCGTGGTGACGTCGCTCGATCACGATCGGCACGACACGGGGCGCGGCCATCCGGAACGTCCTGCACGCCTCGAGGCGGCGCGGCAGGGCGTCGCAGACGCCGAGCTCGGCGACGCACTCGTCACGGTCAAAGGTGACGCGGTGGAACGCGCCGACCTGCTTCGTGTGCACGATCCGCGATACGTCGACGCACTCGAGCAGTTCGCCGCGGCCGGCGGAGGCGCCCTCGATCCCGACACCGTTGTCTCCGTCGGATCATTCGAGACCGCGATCCTCGCCGCCGGATGCGGGCCGGCGGCGATCGACGCGCTCGAACAGGGAGCGGGCGCGGCCGCGTTCGTCGTCGTCCGCCCGCCAGGGCACCATGCGAACCGAACGCGCGGCCAGGGCTTCTGCTTGTTCAACAACATCGCCATCGCCGCCGCGAAGCTCGTCGACCGAGGAGAGCGGGTGCTCGTGGTCGACTGGGACGTCCACCACGGCAACGGGACCCAGGACACGTTTTGGAACGACGCGCGGGTCCTCTACGTCTCGACTCACGAGTCGCCCGCATACCCAGGGACCGGGCGGGCGTCCGAGGTGGGCGGCCCCGAAGCACGAGGCCTGACGATCAACGTTCCGCTCCCGCCGGGCGCCACCGGCGACGTCGCGCTTGCGGCGCTCGACGAGGTCGTCGGGCCGGTCGTTGCTCGATTCGCTCCGACGTGGGTGCTCGTCTCGGCGGGATTCGACGCGCATCGTGACGATCCGCTGGCCGACCTGGCGTGGAGTGCCGGGGACTACGCCGAGCTGACCCGTCGCGTCGCGTCTTTCTCGCCGGAGCCGGGGCGGCTCGTGGCGTTCCTCGAAGGGGGGTACGACCTCGAGGCGCTGAGACGCTCCGTCGCAGCAACGGTCGCGACGATGGCTGACAAGATCGTCGACTCCGAACCGAGCACATCCGGCGGACCAGGGCGAGAAGCGGTCGAGCGCGTGGCGCAACTCCGCGCAGAGATCATGTGAACGCCGAGCCCGACCCTCGACGTAACCTCGCGTGAGCCGCAGGAGGGTGGCACGCTTTCGCGCACGGGCCGCTAGCTCAACTGGCAGAGCATCGGGCTTTTAACCCGCAGGTTCAGGGTTCGAGTCCCTGGCGGCCCACCACACAAGTGCAGGTCAGAGGCCTTGTAGCCACAAGGTGCGCTTCTCGGAGTTGGCGTTGGCACCGAGTTTGCTCGCCAAGCTGACGCCAGCGATGCTCGACGCGTTCTACGGGCAGCTGCGCGGCGAGCTGTCGCCCAAGACGATTCGCAACATTCACGCCCTGCTCCGTCGTGCGCTCAAGCAAGCGCAACGCTGGGGTTGGATCTCGAGCAACCCCGCCGCGCTCGCGAGTTCCCCGCGGATTCCGGTAACTGAGATCCGCCCACCCGCGCGTGACGATGTCGCCGCGTTTCTCGCCGGCTTGACCGAGACTGATCCCGAGTTCGGAACGCTCGTTTGGCTCGCCGCGGTGACCGGCGCGCGCCGTGGTGAGCTCTGCGGGCTGCGCTGGTCCGATCTCGACGCAACGACCGGAACGCTGTTGATCGAGCGCGCGGTCGCGCGGATCGGCGGTGAAGCGATCATCAAGTCGACGAAGACTCATCAGGCTCGGCGCATTGCGCTCGACAACGCGACTCTGGAATTGCTCGACCGTCAACGGGACCGCCTCAGTGAGCGCGCCGACATGCTCGGCGTGAAGTTCACGAACGACCTTCCCGTCTTCCCCAACGAGCACTTCCAGCATCTGCATCCGGACACGATCTCGAAGCGCTACCGCACTGCAGCCGACGCAGCAGCCATGCCCGGCCGCTTGCACGACTTGCGCCACTTCGCGGCGACGCAGGCGCTGGCCGCCGGCATTCCGGTGCGAACAGTGGCGGGACGTCTCGGCCATGCGAATCCAGCGACGACTCACAACGTGTATGCGCACTTTCTCGAGGCGTCCGACAGGCGCGCGGCTGAGGTGCTCGGTGCGCTCGTCGCTGGTTCCTGAG
>JBKPCV010000136.1:0-3409 GCA_046727575.1 Actinomycetota bacterium
GCGGCGAGGACTTCTTCGGTCCATCCCAGCCCGGCGATGGCCGTGGGAAACCCACTCGTGGTGATCGCCAGCAGCGAGACGTGGCGGACCTCGTCCACGGATGCTCCCGCATCGAGGGCCTTGCGGACATTGGACCGCACGGCGCCTTCGGCGAGCGCGCCGATCGCGATCCCGAGATGCACGAGCCGTCGCGTGCGCTCGTCGAGAGGACCCGCCGCGTCGGCGGCTTGCCCGAGGCGGTCGAGGGTGTTGGCGACTTCGGGGTAGGTGGCTCGAAAATCGCGGTAGGCGAGTGGCAGGTAGTCGCTCATCGTGGCCTCCCGTGCATGGAGTGACGCTCGCGGCCGATCGCCCGACCACGTTCTCGTTACCACGAGTATCCCGCGGTGAGGGGCATCGGGCATGGCCATCGTGGAGTTCGCGCTCACCAACCGCGACAAGTAGCGCGTTCTCGGTCGCCGACCCAGTGCTGCGCCGTTGGCGGAGTCATCGTCGCCAAGATCGTGACCGGATGTCGAGTCGGCCACGCGACGGGCGTGGGTTACCACTGCCAGACCTGGTCGAACTGCCCGAATACGGACGACACGCCGACCTGCGGTGTCGAGACGCGAGCTCAGGTCTCGTCAGAGGTACGCAGGCCTTGCCCGCACCGCGCGAGACAGGGGCTCGACAGTCACCGAGACGTTCAACATGCGCGCGCTTGCGGAGCACTGCCACGCCCGTCTCTTCACGGGCCTGGATGAGTTCGGTATGGACGGATGACGCAGACGGACGTTCGCGGGATGATGGCTGGTGATGGCTCTGGATCAACGCGTGCTGGTGGGCGCCGCGGTCTCGCTTTCGGGGCGCTATGAGGTCCAAGGTCGTCTCGCGGCCGCTGGTCTGCAACAGGCGGTGGCCGACGTTCGCAGTACAGGAGGGGTTCGCTTCGGGGACCGCTGTGTCCTCCCCGAGTTGGTGGTCGTCGATGACGGAGGCACGCACGCCGGTGTCCTTCGGGCCCTCGACGCGCTCGCCGAGGCCGACCTGTGGGTCGGACCGTACGGCAGCGATCTCGTCCGCGCGGCAGCGGCGAGGGCCGGCGAGCAAGGACGAGTCCTGTGGAACCACGGTGGAAGTGCCGACGACGTCGAGAGCTTGCCCGGCGTGGTGTCCGTCGCGTCACCGGCGAGCCGGTACCTCGCGGCGATCCTCGACGCAGTCGCGCGGCATCGGCCATCGGCACGAGTTCTGGTGGCCACCGGCAGAGGCACGTTCGGACACCATGCGGCGGAGGGCGCCAAGCAGGCGGCAGTGCGCCTCGGGATGTCGGTCGTCGGTTGCGTGACACCCGACGACGTGCCCGACGTTCCCGAGACCGATGTGTTGTTGCTGGCGGGAAGCTTCGACCAGGACCTCGCGCTGTTGCGCCGTCTGCGCAAGCGACCGTCGGTCATCGGGGCGGTCGCGGGAGGACTCCACGCCTTCGCCGACGCGGTCGACGGCCGAGCCGATGGCGTGCTCGCGCCGACCCAGTGGGAAGAGGGCGTGCGTTTCCCAGTCGGTGTCGGCCCGCACACGGCAGCCGTGTTGCGTGCGCTGCGAGCCCGAGTTCTGCCGACGCTGAGCGCGGGGCCGGGAAGCGGTCACGTCGAGTACCCGAGCGCGCAGGCGTACGCGGCCGTGCTGATCGCTCTGCACTGCGCGCGACAGGCGGGCTGCCTGGACGACGAGCCACTGATGGCCGCGGCCCGACGGCTCCGATGCACGACGTTCTTCGGACGGTTCGGCCTCGCGGAAGACGGACGCCAACGCGACCATGACATGCTCGTCGCCCAGTGGCAGGCCGGAATGAAACGAATCGTCTGGCCTTCCTCATTGGCCGAGACCGCGTTGGACCTGAGCACCGCGTGAGACACACTGCCACAGGCGCTGCCAAGAGTCTCGAACTCTCGGTCCTGTTCGCATCGCGCCAGATCGTGCGCAGCGAAGGACATGCCGCGATCAAGATCAACCCCTGAAGATCGGCACCGCGGCGTTCACGCGGACGCGCCGAACCGTGCTCGTTGCTTGTACACCGGGTGCCGATCGTTTATCGCTGCTGCTGTCCCTGGCTGAGTAACGCTTCGAGTCGAGCCCGGCTGCGTGTTTCGAAGTCTGAGTTCCAACCTTGCGCCGTCGCGTTCGCGACGGTGTTGAGCGTTTCCATGAGATCAACAAGGGCTTTCCGGTGCGCCCACCGTAGGGGCTCAGGATGAATCGTGTGGTACGCGGTGTTGAAGATCTTCTCAGAACCCGGGAAGGCTGGAAAGAGCAGGTAGTTGAGCTTGAACCACTCGGCCGCGGGATCCCACGCCTCAGCCATGTCCCAGTCGAGGATGGCGACCAACGCTCCGTGCTGGTCGACGAGGAGGTTGTCTGCGTAGAGATCACGATGACACAGGGTGGGGCGGACGACGTCACCGACCTCCTCGGCGAGCTCGGTGATTACTGCGCACGCCCGATCCAAGATCGGCCCGTCGACTGCGCTGTGCTCGAAGCACCGCCCGCGGACCTGATCGAGCCGGTACTCCACGTAGTCGACCCAGCGCTCAAACGACAGAGCGGATCCATCAAGTCGTGAGCTGAAGCCGTCGAGCTCAAGAGCGTGCAGCGCCGCGACCGCGGTTCCGAGACTGGTGAACAACGCGACAACGCGCTGCCGGTCGTCTGCCACGTCCATGGCGGATCGTCCCTCGATCCACTCGAACACGCGGACCACTCGATCCTCGCGCTCGGCGAAGTGGACCTGACGCGGCACTGGAACCCCTCGCGAAGCAGCCAGCTCACAAGCTCTGCCAGCCGAAGCCCACTTCGCTGCCGATGCCACGGGCCCGACCTTCAACACGTACCTGCGCCCTCGCGCCTCGGTGACCCGCCAGTTCTCATTGCCAAAGCCAACCGGAACATGCTCGACCCGAACCACCGGCGCTCCCAGAACCTCGCCCGCGAGGATCCCAGCCTCTCGCGCGCTCAGAGACGGTGGCTGCACGCGCCCAGCGTGCCACGCCACCGCGCACCCGATCGCCTGCCCAAGACAACGGCCAGAACGCACGCTCAAGATCGCGGCATTGGGGGCGCGCGCAACGCGACAGAACGGCATCACCTACGTGTGGCCTTGAACCGGCGTTTCGGGGTAGTCGATGCTCTAACAGTCACAGCACGCCTGTCGGCCTGTCACCTACCGTTCCCCAATGAGAATGCCGACTTCGTTGACTCGAGGTCAACGTTCATGACTGAGATCGCCGATAGGTACCGGCGGCGTGCCGATGTCTTCGAGGCATTGATCACCCGCACTGCGCCAGAGCGTTGGGTGAGTCCTTCACCGTGTGACGGATGGCTGGCCCGAGACATCGTGGTGCACATCGTCGAGCACTCGGCTGACACGTTG
>JBKPCV010000137.1:0-5481 GCA_046727575.1 Actinomycetota bacterium
GAAGTGCGTGGTTGACGGAAAATTCTCGACTCCTGCAATGAACTCGAGCAGATCGTGCAGATCCGTGTATTCGTGCGGGCCGTACACCGCGTGAAACGCGGACGCGAAGCAGTTTGCGATGCGTCCGTAGTCGCGCAGGTCGACGCCGAGCGCGTACTGCATGATCACGTCCCGGATCTCCGCACGATCGAGCAACCACTTCGTCGCGGGATCGTCGGCGGCAGCGTCGACGGGGCCGATCGAGGCCCACATCGGCTCGCCACCGCGTCGCGTGATCACCCAGCGCCCGTCGCGCCTCGCGAGATCCTCGACGTAGAGAGCACCGCTGACGTTCATTTCGCGCGTCACGCCAGTTGGGTCATCACGATGGTGCGTGAGCATCGCGTACGTGTCGACGTGGCCGCGCTCGCCGTCGACCGCGATGTATTGGTTCCCGAACATGTGCATGGTCGTGTGGAAAATCGCGACACCACTGATGTACGTGATCATGGCGTCGCGATCGGGAAACCCTCCGCCCCAGCCGACAACCTCGACATCGGCGGCAAAGCACGAGCGCACCTGCTCCATGTCGCGCCGGTCGACGCCGTCGGCGTACCGCATGGCGAGGTCGTGAATCTCCTCACGGTCGAGGAGCAGCTGCACGGGGTCGCGCACGGTCACGACACGGTCACAGGTGCGCGACGCACTTGATCTCGATCATGAGCTCTGGCGAGCCGAGCGCGGCCACGCCGATGAGGCTGCTCGCGACCTCGAAGGACTCTCCGTAGACGTCACCACGAACGGCCTTCGCGCAGGTGGCCGCGGCGGTCACGTCGGTGACGAACAGCACCTCTTCGACCACGTCGTCGAGTCCTGCGCCGAACAGCGCGAGCACACGCGCAACCGACTCGTACGCGGCGCGCATCTGAGCCGCCATGTCGGCGCCTCCGACGACGCCGAAGTCGTCGCCCATCGCCGTCTGGCCCGACACGTAGACGGTGTTGCCCACCTTGACGGCCTGGCTGAAGCCGTAGGCCTCCTCCATCACGTTCCCGAACGAACGGGCGTCCTTCTCTGCCGCCACCTCGATCACCTCTCGGTCCCCTGGCGTGTTTCTATCTCAGGCGAGCAATCGGTGCAGAGCACCGAACGCGAATGGCTTTACACGCTGTCGAACACGCGAGAAACTGGCCGAGGATGGCCGGTTGCGCTCGGCAATCCCCGTGTGGTTGCGTCCTGGCCAGGGGTCGCACCCTACGAGAACAACGCCTTGGTCTGGAGGACGCTCGTGAGGCGAACAGGGGGGACGCGTCGAGTCGCGGGCGCCGTGGTCGTCCCCCTCGCGGTCGCGAGCTTTGCCATCCTCGCCGGATGCGGCAACCCGACGCAATCGGTTCGCCACTGCGTCGGCGCGCCGGAGGACATCGTCCAGGCGATCCAGCAGAAGCTCACCGCCAAGGGCAAGCTCCGCAACGCCAAGTTGGTGCACCTCTCGGGTTCGCCCAACTCGTTCATCAGCGCCGAGATCCACCTCGACAGCGATGACAAGCACGACAAGGGCGACATCGCGACCTGGTCGACGACCGGCGTCGACAGCGCCGAGGGCTTCCAGTCGGTCGACGTGCACGCCCGCGAGGAGTCCGCCTGGCCGCAGGCACGGTTCACGGTGACGAAGAACGGCGCACTCGAGTCACGCGCCTGCACCGGCCTGAACCGCGGCAAGACGCGCGCCCAGATCCAGTGCGAACAGGATCAGAACTCGGGCGAGGGCGTCAATCTGCCCGCGGACAAGGATTGCAGCGATCTATGACCGCAACGACCGGCCTGACGGCGCCCGAGGCACCGAGCCCGGCGAGCAAGTTCGACGTCAGGCTGCGCAACATGGCCGACAACCGCACCGTCCGCTTCGTGGCGGTCACCGTCGCAATCGCCGCGTTCGGCTACTACGTCCCCCAGTGGATCTGGGGCTGGGACATGCCCACCGGTGTGCTGGTGCAGGGCTTCATCATCGGGTCGCTGACCGCGCTCGTGGCGTTCGGCCTCGCGCTGATCTACCGCTCGAACAAGGTCATCAACTTCGCGCAAGCCGACCTCGGTGCGGTGCCCGCGAGCCTCGCAGTCGCGCTCATCACGCTGCCCGCGATCGGCTGGTCGTTCTGGCTCGCGGTCCCCGTTGCGCTGGTCCTGGCGGTACTGCTCGGCTCATTGATCGAGTTCGCCATCATCCGGCGGTTCAAGAAGGCGCCACGCCTGATCCTGATGGTGGTGACGATCGGTCTCGCGCAGTTGCTCGCCGGTATCGGCGTCGCCATGCCGTACCTGCTCCAGTCACTCGTCGGGAGCGACACCACCACCATCGCCCAGACGCAGTACAACCCACCCTTCGACTTCAGCTTCGAGATACCTCCCGTCATCTTCCACGCCAACGATCTCCTCGCGGTGGTCACGACCATCCTCGCCTGCGTCGGGCTGTTCGCGTTCCTGCGATTCACGAGCATCGGCATCGCGTTGCGGGCAAGCTCGGAGAGCGCGGACCGCGCGTCACTGCTCGGCGTCAACGTCGGCTTCACCCACAACATCGCATGGGTCATCTCCGCGCTGCTCGCGACCGTCGCGCTCATTCTCCGAGCCGGCATCATCGGTCTGCCCCTCGGCTCGGCGTTCGGACCGGCGATCCTTCTGCGCGCGCTGACCGCTGCCGTGATCGGGCGCATGGAGAACTTCACCGCGATCTTCCTGGCCTCGTGCGGCCTCGGCGCGGTCGAGACGATCGTCTTCTGGAACAAGGGCTCGTCGGAGCTCCTCGACCCGATCATGTTCGTCATCGTGATCGGAGCGCTGCTCCTCCAACGACGGGCCAGCCGCGAGTCGCGCGTCGACGACCAGGCGATGTCGAGCTGGCAGAACGCCGCCAACGTCCGCCCCATCCCACGCGAGCTGTTGCGACTCCCCGAAGTGCGGTGGACGCTGCGCGGGCTGCGCGTCCTCTTCGTGGGTTTCCTGATCCTCCTCCCGTTCATGCTCAGCGAGAAGGACACCAACCTCGCGGCGGCAGTCGCGATCTACGCCATGATCGCCATCTCGCTCGTGCTGCTCACCGGCTGGGCGGGCGAGATCAGCCTCGGCCAGGTCGCGTTCGTCGCGATCGGGGCCGCGGCCGCCGGGGCCGCCAACGTCCATTGGCAGCTGGATCCGTTCCTGAGCTTTCTGTTGGCCGGTGGCGTCGGCGCGATCGCGTCGATCATCATCGGACTCCCTGCGCTCCGTATCCGGGGGTTGATGCTCGCCGTCACCACCCTCGCGTTCGCCGTCATGACGTCGTCGTTCTTGTTGAACCGCGAGCAGAGCCTCTTCGGCATCAAGTTCGACTACCTGCCCGACGACCTCTTCGATCGGGTCACGCGTTTTGCCCAATGGACGCCGTTCGGCCACATCGGCATCGGAGCCGACGGCGCCCATCCTGAACGCGACTTCTACTTCATGTGCGTCGCGATGCTGCTCCTGGTGATCGTCACGGTGCGCGGGCTCCAACGGTCCCGCACGGTGCGTGACCTGATCGCCACTCGCGACAACGAGCGAAACGCCCAGGCGTTCCGGCTCAGTCCGACGAGCGCCAAGCTGTTGGCGTTCGCGCTGGCGGGGTTCATCTCGTCGTTCGCGGGCGGCGTGCTCGTCCTCCACCAGCAGGCACTCGGCAAGGAGATCTTCGCGCCGGTCGAGAGCATCAGAGTCCTCACGATGGTCGTGGTGGGCGGCCTCGGCTCCGTACCGGGAGCGATCCTCGGCGCGGTGTTCATCAAGAGCACCGAGTGGTTCAGCGACGTCGTCCCGCAGCGCTTCCAGTTCTTGTTCCAGTTCGCCGGGAGCGGGATCGGGCTCATCGTGGTGTTGTGGCTGCTGCCAGGCGGACTCGGCTCCATCCTCTATCGCGCCCGCGACGTCTGGCTCCGCGCCGTTGCGCGGCGTCGCGACCTCGTCGTGCCATCACTGATCGCCGATACGGGTGACGATCCGGAGTTGCTCACGGGCAAACCGAAACCCGCCGTGGCGACCGCGCCCGACGCGAACGGGCAAGCGCGGCACGGGCCCGCCTTCCTCCGCCGTTTCCCGGCGCGGCCGGCCCCCGACGTCGACTACTTCAGTTACCCCGACCTCCGCCTGAGTGGCGGCACTCCCAACCTCCTCAGTCTGCGGTCCGTCGACGTCGCGTACGGCCAAGTTCAGGTGCTCTTCGGCGTCAGCCTCGAATTGCGACGCGGCGAGACCATCGCGTTGCTCGGCACCAACGGAGCCGGCAAGTCGACCGTGCTGCGCGCCATTTCGGGTCTCGTCGCACCCAAGCACGGCACGATCAGCCACGAGGGCGTCGACATCAGCGGCATGGGACCCCACCACATCGCGGCGAAGGGCGTGATCCAGGTGCCGGGCGGCCGCGGTGTGTTCCCGTCGCTCACCGTGGGCGAGAACCTGAAGGTCGCGCTGTGGATGCATCGCCGCGACCGTGACTATGTGAAGCACGCCACCGAGCAGGCGCTGGAGCTGTTCCCCGCGCTCCGGAGTCGGCTCGGCGACCCTGCCGCGCAGCTGTCAGGTGGTCAGCAGCAGATGCTCGCGCTGGCGATGGCGTTCCTCGCGAAGCCCGACGTGCTCATGATCGACGAGCTGTCCCTCGGTCTGGCGCCCCTCGTCGTGGAACAGCTTCTCCAGGTCGTGCAACGGTTCCGCGACCAAGGCGTCACGGTCATCCTCGTCGAGCAGTCGGTGAACGTCGCGCTCACGACCGCGGACAAGGCGTTCTTCATGGAGAAAGGCGCGATCCGCTTCCACGGTCTCACCGCGGAGCTGCTCGAACGACCCGACCTCCTGCGCTCGATCTTTCTCGAGGGCGCCGCCAAGGCCGAGCCCACGACCGAGAAGCCCCTCGGGACGATCGCCTCGCGTCCGCGTGAGCCGGTCAGTACCAACGGGGGCGAGCGCGCGGTCATCCTTCGGACGCGCGAGCTCACGAAGCGGTTCTCGGGGATCACCGCTGTCGACCGCGTTTCGCTCGAGCTCCACGAAGGCGAGATCCTCGGGATCATCGGCCCGAACGGTGCCGGCAAGACCACCGTGTTCGACCTCGTCTCGGGGTTCCTCGTTTCCGACTCCGGAACCATCGAGCTCGTTGGCAGCGACGTCACGCGCAAGAAGCCACAAGATCGCGCCAAGATGGGCCTGGCCCGTTCGTTCCAGGACGCCCGCCTCTTCGGCGCCCTCACCGTCCACCAGACCATTTGCGTCGCACTCGACCGGCCTCTGCGGTACTGGGATCCGATTCCGGCGATGCTCTACTTCCCGAACGTCGTACTCGCCGAGCGCCGCCTTGGAAAGCGCGCCGACGACCTGATCGCCATGATGGGGCTCGACGACTACCGCGACAAGTTCGTGTCCGACCTCTCCACCGGCAGCCGCCGGATCGTCGACCTGGCGTGCCAGATCGGGATCGAGCCCAAGGTGATCCTG
>JBKPCV010000138.1:0-17789 GCA_046727575.1 Actinomycetota bacterium
CGTCGTACGCGCCGAGGCGAGCGAAATGCAGCCAGAGGTGTCGACGCGCCAGCGCGTCGAGCTCGATCGGATCCAGGTCGCTCACGCCGCGTGCAACGCTATCTGCGCTTCGATCGTGCGGTCGGCGCCGATCCCGCACCATTCGAAGAACGCGGGGTCGCAGCGTGCCAGCTCTGCCTCCGGCAACAGACCCACGAGCTCGACGCGTCCGACGTCGGCGCCCGCTTCCTGCGCGAGCTGTCGAACGCGTTCACACGCCCGCTGCAGCCCGGTGGCCGCGAGGTGCACAAGATTCATCGATACCTGCGCACGCGCGCGCGACGACAGCTGCAGGCCGAGGGCGCGCACGCCCGGCAGTCCGCCGTCACTCGCCCGGACTCGACGTGCGATCGCGCGCGCCAGGTCGACGTCGTCGCGATCGAGGTCGCAGTTGACGGCGACGAGGAGCGGCCGGGCGCCGACGGCGATCGCGCCGAGGCGAGGGTGCGGCGCCAGCGGGCCGGCGTCCGGCTCGCGCGCCGCGAATGCGTTTCGCCGCAGGGAGGGAAGGTCGCAGTGGTGCGGATCGGCGCCGCCGTAGAGGAACACCGGCACCTGGAGCGCGTTGGCCGCCCACGACGCGAACGCGCGGGCGGCGTCGACCGCGTGGTCGGGATGCATGGTGTCGAGTGCGACGAACGGCACGACGTCGAGCGCGCCGAAGCGTGGGTGCACGCCGTCGTGATCGGCCAGATGGACCCGCTCCGCCACCGCGCACGCGAGTCGTCGCACTGCTTGCTCGGCGTCGCGGTCGCGCGGACCGGCCAGCGTGAACACGGACCGGTGATGGTCGACGTCGGCGTGCAAATCGAGCAGCGACGCGCCGCACGCGTCGCGCAACGGGTCGAGCACGCGCGTGTCGCGACCCTCCGACACGTTCGGGACGCACTCCAACACGCGGCTCAGGCTACGACCCGGTTCTAGGCTCCACCGATGCGCCTCGGCCTCGCGCTGCCCCAGTACGACTTCTCGATCGCCGGGCGCGACCCGCTCGACTGGGCGAGTGTCCGCGAGTTCGCGGTGGCAGCCGAGCGCGCGGGCTACGACTCACTCTGGCTGTCCGACCATCTGACGCTCGACCTCGCGCGCTACGGCGGATCGCCGGTGCCGCGCGACCTCTTCGATCCTCTCGTCACGCTCGGCGCGCTCGCACGTGTCGTCGAGCGGCCGCGGCTCGGCACGCTCGTGCTCTGCGAAGCGCTGCGCCCCGCGTCGGTGCTCGCGAAGTCGTTGGCGACGATCGACCGCATCTGCGGTGGACGGCTCGACGTCGGCATCGGCGCCGGGTGGTACGAACCCGACTACACGCTGATCGGCATGTCGATGCCGGGGCCACGCGAGCGACTCGAACGACTGAGGGAAGCGATCATCGTGTGTCGCGCCCTGCTGTCGGGGGAGCCGTTCACATACGACGGTCGCTTCCACTGCGCGTACGAGGCGCGCAACGACCCGCCCGCGATCCAGGGGCCGACGCCGCCGATCATCGTCGGCGGCAAGGGCGACCACCTGCTCCGCCTGGTGGCCGAGCTGGCGGACGGCTGGAACACCGTGTGGGTGTGGACGCCCGAGTCGTACCGCGAACGCCTGTCGACGCTCGAGCGCGTGTGCGAGTCGGTGGGGCGCGACCCCGCGACGATCGCACGATCACTCGGTCTCTACGCATTGTGTGGTGAGGACGAGGCCGACCTCGAGCGGCGCTTCGAGCGACTCCGGGCCGTCAGCCCGGCGGGAGTGCTCGACCGAGTGACGCTCGAGCAGTGGCGCGAAGGGCGGCTCGTCGGCACCGTCGAGCAGCTGCGTGAGCAGGTGGCACGGTGGGAGGGGCTCGGGATCGGCACGCTCGTCGTGTGCGTCGGTTCCGTGCCGTTCGCGGCGACCGCCGTCGACGACGTCGAGCTAATCGCCCGGGCCGTCCACGACGAGTCATGACCCTGCAGGTCAGCGCCGGCGGGCATGCCTGTAGGCTGGACACATCCCTTCGAAAGGGTTGGTTCCATGAACTTCGGAGTGCCCGAGCTCCTCATCGTTCTCGCCGTCGTGCTCCTGCTGTTCGGCAGCACCCGCCTGCCGAAGCTCGCCCGCTCCCTGGGCCAGGCCAGCAAGGAGTTCAAGGCGGGCGTCGAGGAGGGCGCCAAGGACGACGGCCCGACGGACGAGTCCAAGAAGAACTCCTAACACCCGGGCGCACGACCCCGCCCCACTCGGGAACCGGCGCGCCCCCCGTCGTCGTTCTTGTCCATGGCTGACGGTGTCCCCACGTGGGAAGAGGTCGCGCGCGACCACGGGCGCTTCCTCTACAACGTGGCCTACCGCTTGGCCGGCAACGACGACGACGCACAGGATCTGGTGCAAGAGGCGCTGCTGCGGGTTCGCAGGGGGCTCGAGCGGTACCAGCCCGGATCCCTTGAAGGCTGGCTGGCCCGGATCGTGACCAACGTGTTCCTCGACGAGATGCGACGGCGCAAACGGCGCCCCGCCGACGCGCTCCCCGACGATCCCAGCCGGGTGCTGCCTCCCGCCCCCGCCGCCGACGAGGTCGAGACCGGACTGTCGGACGAGATCCAGCACGCCCTCGAGGCGCTGCCCGAGGAGTTCCGGGTGCCCGTGGTGCTCTGCGACGTGAGCGACCTCTCGTACGAGCAGATTGCCGACGCGACCGGCGTGCCCATCGGCACCGTGCGGTCGCGAATCCACCGCGGCCGTCGCATGCTGCGCGCCGCGCTCACCGCAGGCGGAGTGGGCCCGTGACCGATCCTGTCGACGCCCACGAGTCGCACGACTTCCTGTCGGGTTACCTCGACGGCGAGCTGACCGGCGAGGAGCGCGCCGACGTCGAGGCGCGGCTCGGGGCGTCGGCGGACCTCCGCGCCGAGCTCGACGAGGTGCGCATTGCGCGCGACATGGTGCGCGCGCTACCGACGCGTGAAGCGCCCGCCGGCTTCTGGGACGCGGTGACGGCGCGGGTCGCGGCCGCGCCAACCGAACCGGCGGCAGACGCACCACTGGCTCTGGTGACGTCGCTCGAGTCGCGCCGTCGTCGTCGCGTGCGGACCGCGTGGCTCGCCGGCGCCGCGGCGGCGGTCGCGGCGGTCGTGGCGGTGATGGTGCTGCCGGGGCGCACGCAGGTGCGGCCGAATGTCAAGGCGGTTGCGACGCAACACGCGGCGTCGAGCTCCGACGTCGGCGATTCGATCAGCTCGCTTGCGACGGTCAGCCCGCTCGTGGCACGGCGATAGGCATGAGTCGGAGGGCGGTCGCGTCGGCGTGCGCGGCATTGGTGATGGTCGGTGCCTTCGGTGCGTTCGGTGGCGCGAACAGCCCTGCGGATGCGGCCGGGCCGTCGTCGCGGGAGGCGGTGAAGGTCGTCGAGGCGATGCGGGCGGCGCCGCTCGCACTCCAGTTCTCGGGTGTCGTGCGCGTCGGTTGGCTCGGCGGCGGCAAGCGGAACCACGTCACCGTCGGGATCACCGACGACCGGGGTGCGATCGTGGTGCGGACGGGCGGCACCGAGGTCTTCGACCGCGGGCCGCGCACCTACTTCAAGAACCGGCTCGGATGGTCGAGCGCACTCGTCGAGACCGATCTGGCCAAGGCCCCCGCGCCCGATCATCGCTGGACGCTGTCGGTGCGTCGGGGTCCGACGATCGTCGGTCGCCCGACCCAGCTGGTCGAGGCGACGCGCGGCGACGGCACACCCGCGCAGCGCCTCTTTGTCGATGCGGTGACGGGGCTCCTGCTCCGACGTGACCTCCTCGACGCACGCGGGCGCGTACAGCGGTCGCTCGAATTCCTCGATCTCGACGTCGCGACGGTGGCGCCGCTGCGCGCACCGACGGGAGTGGCGACGCACGACGCGGTGCCCCTCACGAACGTGCCGGCCGGCTACGAGGCACCGAGAACACCCGGTGGATACGAGCTCGTGGCTCGGTCACGGCACGACGACGGCATCGAGCTGCTCTACAGCGACGGGCTGTTCTCGGCGTCGGTACTCGAGCAGCGCGGGGAGCTCGACTGGGGTGGCTTACCGGCGCACGGCGTGGACACCGACGTCGACGGCACCAAGGCGCGGCGTTACATCACGGCGAGCGCCGACGTGCTCGTGTGGGAACGCGACGGCATCGTGTTCACGGTCGTGAGCGACAGCCCCCGTGACGCGATCGACGGCCTGCTCACGAGGTTCACGCCGGACCGCAGCGCGATGGAGAAGGTGGCCGACTTCGTGCTCGGCCCGTTCGGCTGGAGCTGAGCGTCCGCGAGGCGGGTATCCCGCCGAGCAGCGAAGCGGGGCCCGAGCGGCTCGGCGCCGCAGGCGCCGAGAGCGGGAAGCAGGAGCTGAGCGTCCGCGAGGCGGGTCGCTCACCTCTGCTAGACGAGGTTTGGTGACGCCGGTTGGAGGGCGGTGACGTTGGCGCCGAGGCGGCGACGCCGCAGGATCCGGCGCCGTTCACGCTCGGACGCCCCGCCCCACACACCGTGGTCGATCCGGTAGGTCAGCGCGTACTCGAGGCACTCGACCTTCACCCCGCACTGGTCGCAGATCTTGCGGGCTCGCTCGACGCCCACACCGTCGGACGGGAAGAACTCGGACGGTGCCAGCGAACGGCACCGCGCCTGCAGCATCCACTCCTGCTCGCTGTGGTCGGGAGGAGGGGCTATCTCGTCCATCTGCACCCCAGGGGCTCGATTGATCAGTTGCCCTGTTGAACGGCGGCGGGACACCTTCCGGTTCCCACGGCGTAGCCTGACAGACTTCGGGCGGTGTGAACAGTACGCCCCGGCTTCTTTGCGTGGCGAACCCTGGCCGCGCTGCGTGTTGTCCGATTTGACCGATCCCGCGGCGTCCTCAGCGATCAGGTGCGGGCGGCGTAGAGCTGCCAGCGCTCGGGCACGCCATGGAGCTCGTGTTCGCCGCGGTCGACGAACTCCAGATCGGAACCTGTCGTGGCGTCCTTCACGGTCTGCGACACGAGGATCTCGTTCGGTGCCGCGCACGCGCAGACACGCGCTCCGATGTGGACAGCGATTCCGTCGATGCCATCGTCTCGGAGCTCGACCTCCCCGGCGTGCACGCCGACACGCAGCTGGACGCCGAGGGGACGGACGGACGCGATGGCGGCGCTGGCGCATTGCACCGCCCGCGCCGGACTGTCGAACGTGGCGAGGAAGCCGTCGCCCGTGCTGCGAACCTCCGAGCCCCGGAACTGATCGAGCATCTCACGCGTCACCGCGTCGTGACGGTCGAGGACACGACGCCATTTGCGGTCGCCCAGCGACGCCGCCCGACGGGTCGAGCCCACGATGTCGGTGAAGACAACGGTCGCCAACACTCGATCCGGTGTACGTGCTGGTTTCGTGCGGCGCAGCGCCCACAGCGTGACGACGCAACCGAACGCTACCGCCGCGGCGACGAGCCATTCCCATCTGAACACCGGCGCTCCTTCTGGTTGCGTTGGCTGACGCGCGCGGCGAAGCGACCGCGCGAGCCGGGATCCGTTCAAGCTATCGGCAACGCGTCGCGGTTCCAAGGACCTCGACCAGCAAGATTGTCGGAGGCCGCCACTAGCCTGGTGGTCATGTCGACGGAGTCGGACGAGCTCGAAGAACAGATCCCGCCACAAGGCCACGTGAAGGTCGTCTACCTCGGCCCGGTTGCCCCGCACTGGGAGGTGCACGGCATCTTCGGCGAAGGGCGCACGATCGACGAGTTTCGTCAGCGCGCGCTCGCGCGGCTCCAGCTCCTGCCGCCGCACGACCCGCAATTCCGCCGCAATCGCGAGCGCGTCGCGCGCGACGCCGAGCGCGAACACCTCATTCTGGAGTGGGATCTCGGCTACGAGGAAGAGGCGTAACCGCGGTTTAGCTGTCGTACTCCGGGGTCGGGTGTTCGCCCGTTACCATGAACCCGACGCGCTCGGCGATCGTGACGGCATGGTCGGCGATGCGTTCGTAGTGCCGGCCCACGAGCGCCATCTGCACCGCCAGTAGCACGGCCGCCTCGTCGCTGCTGTCACTCGCGAGAATGTGGCGGAACAGGCTCTTGGTGAGCTCGTCCATCGCGTCGTCCATGTCGGCCAGTGCCGCGGCCCACGACGGATCGGCGTCGGCGAACGCATCGATCGCCACGCGGGTCTGGTTGCTCGCCTGCGATCCCATGCGATCGATGATTCCCCGGAGCTTCGGGTCGAGCTGATGGGGATAGAGCCGGCGCGTGGTCTTCGCGACGTTGACCATCAAGTCGGCGCTGCGCTCGAGCTCGTGCGCGACCCGCATCACCGTCACGAGGAAACGGAGGTCGGACGCAATTGGTTGCTGACGGGCGAGGAGCAGGAACGTGCGGTCTTCGATGGTGTGCGTGAGGTCGTCGATCTCGTCGTCGTTCTCGATCACCTGCTCGGCGGCGCCGAGATCACCGTCGAGCAGCGCCGCGGTACCGCCCGCGATCGCCTCGGTCGTGAGGGCAGCGAGGCGAATCACGTCGATGCGCAGCTCGTCGAGGTTCTCGTGGAAGACCTTCCGGGCTTCGTCGGCCTGGTGACTCTCCGGCACGGGGATGGTCGCCACCGCTTCATTGTGCCCGCTGAACGCCCGCGACCGGAACGGATCGGCCCCGCCCCCGGTCACTCTTTACTGCTCGTTTACCTGATCGCCACTCGAGGGCAACGGGCCTGCAACCGTTGCTCCATAGAGTTGAAGTGACGAACGGGCTCGCCACACGGGACTGTTCGAGTCTCTCGGTCGAGAGTGCGCGACCGAGAGCGCACCACGCCGGAGTGTGGGGGCGGGACATCCCCCCGGCCCGCACCCCACACGCTGGCGATCCGTGGGTCAGCTCGGCACGGGCAGCCGCGTGCGGCGCCGACGCGGCGAGCGTTGACCCGTGACCACGAGTGGGACTTGCTCGGCGATCGTCACCGCGTGGTCACCGATGCGCTCGTAGTGACGAGCGACGAGCCCGAGCTGGACGGCCCGCACCACACCGCTCTCTTCCGGGGTGCTGGCACCCAGGATGTGGCGGAACAGCGCGCTCTCCAGGTCGTCCATCGCTTCGTCCATGTCGGCCAGCGCGGATGCCCATGAACAGTCCCGGTCGGCGAACGCGTTGACCGCGACCCGGAGCTGCACTGCGGCCTGCCGCCCCATCCGCTCGACGATCCGCTGAGAGGTGCTGTCGAGCGCGTGCTCGTGGAGCCGCCAGGTCGTCTTGGCGACGTTCACCATGAGGTCGCCGCTCCGCTCCAGCTCGTGGGCGACTCGGAGCGTCGCGGCCACGAAGCGCAGATCCACCGCGACGAGTCCGCCGCTGCTGAGGAGCTCGAGGCACTCATCCTCGATCGAGTGACGAAGGCTGTCGACGGCGTCGTCGTCGTCGACGACGCGCTGCGCCGCGAGCAGGTCGCCGTCGACGAGCGCCTCGGTGCCGGCCGCGACCGCGTTGGTCGTCAACGAGGCGAGCCGTACGACGCGAACGGGCAGGTCGGGAAGCCGTCTCGCGACCACCGAAGCCTTCACAGGTGCTCATCATCGACCCGCTGGTTCGCTCGCTACGACCACCGTGCCCACTGTTTGCCCGTTGTTCACCTTCGCGCCACGGTGCGGTCACGGCCTCGCTACGAGACGTCCTTACCATCCGCGCGAAACGGCAGGCCAGGACCAAGAAGGGGTTGTCCTCATGCGACATTCGTTCTTCCGTGCATGCGGAGCTGTCTTGGCCGCGGCGGCCACGTCGGTGATGGTCGCCGGCACCGCCACGGCTGCTTCGAGCTCCTCGAGTTCGTCGACGAAGCTCCAGTCCGCCACGCTGAACGGAGACGGCGCGACGTTCCCGCTCGGCTTCTACCAGGTGGCGATCGGCGCGTTCAAGCAGCAGCAGCACGCCGTCACCATCAACTACCAGGGCGTGGGTTCCGGACAGGGCCGCACCGACTTCGCGAACAAGGTGACCGACTTCGGGGCCAGTGACGCCGTCTACAAGGCGGGCACGGCTCCGACGACCCCCTTCTTCTACTTCCCGACGGTGGTCGCGCCGATCACGGTTTCGTACAACCTCGAGGGCGTGAAGGGCCTGAAACTTTCGGCGGACACGGTCGCCAAGATCTTCCAGGGCCAGATCACGAACTGGAACGACGCTGCGATCAAAGCGGAGAACCCCAATCTCAAGCTCCCCGACCAGACGATCACGGTCGTGCACCGCTCGGACGGTTCCGGGACCACCGAGAACTTCACGGGCTGGTTGGTGAAGGCTGCACCGGGTACCTGGACGCTCGGAACCGGTTCAACGGTGCAATGGCCGGCGAGCACGCAGGGTGCGCAGGGTAACCCGGGCGTCGGTGGTCTCATCCAGGAGACAACCGGCGCCATCGGGTACGTCGACTTGTCCGACGCCAACGCGCTCGACCTGACATTCGCGTCGGTGAAGAACGCGAGCGGCAAGTACATCGCTCCGACGCTGGATGCAGCCTCAGCGGCGCTCCAGGGGCTGACGGTCAATCCCGATCTCACGTACGACCCGCTCAACGCCCCCGGCGCGAAGGCCTACCCGATCACGGCGCCGACCTGGCTGCTCGTCTACCAGACGCAGACCGATGCCAAGAAGGGAGCGGCGGTCAGGGCGTTCCTGAACTTCATCTACGGGACGGGTTCGGGTCAAGGTCAGGATCTCGCGGCTTCCGTCGACTACGCGAAGCTGCCGAGCAGCTTGCTCAAGCAGGCGAAGTCCCAGGTCAACAAGATCGTCGTCCCTGCAACTTGACGACACGTGCGCGGCGCGCGGGATCGGTCAACGCTGATCCCGCGCGCTCGCGCTGCCTACGATCCGGCCCGGGCTCGTGGGTGTAAGCGCGCCGCCCCGCCCGCGTCCGGCTCCCACGCCGGAGCCGATGCGCTCGATCGGGGCCACGCGACCGCCGGGACGATTCACCGACAGTCTCTTCCGCTGGATCGCGCTCGCGAGCGGACTGCTCGTGCTCGTGATCCTCGCGCTGATCCTCTACTCCACCGCCGACCACGCGTGGCCGTGGTTCGAGTCGGAGGGGTTGGGTGTCCTCGCCGACAACTGGAATCCCGCCAAGGGGCAGTTCGGCGCCGGGGCCATGATCTATGGCACCTTCCTCATCGGTGTCATCGCGCTCGTGATGTCGGTGCCGGTCAGTGTCGGGATCGCGTTGTTCGTGAACGAGCTGTCACCACGGCTCTTCCGCCGGCCCATCGTCTACACGATCGACCTGCTCGCGGCGATCCCTTCGGTGGTGTACGGGCTCTGGGCCTACGCCGTGCTTCGGCAACCCCTTGCCGACATCTACTCGAGCATCTCGTCGGCAACGGGCGACGTTCCGCTTCTCAAGGCGCTGACGGCCGACCCGAGCCCTACCGGCCTGAGCTACATGACCGCTGGGATCATCGTCGCCATCATGATCACACCGATCATCACGTCGTTGACCCGTGAGGTCTTCGCGACTACGCCGCTGTCGCTCAAGGAAGCGTCCTACGCGCTCGGCGCGACGCGTTGGGAGATGATTCGGGGCTCGGTGTTCCCGCACAGTCGCGGCGGTCTGGTGGCGTCGGTGATGATCGGGATGGGGCGGGCCATCGGCGAGACGATCGCGGTGGCGTTGCTCGTCGGGAGCGCCCAAGAGATCAGCCCGCACCTCTTCGGTCCGGGCGACACGCTCGCGAGCATCATTGCCAACCAGTTTGGTGAATCGACCGGGACGTACCAGGCGGCGCTCATCGGGATGGGCGTGATCCTCTTCGTCCTCACGGTGCTCGTCGGCGCCCTCGCTCGCGCCGTCGTCGCCGGGTACGACCGCAAGCACGGGGCCGTTGCGTGACCGACACGTCGATGGCGTCCGTGCTCACGCGCAGCTCGCACTCGCGTGCGCGGCGGGTCCGCAACGCGATCGCCTCGGGCCTCTTCGTGCTCGCCTTCTTCATCGCGCTGGTACCGCTCGTGTTCATCATCATTTATGTGGTGCAGCGCGGCTCAGAGGCGATCTCGTGGGACTTCCTGACGAAGCCGATTCCGTTCTCCGACCGGATCGAGGGCCCGGGCATGGGACCCGCCGTCGCGGGGACGCTCGTCACCACGGGCGCAGCGGCCGTGATGGCGATCCCGCTCGGGATCCTCGGCGGCATCTACCTGAACGAGTACGGGGGCCAGCGCCCGCTGGCTCGGCTCGTGCGCTTCCTCGCCGAGGTGATGACCGGCGTGCCGTCGATCGTGATGGGCCTCTTCATCTACACGCTCGTGGTGCTCGAGACGGGCAACCGGAACGCGTTCGCCGGCGCGTTGGCCCTCGGGTGCCTGATGCTGCCCATCGTGATCCGCACCACCGACCAGATGCTGTCGCTCGTCCCGCAAGAACTCCGGGAGGGGAGCTACGCGCTCGGGAGCCGCCGAGCCCGAACCATCCGCACCGTGGTGCTCCCGAGCGCCGCGCCGGGCATCGTGAGCGGAGCGCTGCTCGCGGTCGCACGAGCCGCCGGCGAGACGGCGCCGTTGCTCTTCACGATCGGGTTCGTGAACGACACGAACTGGAGCTTGTTCCACGGGCAGACCACCGCGCTCTCGCAACAGATTTTCATCAACGCTCGGTCGGCGTTCCCCGGTCCACAGGACCGGGCATGGGCGGCCGCGCTCACGTTGATCGTGCTCGTCTTCGTCTTCACCCTGCTCGCGCGGATCGTGACTGCCGTCTACACCCGACGGCAGGGTGCCTGAGCATTGGACCGACGCATGCGTACCGAGGAAGACCTTGCCGCTAACGTCAGCGCCGTGACGACAGTACCGACCGAGGAAGCCGAAGCCCCGCGTCCGGGTCTGCGACCTCCGATCGTGGCCCCCGACGAGCCGCAGGAGGGCACGCCGCCAGAAGAGCACGAGCGGCAACGCGACCTGGTGTTCGAGTTGCGCGATCTCGAGGTGCAGTACAGCGGGCGCACCGCGGTGCGGGAGGTCACCCTCGAGATCGCGGCGAAGGAGATCACCGCGTTCATCGGTCCGTCGGGATGCGGGAAGACGACCGTTCTCCGTGTCCTCAACCGCATGCACGACATTACGCCGGGTGCCGAGGTGATCGGGAGTGTGAGGTACCACGGCGAGGATCTGTACGCGTCGAAGGTCGACGCCGCGGAGGTACGCCGGCGCATCGGCATGGTGTTCCAGAAGCCCAACCCGTTCCCGAAGACCATCTTCGACAACATCGCCTACGGGCCACGGATCAATGGGCACAAGCGCTCAGAGGTCGGTGACATCGTCGAGCACGCACTCACACGCGCCGGGCTCTGGGACGAAGTGAAGGACAAGCTGAAGCAGAGTGGCCTCTCGCTCTCCGGGGGCCAACAGCAACGTCTCTGTATCGCGCGGGCGATCGCGGTTGACCCCGACGTCGTGCTCATGGACGAGCCGTGCTCTTCTCTCGACCCGATCGCCACCGCGCGCATCGAAGACCTCATGGAAGAGATCAAGCGCGACTACACGATCGTTATCGTCACGCACAACATGCAGCAGGCAGCGCGCGTGTCCGACCGCACCGCGTTCTTCACTGCCGAAGTCGACGACGAAGGGCGTCGCGTGGGCCGGCTGGTGGAGTTCGACGACACCGAAAAGCTGTTCACGGCGCCGAGTGACCCTCGGACCGAGGGATACATCACCGGGAGGTTCGGCTGACGCCGCAACGCCGCGGGGAGGCCGGCACCGACGCCGACGGCACAGCGGAGGCCGCCGGCGCCGAGCGCGATCGGCTCGCCGCCGCGCTCACCGACCTTCGCCACGGCGTAGTTGTGGTGGACGCCGACGGTCAGGAGGTCTTCCGGAACACGCAAGCTGAGCGGTACCGACACGCGCGCCACGCCGATGCGGTCGCGGCGCGTGCGATCATCGACCTCCTCGAACAGGCGCGGCAGGGCCATCGGGTCGACCGCGAGCTCCAGCTCTTCGGACCGCCGCGATCGGTGCTCCGGCTCCAGGGGATCCCGCTCGTCGTCGGCGACACTCGTCTCGGCGCCGCGGTGTTCGTGTACGACGTCTCGGAGATCCACCGCGTCGAGAGCGTTCGACGCGACTTCGTCGCCAACGTGAGCCACGAGCTCAAGACACCGATCGGCGCGCTCGAGATCCTCGCCGAGACCCTCGTGGCCGAGACGGATCCGCTCGTGACCCGCCCGCTCGCCGAGCTGGTGGTGAAGGAAGCGGCGCGGCTCGGCCAGATCGTCGACGACCTGCTCGACCTGAGCCTCATCGAGACGCAGGAGGCACCGCGACGTGAGCCGGTTCCGGTTCGGGTCCTGCTCGACGATGCGATCGACCGCGTCGGGCGCGCATCGGACGCAGCAGGCACCTCGATCGACGTCAACGACACCACAGAAGGTGCGGTGATCGCGTGCGATCGTCGGCAGATCGTGAGCGCGATCGCGAACTTGCTCGACAACGCGGTGAAGTACTCGGAGCCCGACAGCTCCGTCTGCCTCGCTGCCTCGGTCGACGCAGCGCATCTGCTGCTGACCGTCACCGACGAGGGCATCGGCATCCCGAGCCGCGACCTCGAGCGGATCTTCGAGCGCTTCTACCGGGTCGACCACGCCCGGAGCCGCGACACCGGCGGTACCGGTCTCGGGCTCGCCATCGTGCGCCACGTCGTACGAGCGCACGGCGGCGAGGTCACCGTCGAGTCGATCGAAGGTCAGGGATCGACGTTTCGCGTCATGCTCCCACTCGATGGTGTCGACGGGCGGTCGGCCGAGCAGCGAGAGCTGCGCTGATGCCCGAGGCACCGCTGATCCTCGTCGTCGACGACGAACAGTCGTACCGGGACGCGTTGCGCGTCGCACTCGAACGTGAGGGCTTCCGGATCGAGGTGGCGGTCGACGGTCCCGACGCAATCGACCGTTTCAACGCCACGCGGCCGTCGCTCGTCTTGCTCGACGTCATGTTGCCGCGCATCTCCGGTGTCGACGTGTGTCGCGACATCCGCGCGCGCTCGCAGGTCCCGATCATCATGGTGACGGCTCGCAACCAGGAGATCGACGCGGTGGTCGGGCTCGAGGTCGGCGCCGACGACTACGTCACGAAGCCCTTCCGTCTGCGCGAGCTCGTCGCCCGCGTGCGCGCGGCGTTACGGCGCGGCCACACGGATGAACGGGCGCTCGACGACCAGAGCTCTGACGTCCTCGAAGTCGGCGACGTACGTCTCGACGCCGCTCGCCACGAGGTGGCGGTACGGGGTGAACAGGTTGCCTTGCCGCTCAAGGAGTTCGAGCTGCTCGAGCTGCTGCTGGCGAACGCCGGCCGCGTCCTCACCCGTGAGGTGCTCATCGACCGCGTGTGGGGTCCCAACTACTACGGCGACACGAAGACGCTCGACGTGCACGTGAAGCGGCTCCGCGCCAAGGTCGAAGACGACCCTACGCATCCGGAGCGGATCGTGACCGTGCGCGGCGTCGGCTACCGCTACGAGAAGACCTGATCGTCCTTCCGTTTTGGCGTCAACTACTGGTACATAGCGACGGTTCTCAACGCCAAAACGAATGGAGGGGTCAGGCGACCTTGGCGAGGGCGGCGTCGTACTCGGCTTTGGCGCGGGGGGTTCCGAGGTCGGGGGACGAGAAGGTCGAGCTGACCTTGCCGTCCTTGTCGATCACGAACGTGGCGCGGTTGGCGCAGCCGAGGGCCTCGTTGAACACGCCGTAGGCCTTGGCCACTTCGCCGTGCGGCCAGAAGTCGCTGAGCACTGGGAACGTGAAGCCGTTCTGCTCCGCCCAGACTCGCTGCGCGTGACGGCTGTCGCACGAGATCGCGAGCACCTGCGCACCTGACCGCTGGAACGCGCCCGGGTCGTCGCGGATCTCGCACAGCTCGCCCTGGCACACCCCCGTGAACGTGAACGGGTAGAAGACGATCACGACCGGCTGGCCGCGGAACGACGACAGCGTGACGTCATTGCCATTCTGGTCTTTCAGTGTGAAGTCGGGTGCGGTGTCGCCTACAGCAGTCATGGGTGCAACGTAGCCGACGTTCGCGAGATGTCATCTGGACGCGTGTCGGGGTTCAACCACCGCTCACTCCGCGCCGGGCGACCGGCGCATGCCACTCGTCCAGCTCGCGGCTGCGGTCGCGCTCGGCACACCGGTCATCGTGCAAGAGTGAACCGTCGACGCGAGGGCAGGTTTCGGCAGGCGGGGAGGGCGGGAACCTAGCCCGTCACATCATTGCAACGGGAGGTCCGTGATGGCGAGCACAGCGACCGAGGACGAGCTCGTCGAGCTCGAACGCCGCTACTGGCAGGCGCTGAAGGACCAGGACGTCGAGGCTGCCGCTCGGATGACCGACGACCCGTGCCTCGTGACGGGTGCGCAGGGTGCCTCACGAGTGGACAGGAACACGTTTGTCTCGATGATGAGTCAGGCCTCCTGGAAGCTCAACGAGTTCGATCTCCGCGACGTCGACGTGCTGCTGTTCGACGACGTCGCGATCGTCGCCTACACAGTGCGCGAACAGCTGACGGTGGATGGAACGCAGCCGAATCTCGAGGCTGCCGACGCGTCGACGTGGGTGCGCCACGGCGACACCTGGCTTTGCGCGCTCCACACGGAATCGCTCCTCGGCGACCCGTTCGGACGCGACAGACGCGCGGCTCCGGCTTGAAATCCACGGAGCGCACCTCTCGCCTGTGACCGCAGCCAAGTTTCGCGCGACAAGGAGCGGGGATGTTCAGCTTGAGCGAGTGCAAGGTCGCCGCCGCAGTCGCGGTGAGCGACATGAGACGCGCACGGGAGTTCTACGAAGGCGTGCTCGGGCTCGTCGTCGGCACCGATTCGGGCGACAACGTCGCGTACCACTGCGCCGACGATTCAGTGGTGCACGTGTTCTTCTCGCCCGACGCCGGCACGGCGCGGGCGACCGTCGTGGGTTGGGGTGTCGACGACATCGACGTCGCCGTCGAGGAGCTCGGCGCACAGGGTGTTGAGTTCGAGCATTACACCGAAGGGCCGATCATCACCGACGATCGCGGCGTCGCGACGTTCGCAGGCGGCAACAAGGTCGCGTACTTCAGGGATCCTGACGGGAACGTGCTGTCGATCGCGTACGCGCCGAGGTCGAGAACGGCGCCACTCGACGGCGCGAACGTCGCGACGCGTCTTCCTGCACAGGACCTCGACCGGGCGCGGACGTGGTACCGCGACAAGCTCGATCTGGAGCCCACCGAAGAGCGCCAAGGTGGGTTGCTGTATCGGCTGGGCGCGACGCGCTTTGCGCTGTTCGCGTCGACCGGCAAGGCCTCTGGCGCGCACACGCAGATGGCCATCGAAGTCGATGACATCGAGGCGGTGGTCACCGAGCTGAAGCGGCGCGGCGTCGAGTTCGAGGAAGTGAACATGCCGGGCCTTCGGACCATCGAGGGCATCGCCGACATCGAGGGCAACTATCCGTCGAAGGGCACGGGCGAGCGCGGCGCCTGGTTCCACGACAGCGAGGGGAACCTCATCGGCATCGGCCAGCCGGTGCGCTAGCCAGGAGACGAGATGGCGAAGGTATTCACGATGCTCGCGGTGTCGGTGGACGGGTTCATCGCCGGTCCCGACGACGGACCGGACTTGCCCCTTGGGCGCGACGGATCGCAGCTCTTCGACTTCTTCGAGTCCGGCAACACACCAAGCGCGTTCTATCCGCAGTTCCGCATGCAACGCCCGAGTGCGGAGTTCTTCGACGCGATGGCGAATCGAACCGGCGCAGTTGTGAGCGGGCGTCGCACGTACGACATCACCAATACCGAGTGAAAGCGATAGGAGCCCGGCGCAGCGCCCAGATGCTCATGAGAGTTGGCGCTCGCCGAGACGGTGGCTGAGGCGTTCGAGCAGCGGTGCGCCCACTGCGGTCGGCACGAACCACAGCGGCGGGAACGCACTGGCGCTGACGACGAACACCGCCGTCCAGAGCGCGATGTACGAGCCGCCGACACCGCGCACCTCCCTCGTGCGCCAGCCCGCCCACCTCTGCCGGATCGGGAGGTAGGCGACGAGCGCGAACGCGTACGACCCCACCGCGATCGGAACGAACCACCAGAGCGCGGCCCAGTCGAGCGCCGCGAGCACGATCGCGGAGCCGCACACGGCCGCGACCGCCCAGTGGTACTGGCTCACTCGATCGATCGCCCGTCCTCGGAGCACCGCCCGCATCGCGAGCGGCCCGAGCAGCAGGCCGGCGACGCCGGCTGTCACGTGCAGGGCGAGCACCAGTGCATGAAGGTCCATGCTGCACCTCGCTGAGAAACGTCGTCACTCTGCAGAGACGATGTTATCCTTTGCGTGTCATGGTGCACAACTCCGAACCTGGCGCTCTGGCGGAGACCCCGTACCGCCGGGCGCAAGCGGCGGGCCGGGAGGCCCTGCGCCGGGTGCTGCTCGACGCGGCGAGCACCCTGCTCGAGGCCGAGGGCCCGGAGGCCCTCACCATGCGCCGTATCGCGGCTGACGTCGGCTGCTCGACGACCGTGCTGTACGGCATGTTCGGTGGGAAGGCCGGCGTCGCCGAGGGCCTGTGGCTCGAGGGCTTCGAGCGTCTGCGCCAGGCGCTAGAAGCGGTCGGCGGTACAGAGCCGCTCGAACGGCTCGCGGGAATGGGCCGGGCGTATCGGGCGAACGCGCTTGCCAATCGCGCGTACTACTCCGTGATGTTCCAGCGGCCCATCCCTGGATTCGAACCGTCCTTGGACGCCTACACCGAGAGCCTCCGTTCCTTGCAGGTGCTCGTCGACGCGGTCGACGACTGCATCCGCGTCGGCGTGTTCCGCGCCGCCGATCCGATGCACATTGCGGGGGTGCTCTGGGCCGCTGCACACGGCGCGGTGAGCCTCGAGCTCGCCGGTTACGAAGGGGCGGTCGACGCCGAAGCGCGCTTCGACGATCTGCTGGCTGCGGCGGCGGCGTGGTTCTTCAGACCCGACGCATGACAGGAGTCACGAGACGGACGAGCGGGGCGCGTGATGCGCCCCGCTCGCCTGTGGCGGTGTCGGTTGTCTCGCTCCTGGCCATGGCGTGACCTTTCCGGCTCCAGCGGTTCCCTCGGGGGAAGGGAGCGGAGGGGGATGGTCACGTCATGGCGCTCCGAGGAGTATCCGGCACGGGAAGGCCAGCGTCGAGCGCGTGTACGGAGCGTTCGCCTGAACGTCGCCTGCCGGCCGCCCCTCGTTCAGGAATGGTTCGCCACGACACGCGCCAACTCGATTGACGCTGCCGGACCGGGCTCTGCGTTGAGGGTCGCGCGTGTGACGCTCACGAGCGGAGTGACGGACACGTAGCCGTCGCGGAGGAGTGCAACGTCGGTGTCGGGGGCGGCCTCACCCCGCCCTTTGAACTCGAGCTTGAGGCCGCCCGACGACACCTCGGCTGCCGCGATCCACACCTCACCGTGCGCGGCGAGCTCTGCCTCGCGGATTCCCCGCACCTCCTCGACGGGCACATTCGGCGTATTCATGTTGAGGACGCGGGGCGCGCCATCGACTGGCGTCGCAACCCACTGGACCGCGGCGGCCGCGAACGTCGCCGCGGTGTTCCAGAGATAGTCACCGTCGATACTGAACTGCAGGCTGACCGCCAACCCCGGCACGTCCAGTCCCGCCGCGGTCAGCGCAGCACCGACCGTGCCAGAGTGGAGCACGAGATGGCCGGTGTTCTGGCCGGGGTTGATACCAGACGCCACGAGCTCTGGCTTCTCCCCGAACGCGCCGAGGCACGCTGCGAGCACCGCGGTCGCGGGC